>JBBSWA010000014.1:0-11594 GCA_038046485.1 Nanobdellota archaeon
TTTAAAAACAACCTATATACTCTAGAAGTGTAAAGTAATTTTGGACTTATACACTTATAATGTATACAGGGAGTTCAGCTTCCTTTGTTCTTGTACCGTCCTCGCTGTTCGACTTTCTTGAGTCGCTCAAGGACATCTTCAGCGTGCTTACTGCTCCGATATCCTTTCAAAAAGTATCGATATGCTTTGGCTTCCACACGAAAATGCTTACTTTCCAATGCTTCCTTAAAGAGGTGAATATCCACGGATTTATCCTCTATTTTATCGCTATAAAAGCTCAGTCCAAAATCAATGAACACAAGTTCACCGTCAGGTTTAAGGATCATGTTGCTCGTTGTCAAGTCGCCATGGATCATGTTTTTGTCGTGTAATTTTGAGAGGTGTTCACCAATTTTCTGGGCCAGTTCAGGTTGTTCATCGATGACATCAACTACCTTTTTGCCAGGAATAAAGTCCATTGTTACTGTACTGGCATCCACATCATGCAGTTTCGGTCCTGGAATGGGCAAGTCGTGGATGAATTTAGCCTCACGCTTGGTTCGTGCCTTGATCAGTTCCGCATCCAATTCAGGGTGGCGATAGCCCTTGCTCACCCGTTTCTTTACAACACGTTCTTTGTCTTGATAGATAACAGCTTCGGCGCCTCGAGCGATTTCGTTCATGCCGGTTTGGGTACGAGGTGTCCTTTTAAATCTTGGGTAGAGGACAACTTCTGGAGAATCTTGGAGAGGTTTTGGGTGAGGGCATACCATTCTTGGACAGGTTGTAACTTAGAAAAAGGTGGATAAATGTCGGAAAACAGTTCCAGGGCGGGTTGTAAAAGTGTAGCGAATTTGGTCAGCTTGACTTCATCCAGAGGTCCAAAAGATAGGGAAACGAGGAGGTTTTGGGCAGCAAGGAGGGGTTCAACTTGTTCGCTAAGGAGCTCTACATAGTCTGTACCGCCCAAGTTAGGTTCAGTGTCTGGGTGGGCTAAATAGCGTTGGAGGGATTGGATGAGAAGGTCAAGGGGTTCTTTCATAGCCGCTATCCACTCCTCATGTTCTTGTTTGCCTAAAACACGTTCCCACCAGTGCATAGGGGATCCTGCACAAAGGTGCTTTAAATAATTTTATAGTTTCTTCATTCCCAATTAAATAAGTGTTATCCTAACCGAATCAAGAATAAGGAAAAGAATTTCTAAGAGCTAACAAGTTTTTTAGTTCTTCTCGGATGATACCTTGGTGGAGAATAGGAATATTTATTGGATTAAGGGTAAGGTCCTGCACTAGAGGGGGGGGGTGCTTTCGCTGCAGAGGGAAGATCGCGAGTCTGCTCTACAAGGTAGGAGCAAAGCTGTTCGAGTTTCTGTTGAAATTCAGGTGTAGAATTTTCTTGTTCCTTTTTCAAGAGTTCAACAAATCTTAGTAATTCTTCAGTCTGAGTTTTGGTTTGTTGGAAAAAATCAAACTGGCTTTTTTTGTCAGTAGGCATGGGGCCGGTCAATTTTTGTATTCCAACTTCGGCTGATTCTTGAATGAATTTCAGGCTTTTTTCAAGTCGAGCAAGCCATTCACGTTTGGGATCTCTATGAAGAAAGCTCAGATGCCTTCTAAGAAAGTCAAACATGCCTTTTTTTCAGTTCACAGGTTTAAATAGTTTTACGATTACAGGCCTAAGAATTCTTCCATATCCTGTTTGGAGAGCTTCTTTTGGTTGAGGCTGACTCGCTTCTTGCTGTCTCCTCTTATTTCCTCGACCAGGGCAACTTCGTCTTCACTGATTTCAATGTCTTCCATGTTAAATCACTAGAGTACTTCAACTAGGATCAATTGATCCTTCTTTTTCATCTCAGGTGAGATTTCTTCTTCGTCAATTGTTTGTTCAAGTACCATGGTTTCCTCCTTAATATACTACTAAAGAGTAGTATTATTTATTTATAAAGGTTTCGATTTTTTGAGCTCAACGCCAAGAGTATGAAAAGATACTACCATAAAGTGGCTAAAGTAGCAAAATTTATAAAGGCCACCCCACTGCTAGGGAACATGGCGCCTCCGTTACAAGTCAGTAACCTTTCTGTAGAAGAGATCGTGCGATATGCAACTGTGTTCTCCCCTACACATGAGGCTATAGACAGTGACCTAGATACATACAATCCTTCAGATCTTGAGCTTTCGCCAAAAGAAACGTTGACATTCGGCCTAAGATTAATGAGCTACTTAGCTGGAGCACTGGATGTGAATAGCTATGGTCTAAATTACACAGATCCAGTGTTAGATGGTGCAAAACTCAGCGGTCGGGAAGACCCTAAAGGGCTTCTGGGCCACAATCTAGTCGGTGAAGCGATCAAACGGTTAAGAGGTCATGCAGAAGAGCTGCCGGGCCAAGACAGTCTATCTGAAATAGTGCGACTGGAAGATTCACGTTATGTGGGGGTTAGCTTTCACGAAATGTATATTGCAGGGTCTTCTGACCCTGTAGGCATTGCTGTGTATCTTCGAGAAGCAAATTCAGAACAGGGGGCTCAATTCACACCCGGAGAAGTATTAGCCATTGAAGATACGCACAGAACACTAGACACCATCCTTAAAAAGCGGCTTGAAATCTTAGCAACTAAAGGAAAACTTCCTAAAGGCTCGGCATTAGCGAATACAATAACGACCAGCGCCACACCCACCACAAACGCAGCTTCGTTATTGAATAGAGCCCACTATGACTTCGGCCGAGGTTCAGTCATGCAGAGTAACGCCGGCAAATTATGCCAAGGAAGTCCATTAACCGTAAAAACTCACGGACTTTCTTCAACCTTCCAGGTAGACGCTGCAGGTTTAGTCGAATTGATGGGTTACTGGAGGAAAAACTTTGAATTGTTTGATCAAGCTGTACAGGCCCTTCCTGAAGATCATTTAGACGAAGTCTTGGTGAGAGAACCGAGTAAATTTGGAAGGATAAGTCTTAGATCTCCTCAGGGTTCTTCTGCAGCCACATTTGACTTATATCAATCTCTTATAAGTCTAAGAAACAAAGAGCAAGGTTCAGACGTATCGTATAGGCATCTGCTTTCAACAGTAGGCTGGGCACTGCCAGTTGCGTTGGATCCGCAATTTCACGAAGATTTGCGAGAAGGACTCTCAGTTCGTGGTCTGATGAAATCTGCCGCAAATAAATTAGTCAGTGGTTATAATGGATCGCCCCCTCTTCCCAGAGATCATGGCTTGGTTCAAATTCTAAACGCAATGAATGACACAGGCAGAACGACTCTTGCCACAGGGGGTTTGTCAAAGGACATGGCCGCAGCCACAGATTTCGCAGAAACCCTCATGATCCTAGGTACATTGGAATACCTATTCAAGAACAGAAGCGTACGAAATTGCGCAGAAGCCGTCCAGGAGCTACTCGGCAAGTTAAAAAACTGGAATGAATATGGTAACGAAGCATATCTGCTTACGGCTCTTCGAGCAGGTTCAGATGCCAAACCATTTTTCAAAGGCTTGCATGGTTACGATGCCATCCAACATGTCATGAAAGACTCAGCACCACCAACAGAGCAAGTAGATGTTGTAACTAAATACAGTATTAAATAAATTCTAACAACACCTAATATAGTAGAAACAATAAGTTATGTATTTGCTATCTTGGGTCTTTTGCATGGAGTAAATAGCCCCAATAACAACACCCCAATTGGCATAGAAAGGATAGAGTTTACGAGATCCGATACTGGTCACAAAGATAATCCATTACTCGGTCTAGAGTCATTCTTCGTTTAGGTGGCGCACGCATCCCATCAAATAGCTTAGCTAGCTTGAGTGGTACGTGACTGTAATCCAGTCTTCCTTGATAGACTTTAGGGATCATTCCTTGTCGTAAAGCATTGATGGTATAAAATTCATAAAGAGCAGCAAGGGTTGCGGGTTGTTTTTGTAAACCTGGGCTTCTTTTGATAATGCCTTGGATCGTGGTTTTTGCCGCTGCTTTAGCAGCTTCTTTATCTGCAGGGGTAGGTCCAAAAGGAGTCTTAAGCTTAGCAAGAGTATATCCCAAAGCAAATAAGCTATATACATCATAGGTTCCGTTGGTTTCAAGTTGGTTGGCAATGGGTTGGAATTTACGCTTGCCTTCACTACTTTGAAGATCATCTTGGACAAGGAGAGCTTCTAGAGGGGCGTAAGCGATGGATCCAAAAAAGCTTTCAGGAGGTCCCGAAACAGCTCCTTTGAAGCGACCAATTAAGTCAAAGTCAAACACAATGGGTTTTTTTGATTCTTTGGAAAGGACCACATTAGCCGGCTTGAGATCTCGGAATAGGAATCCTAATTTTTTTACATCATTAAGGGTTTCAGCAAGGGTGTATACCATACGAGCTATGCTGATTTCATCAAAAGGTTTGCGATCTTTCAGTCGTTGATTAAGCACATTCTGAAGAACAGGATGAGTTTCTGGAGGAAAGTATTGAAATAAGACTTTATAAGCCTGATCAGTTCGTTCCCATTCATGGGCTGTTATGATTCCTGGCCTGAGGCTCGTCGCTCTCAAAAAAGCGATTTGGTCTTGAACAAAAGGAAGTTTAGGTATTATTCTTCTCGCAGGAGAAGAGTCATACGTATCGTTCAAGAAACGCGGGTCAAGCCATGTTTTAAGAACAGATTCTCCAGTAGGACTTTTCTGGTCTTTTACAAGATATACAGCACTTTGGCCAGGTTTTTGGCTAAAGCAAGAAAGAACCGGATACTGATGTGTGATTCCATCCTGTCCAGTTAAAGGAAGAAATGTAGGTAATTTTTCTGTTACAGGCTGAGCTTGGTCGATGGAAGCCATAACAATTGGCGCAGCAAGGGCAGGAGATGTAGGAGAAACGGGCAAGAGAGCCAATTGAGTGGCAAATACATCCGAAGGCATAATATAGGTTGCATGGACATCTACTTCAGGACCAACTACTGTGCCTCCAACAAGTTCGCCTAAGTCATGGAGATCTCCGCCCAGCTCATGAGCAAGGGGCACTCGGGTGGCGCCTGGATCGAAATCAGATTTAGTCATACGAGGACGCAACCCTTTCCCATTTATAAATCTTACTATTTTAACCACTATAAGGTAACAAACAATAACTCATCAAAACCCCTTTTCCACCCTTTTCTCGTCGACATGTCAGAACGCCGCCTTTAGAGAAAGTAAGGTGGGTGGCGTTCTGATCATGATCAAGAACTGCTATGGGTAATGATTGGCAGTTCTTGACAACTCCGTCGACGACAACACAAATTATATAAACGAACCCGAGAGTCTATATTTCAATAGCGTATCGACGAGAAAATGGCAGAAGAACCGTCTAAATCAGAGCCTGAAAAACAGCCTCAAGATAACACGTATGATGCAAAATCCATCACTGTTCTAGGTGGCCTTGACGCAGTAAGGAAACGCCCCGGCATGTACATTGGTAGCACAGGGCCTAGAGGATTACACCACCTCGTCTTTGAAGTCGTCGACAACAGCGTAGATGAGGCCTTAGCCGGCCACTGTACTGAAGTCCAAGTCAAACTGCTCAAAGACAACAATGTATGTGTCATCGACAATGGCCGAGGCATTCCCGTAGACGAACACCCCAAACTGAAAAAATCAGCCTTGGAAATTGTCATGACAGTTTTGCACGCAGGCGGTAAGTTCGACAAGGGCTCGTACAAAGTTTCTGGAGGCTTGCACGGTGTAGGCATCTCGGTTGTAAACGCACTCTCCTTTTTCTTGGAAGTCAAAGTAAAACGAGATGGCAAAGTCTACTACCAAAAATATTGCCGAGGTAAACCCGTTCATGACGTAAAAGTCATCGAAGAAAACCTGGATCCTAAAATAACAGGAACCGAAGTCATGTTCAAGGCCGACCGGGAAATCTTTGACGAAGTCAATTACGATTTTGATACCTTAATGATGCGTCTACGAGAACTCGCTTTCCTGAACAAAGGCTTGAAGATCAGTTTAGAAGACGAACGGGAAACACCAAAGAAGGTAGAGTTCGTTTTCGAGGGAGGCATCAAAAGCTTCGTCGAACATCTCAACAAGTCCAAGCAAGTCCTACATGACATATTCTACATGAATAAGAAAAAGGATGAAACCGAAGTGGAAGTGGCCTTGCAGTACAATGAGTCGTATAACGAGACTGTTTTCAGTTTTGCCAACAACATCAATACAATCGAAGGAGGTACGCATCTGGTGGGTTTCAAAACAGCCCTCACACGTTGCCTCAATACGTTCGCCGAGAAAAACAAGTTCAAGCAGGATTTCAAGTTCTCAAGCGATGATGTCCGTGAGGGCCTTACGGCCATTGTCTCCATCAAGCTTCAAGAGCCGCAGTTCGAGGGTCAGACCAAAACCAAGTTAGGGAACTCCGATATCAAGGGCATCGTTGATTCATTAATGAGTACAGGTCTTTCAGAATTTTTAGAGCAGAATCCAAAAGTTACGAAAACGATTCTTGAGAAAGTGGACAATGCTGCCCGGGCAAGGGAAGCCGCGCGAAAAGCAAAAGAACTCACCCGAAGAAAGGGCTTGTTAGAAGGCAGCTCGCTTCCAGGAAAATTAGCAGATTGCCAAGAACGCGACCCATCTAAGTGTGAAATGTTCCTGGTTGAAGGAGACTCAGCAGGGGGTAGTGCTAGGCAAGGTAGAAATAAGGCCTTCCAGGCCATTTTACCGCTGCGAGGTAAGATCCTAAACGTGGAAAAGGCCCGATTAAACAGGGTCTTAACAAGCCAAGAAATCATTACCTTAATCACGGCCATTGGCACGGGAATTGGCGAAGAATTCAATGTGGATAAAGCCCGATATCATAAGATCATCGTTCTCACCGATGCAGATGTAGATGGAAACCACATCACCACCTTACTTTTGACCTTTTTCTTCCGCTACATGCGTCCCTTAATCGAGAAGGGCTACCTGTACATCGGCCAGCCGCCGCTCTACTTAGTGAAAAAGGGAAAGCAAAAGCATTATGCACAAACAGATAAAGAAAAAGACAAGTGGGTAAAAGAATTAGGGGGTGAAGGCATCTCTCTTCAACGGTATAAAGGATTAGGAGAAATGGATCCCGAGCAGCTCTGGGAAACCACGATGAATCCAGAAAACCGCACGCTAAAAAAGGTTGTAATTGAAGATGCAGCCATTGCAGATGAAATCTTCACCATTCTCATGGGCGACGAAGTCGAACCCAGAAGATTATTCATCGAAACCCATGCCAAGGAAGTTGTGAATTTGGATGTGTAGAGCAAGTAGTGTTTAGGTTCTTTTTCATCTAAATTTTCGTAAACTATTTCTTATAGTCACCTAAAAAATGATGTGATAAATTAAGGTGTTTTATGGGTAACATTTTACTTAATTGAGTAAATATTTACTCATTTAGCTTGTATTTAAGCATAACGACAATCATTAGATAACTACTTTATAGTAATTAAAATAGAAAAGTTTAAAAAAGGAGTGCCTTTAAAGAGACAAATGAAGAGAGGAAAACAGCCAAAGCAGCACAGAAAAGGCTGGATGGCACTAGCCGGTTTACTTAGTTTAGTTGCAGCAGGGTATGGGGGCTACCAAGCAACCGTTCATCATTATTTAACACAATGGCAAGAGCGCCAACAAAGCCAAAAACTCCTATTAGCAGAGGACATCCACAGGGATTATAGACATGTTAGCAAAGAAGCATCAAAATGGGAGGTTGTAAAATATGTAAGAAGGCTAAATAAAGTTGAAGCAACATTTGATAGCAGTCTAGAAGAGATTACCCGATTATTAGAAAAAGAGCACACTGTTTTAGAAAAATTAACAGGAGAGGAACGTGAAAAGCACGGGTATATAGTAAGGTCTAAAGAGGGCCTTAAACTACAACTAGAGCATAACATAGCAGAAGATATAGAACAGTATTTTACAGAAGCGTTAAATGGGGATTTTAGAAATAAAGAAAAAATAGTTGATTTTGTCGAAAAATATCCAGGCTTGTTTGGATCAGAAGGGACAGATCCTAAAAAGATAATTCCGTTTTCTTTAGATATTTTACAAACCTATGCTTCTGTTCAGGGGCAGCAAAGGCAAAGCATCACCATTACAAATGGCGAATCTCTCCAAACCATGTCCATAGTGGAGCTTGAAAAAATACACAATCTTTGTCAAGAAGCAGTACAAGAATTTGCAAGACAAATGAGGTACATGACCATACGAGAATCAGATGTAGGAAAAGATACCCATCTAGAAAGTCTCTTGCCTCCAAACGTCATCGCTCGGTTCCACACCCACCCTAAAAATGACCCGAATTATCCTCCTTCCACCCCAGATCAAGCAAATACGTATACGCGAGGACCAAGTATTGTAGTCTCTCAAACCAATGGTACGTTACATCGATATATCCTAAGCCGTGGCAAAAAGGATGAGTTACCAGCGGAGGCCATTTCCAATCCTTAACACCAATCGCTACCTTTATAAATCCCCTATTTCTCCTCGGCAGTATGGCAGAAAAAGCCGTTGCAAAGACGGTTACAAAGGCTGTTACGAAGATCATCCGAAAGCGCTGGGTGCCTATTTTAGCTCCTAAGCTATTTCATGAGCGGGTAATCGGCGAATCCTATGTAGCAGAGCCTGAACAGTTAAGGGGTCGCTCAGTCTTTGTGAATATGATGGTTTTAACAGGAGACCCCAAAAAGCAGCAAGTTCAAGTTCAATTCTCAATCAGTGATGTGAAAGAAGGGAAAGGATATGCCACATTCAAGGGCTATGCCTATTCACCCAACTCCATTAAGCGTCTAGCGCGTAGGGGAAGAGATAAAATAGATGATTCCTTTTTATGCAAAACTCAAGATAACGTTGTTTTGCGAGTAAAACCCATCATTGTTACAGGTTCCAAAGCACCTCGTTCGGTGCAGGGTGCCTTACGAAGAACCTTCCGAAGAAAGATGAAGGAAATTGTTCAAAAAGAAACCTTTGAACAAGTAATGAGAGACATATTGGAATACAAATTACAAGGAGCCATCAAAGGCTTGTTACATAAATTCTTCCCCGTTCGGGTATTAGACATTCGTGTGTTAAAGATCGAGCCGGTCGAATACACTGAAAAAGAGAGTTTGACTGTTGAAATTCCTAAGAAAAAAGAAGAAGGAGTAAGCGATGAAGAAGTAGAAGAGAAGGTTGAAGAAGAGTCTCAAGCAACCGAAGAAGAATCCATGGAAGAAACGGAAGAAGAATCTCCCCAAGAAAAGAAAAGCAAAAAGAAGGCTTCTGAATAACGATGTTTAAGCTCGAGTTAGATAAGGCAGTTTCTGCGATTAAAAAAAACAAAGCCAAACGAATTCTCTTGCAATTGCCAGATGGCCTCCGTCCAAAGGCAAAGGAAATTCAAGAACATCTCCAAAAACACACCAAGGCCCTTATTCTAATCTGGTCGGGTAGTTGCTACGGTGCCTGCGACTTACCCGTTGAGTCCAAAAACATCGGTGTCGACATGATCATCCACTGGGGCCATGCACCGTGGAAGTACAGTAGAAATTGAGTGTTTAAGAATTAAACCGATGCAACCTTCGCCGCTTCAATCACTTCTTTTCCACTCTTAGCTAGAACCTTACTGGCTTTGATGATCTCCATAGCAATAACATCCCCATCTTTCGAAATGTCCAAGACAACTCCATTCGGTAATTCAATGCTTTTCCAATAGGGTTTATCACTAAACTGAATGTCTAAGATATCTTCTTCCGAATCATAATGTTTTTCCATTTTAAGTCATCCAATAAGCAGTTATGATCTCAAACCTGTTTTTGCCAATTCTTCTGTAAACCACTTTAAGTATTCTACCAGTTGGCGGAACGGGCCAAATAGCGTTGAATAAGTCACCCCACCTTTTATCTTTTATGGTTTTTGAGTATATCAAAACATATTCAATCTGATCTGGAGTAACAGTGGTATGACGTCTTTTCTTGTCTTTCCAATGTCGAGTGTACACAAACTCCATTCAAACAGAAGCAAACAAAGACTATAACCCTTCTAGGTGTAGGAAAAACTACGAATCATCCCCTAAACTTCCCTTCCATCACAATCTCTTTCAAGGGTTTTCGTTGGTTAGGCATTTCGTAGGGTTGAGATTCAATAGGTAGGCTTTCTTTAGAAGCTCTTTTTCCAATCGCAAGCATCGCTTCAACAGCATACCCATCTGGTACTTCCAACGCCATTTGAGCCTTGACATAATCAAAGCCTTGCATAGCATGCACAACCAGGCCTTGAGCAGTTCCTTGTAAAGCCAGGTTTTCAACCGCAGCACCGGTATCAAAGCTGTGTGTCAAACTGGCTTGCCCATCGCGATCAAAGGTTTTCTTACTAAGGACAACAACCAAAACCGCCGAGTTCTTGCACCAAATTTGATTAGGAGGAACGAGCAAGTCTAAAAAAACAGACCAAACAGGTGTGTCACGCTTGGCATACACAAACCTCCAACTCTGATTATTATAAGAGGAAGGTGCCCATTTTGCGGCTTCAAAGAGAGGCATCAGCTCATCGTCCATAAGCCCTTCGCCAGTCATGGCCCGAGGGGACCACCGGTTCAAAATCAAAGAATGGATCGGATATTCAGGTTTACGATGTTGCTTGACTTCAGAGTTCAACTCCATGGTAAAATCAAAGGATGGGGGTTAATAAATGTTAGCTAAAGGATGGCTCTGTAGAAAGTCGCAGTAGCAGCTTCAGGTGAGCAGTCTTTTTGGAGTACAAGTTGTCGACAAGGGGGTGTCCATCCGGGGAATGTCGACCTTGAACTATAACATTAAGCTGCGAACAGCTGCTACTCGAGCGAAGCGAGAAGACTTTCTACAGAGCCCTAAAGGATACAGCAACATCAAACGGCTTTCAGTTTACAGGCTTGCCGTTCACTCTAAAATATTAATTAAAGGATACAAACACTGCATATATTATAGGCGCAAAGGTTTTTAAAGGAGTACGTTCCACGGCCTTTTATGCCGTATGAACTCATTGTAAGCGAAAAGCCCAGTGCAGCAAAGCGCATAGCAGAATCCTTAGCTGATGGAAAGCCAATTAAGAGAACGCAGGGCAAGGTTTCGTATTATGAGATTGCTCACAACAAAAAGGACATTATCGTTGCCTGTGCTGTGGGCCATTTATACACCGTAGCAGAAAAAAAGAAATCATTCAAATATCCAAGTTTTGATTTAGAGTGGAAACCCGTATTCGAAGTCGATAAGAAAGCAGCATTCTCAAAGCAATACTTGGATGTGATCAAAAAATTAGCCAAAGATGCAAACGAATTTACCGTAGCGTGTGACTTTGATATTGAAGGAGAAGTCATCGGCCTGAATATCATTCGCTTCGCCTGCGAACAAAAAGATGCGCGTCGAATGAAGTTTTCAACCACAACCAAAGAAGACTTGGTAGAAGCGTATGAAAAAGCCCAAAGTCACATCGAGTGGGGTCAGGCGAATGCAGGAGAAACCCGTCATTATTTAGATTGGATGTATGGCATTAACTTAACCCGCGCCCTCACCCTAGCCATCAAGGATTCAGGATTATTCAAAATCCTTTCAGCAGGCCGTGTACAGTGTCCTACGTTAAAAATTGTCGTAGATCGAGAGCATGAAATTGCGGCGATCAAG
>JBBSWA010000015.1:0-3953 GCA_038046485.1 Nanobdellota archaeon
ACTTTAAAAACAACCTATATACTCCAAAAGTGAGAACTAATTTCGGACTTATTCAGTCTCCAACCAGTCTAAAACCGGCTTCGTCTTGGTATTGTCCTCCAAGTACAATACTTTTGGATGACCCTGCAACGGCTTGTAAGCATTACACGCCGCTTGGGCATATGCCTTGTCTTCTTCCCGCCATTTTTTTTCCTCAGATTGCCAACGATTTTGCAAACGATCCCAAACCACCTCAAACGGAGGATTCAACACAATGGCGTAGGGTTCTCGTATCTCTTCTGGAAAAGCAAATCTTGAAAAACCCACTAATTGCTGGTGCTCGTTTTCATTTACCCAACCCAAGTCTCTAAACGCCGAACTATACGCATATCCGTCATAAATACAACGATTCCCGAGGATTAATTTATCAGGCTCTGCCTTTGCCATCTGCAAGACCTCATAATTTTCGATGGCCTTCTGGCACAACTTCAATGCCTGTCGCTCTTGCACCCCTGTGTGAAACTTGGGCGTGGAGGTCTTTAACTCGGGCAGAATAATAAAAGGATATGCTTCCTGTATCTTTCTTGCTAATGTGGTCTTACCCCCACCATGAGGGCCGGAGAGAAAAACAAGATTACTTGCCATTCGACACCTTTCCTCTAAATTCTTTAGGAGCAAAAGGAACCAGGGCTTGCCCTGGTTTTACTTCTCTAGGTTTTCCCTTATTCTTCACGAAATCATACTTTCGCTCATTTGTTAAGGAAAGCTCCATACGCCAACCTCTTGCAACCGGAGCATTGTTACTCAAGAACGCCACGTGCTTTGCTAGGTCCACCATGCCTGAGACAATTTGGACCTCACTATCTTTCTCAAAACCAGCAAACCCAGGAACATAACCTGCGTATTCCAACTCCAATTGTCTCTGAACCGCTCCATCTCCATCCAGATGAGCCCTTGTTAGGGACATCGAATAAATACGGCCATCATTGGTATCTAAGGTGAAGGCATCGCCTTTTTCTTTTCGCACATAACCCTGATAGACGCTTCCTCTCTCGTGCGAACCTGCTACTTTTCGCAAGATATCCTCTATGGAAGCCGCGTAGCGCTTCTCGGTTCGCTTCATCACAATGCTTTCATACGGTACGCCGGTCTTCAACGGCAAGGGCTGGCTTTTTTCTTTCAAGTAGGTTTTGCCACCCTTCTCGATGATGACTAATCGTTCGTTTCCCTCCTGACCTAGGAAATGATTGTTGCCTTCTGCAATGGCATCTACAGGATCCTTAAGGAAACGCGCCGATTGCACTGCTGGGAATTCCAACGCTGCTAAGTACTCGGCAACAGAAGGCTCTTTGCTTTCTTTCCCTTGCGGGGGAACAGGCAAAATGCTAAATTTTACTTCATACTCTAAATCAGAGAATTCCTTCGGAGCTTCTGCGCATTTTCTATAGTCCAATAAAACCTTGATAAACCCTCCTTTACTGTTTCTCCCACTTTGAGACGAATTATCAAAAAATGACTTATATGCTGTCACTAGGTCTGGCACTTGATGCGCCTCGAAAAAACGCAACAAACTCGAATTCATATCTAACTGGTATTGTGGCGTTGAACACGCCGAATATCTCCTGCTGTCATAACATCCACCCATTTTGTTCACCTCGCATGTTGTTTACAATCCATTTTGCCCGTTCGGGGGCTTCTAGAAGAGGAACTTGAATGACTGGATAACCACGCTCTTGATACACTGACTCAATCAAGCCATGCATGACGTCGGCTTCTGATTCTGATTCAGTGCGGATGTCCGTCTGAACATAAACTTGCAAACGGGACAATGAGAATATTCCATGGTAAGTGCCTTCATCGACTGCTTTTTGCATATCATACGGGACCTCGACTCCTTTCATGCGGCAATACGCCAAGTTATCTGGCCGACCCCTGTCGGTGAACGTTATTTTTCCATTTATCCTGGATTCCAAGTCCACTTGCCGTGTGATCACCAAGCGTTGAAACCCAAGAAAGTTGGTCTCAGGAAGAATCGGGTTCGGCAAGGCAAGCTGCTCCTTTTTGATCTGCTCCGCTGCCTCTTCTACGATGTCAAAGCCGAGCTTTCCAAGCTCTTTTAAGGTCGTGGACTTCCCACGACCTGGGCCTCCAATGATTGCGTAGATGTTCGATTCCATCAAAAGGTATATATACATGTACAAAATAAGCTTATTACTGTATAAAATATAGACACGGTGTTGTACCATGCTCGATCAAGCCACTTCCAAGCAAATTCTTGAATTTGTACGGCAAAAGCCTCGAACGATCCAAGAGATTGCCCATCTTCTGGATAAGAACTGGCGAACGGCCAACCGCTATGTGGAACAAATTGCCCTGGAAGGCGGGCAAATTGCAGTGCGAACTTTTCGCGAAGGCAGCCCTGGAGCCTTGAAACTTGCCTACTGGAATGCCTTGGAAATTGGCAAAGGAAGTGCCTACCAAGAACGGCTGCTGCAAAAAATTGTGCATGGAACAAAAAAAGAAGACTTCTCACCCTTTGAAATCTACCAATTTGTACCTGAAAGCCACCGCGAAGCCTACCTCTCTGAAACCGAATACATCACGCACCCTAAGATTAGGTACGATGATCTTCTGCTTAAAGCCCAACACCAACTGCTCTTTTTTTCCGGCAACCTCTCCTGGATGGAACTGGGACAGGGCATGAAAAAAACCATTGAACAGCTTGCCGAGCGAAAAGTGAGCATCAAGGTTTTGACACGGGTTGACATCACCAGTCAAAAAAACACTTCTGAAATGCTTGCCCTCAACCAACGCGCCGGATGGGACGCTATCGAAGTAAGACATTGCGAACAACCCCTACGCGCAGTGATTATCGACGACTATTACGCCAATATCAAAGAAGTTTTGAATCCCCAACACATCCGCGAATTAAAAAAGAAGACCTATATTTTCTACAAGGTTCAAGACCCTGAATGGGTAAACTGGTTGCAGAAGGTGTTTTGGCATCTATGGAACCAGAGTATTGACGCCCAGAAGAGATTGGAAGCACTAAAGACACTGCAAAGTGCGGAGAAATAAATTCCGGAAATCTTCCGGAAAACCCAAGCGAAGATTTATTAAGATGCGGTGCTTTACCTGAGTATGCCTAAACTCAAAGAACTTATTAAGCAAGAAGAAGAACTGGATCGATCATTTCTTGAGTCACAAGAATATGCTAAACTATCTCAGGAAGCCTTTAAGAAGACTTATGGTATGCTTAAAGGATGGAAGAGAACGGGTCAAGAAGTGAAGGATCGTGCTCGACGAACACTCTACGACTGATGCCTGCTTTTTTGACACGTATGCCCTTGTCGAATTACTTAAAAGAAACCCTATCTACCAGACATACGCTGGAGCCACTATTGTAACTACAAAACTCAACCTATTTGAAGTTTATGAAATCCTACTGAGCGACTATAGCTGTGAAATTGCAGATCGATTCCTAGAAACTTACTATCCCTTAGCTCGAAAATACAACCTTAATAACATACGACAAGCCGTCCTTCTCAAGCAAAGCCACCGAAAACTCTCTATGACTGACTGCGTGGGTTATGCCCTTGCAAGGCAATTAAGCATACCCTTTCTAACAGGAGACTCTGTCTTCCAAGGCATGGAAGGCGTCGAATACGTAAAATAGACCTCATCTTAGAATAAGATTTAAGAACTAGCACTCATCGCTCCTTCTCATGAAAGACTGCCCTAACTGGAAAAAAAGCCCTTACATGCAAGGCCGCAAGATCGAACCTGTACATTGGAAAAAAGGCGCTTCTGTAAAAGACATCCTAGAAAACTTAGGAGCTACGTGCTTTGAAGCCCGCAATGTATTTGCGGCGGCGAAACTCTTCCAACACATGATTGAAGGTGGTGATACCATCTGGCTCGGCGTAGCTGGTGCGGGTCCTGTAGGAGGCATGGGGGGCTACATCATTGACTTA
>JBBSWA010000015.1:3963-18889 GCA_038046485.1 Nanobdellota archaeon
TTGATGTGATCTGTTCTACTGGGGCGCAAGTGTACCACGATGCTCACTTTGCCTATGACTTACCTGTTGTGCAAGGCAAGGCTAAAGTGGATGATAACGCTATGGATGCCGATGGAACGACTCGAATTTATGACATCAACATCCGCATGGAAGAAACCCTGATCAGGCAAGACGAACTCTTCCAACAGTTTGCCAAAACCCTTAAACCGGCCCAACGAAGCACAGCCGACTACAACCATGAATGGGGAAACTATATTCTTAAAAATGCTCCTCATCCTGAGAAAAGTTGGGTTGCTGCGGCTGCTAAATGTGGCGTTCCAATTTTCCTTGACAGCGAAAGCAACCATAGCATTGGCATGAACAATGCCGATCTCTATGCAGATGACATCAACGTAGACCCCAGCCCCTCTCTTAGTTTACTTGAAGGCAGCTCCATTGTCTATGGAAATCCTCAACTCGGATTTTTTGAATGGGGTGGCGGAGGACCCAAAAACTGGATCCAGACCCTTGCTCCTATGATCAATCAGATCGGGGGCGTCGAATTCGAAGGCGCTGACCGCGGCATTCAAATTACGACCGCAAATGAACGCGATGGCGGATTATCTGGGTGTACATTCAGTGAAGCCGTCACTTGGGGCAAATACAAAGATGCCACACAAGGATTGATTCAGGTATGGGGAGAATACAGCATCATTGCACCTCTTTTGGTAGGGTATGTCCTTGAAAATTGCAAAGAAAGAAAACATAAACGCATTATAGATCATAAAGCCGATTTCCTAAAAAAATTCTTAGATGCGCGAAAGAAAGCAAAATACGGAGATAAGAAATGAAACTCACTTATTTGTTTAGCATCTTCAGGAACTCCAAGTTCACAGAAATGCAAAAGCATTTCTGGAACCAGAAATCCGAGATTTCTGTGTTCCTGAGGTGCCAGGAATCTTCGATTCCTGTGCACTTCAAAACTCTCATTAAGTGCCTTGCAAGTTCTGGCTTCCCGAAGGGTGCGACCCCTGCCAACGAACTTAACCTTCAATTGGGGGAGTTTTGATTTTAGGATGCTAAACAAATACAAACCCACCGGAAAACTGGTTTCTCCTAAATGGACTTTTCTAGACAACACGGAGAACCACCCATTTGACAAAGCGGATGTCTGCTGCTTGGGTGTAGCCATGGACTTAACGGCCAGCTATACAAAAGGAACATGGTACGGACCTGAAGCTGCAATAGATGCCTCACATCAGATTGAATACGAAGTACCACTCTTTCACAAACCCATGACGGAGCATATGCAGATTCATAACTTAGGCATCCTCGAATACCCCAAACCTACACCTTCCCTTACTGGGAAGAAACTATCTAAGATCATGGAAGGCATGGTAGCTGATGTGAAAGGATTTAGCAAAAAAGCATTTGATAAAGGTAAGTTGCTTATGACTTTTGGCGGCGACCATTCTATTCCTAACGGGATCTTTCAAGCAATAGCTGAACAACATGGAGCTGGAAATGTTACTGTGTTTCATGTGGATGCTCACCTAGATTTAAGACTGGCTTATGAAGATCAAAAATACAGTCATGCATCGATCTTACGCAATTGCCGTGAATTGGGTTTTCCGACCATTCAAGTCGGCATCCGAGATCACATCAGCGAAGAAGAAGCAAACTATTTGGAGCGAAAGAAGTTAGGCGAATGGATCTACTGGTGTCCTACGATGCCCAGCCAATTCTATAAAGACCACGCTTCTACCCTGCAACAACACCCTATCTTGAAAAACCTGATTCCTCATGGCCATTTGACTTCTGAACAGATCCAAAAAATTTGTGGACAGATCAAGACCAAATATGCCTACATTACCATTGACTGTGATGGAATTGACGCCACAGAAATGCCCGGAACGGGAACGCCCCTACCTCACGGCCTTACCTTACGCACAGTAGAAGAAAGCATCTATGCGATTATCCAACACTGCAAGAAAAACGGCGTTCAACTACTTGGATTTGACATCAATGAAATCAGCCCCTTAATGCGAAAAGAAAGCAGGCACTACAAAAGCCAAGATACTGTAACGGCCATGACGGAGATGAAAGTTGCTCTGCTTGCTTATAAGATCTTATTCTGGCAGTTTGTAGAACGATTCAAGAACTAAGCCTTTTTCTGCTGATCATAGAAATCTTGAATCATGCCTAGGTCTGAAACCTCATCTGCTGCGCGGTCCGTGCGCAAGCGAATGAACCTTGGAAACCTTAAGGCGTAACTAGATGAGTAGGTGGGGCTTTTCTGGATTTCCTCAAACTTTACCTCGATCACTACTTCGGGTTTTACTACGACTTCCTTGCCCTTTTCTGAAATAACAAGCGGCTGCAAGAGATCAGTTAACTCCTTGAAACTAACCCCTTCTTCCTCTTTTTCCTTGAGACCTGTTGCTACTTTTCCCACTTCCAAAAAAATACCATCTTCGTTGATGCAGGCAAGCGTGAAACTGGTGAGCCAACCGCTGCGTTTTCCTTCTCCCCACTCGGCTTTTACGATGACTAGATCCAGGCTTTCCATGATGCTCTTCCATTTTACCATGCAACCGACACGGGAACCGGGCTTGTAAAAGCCTTGAAGGTTCTTCATCATCACCCCCTCATTCCCTTTGGATATGGACTCTTGGAAAAAGGCCTTGGCCTCCTTTGCATCTGGAGTTATGAGCTGCCTTGCCCAGACAATCTCTTTATCCTTAGGCTTTACTGTTTTTTCAATGCACTTCCTACGATCAGCAAAGGACTGACTTAACAACGATTCTCCATTAAGAACAAGAATATCAAACACATTCAACTCCACTGGCATCTTTTTTGAGAGATCCTCAATGTCATACTTACGCTTGATGCGCTGACTGATGTTTTGGAATGAAAGATATTTTCCCGTCTTGCTATCAAAAGAGACTGCTTCGCAATCGAGCAAAAACTCATCTCCTCCTACATGATTTTTTACGGCTTTTACCACTTCTGGAAATTGCTTGGTGATGTTTTCCAATCTACGGGTGAAGAGGAATATTTTTCCTTTGGATTTATGGACCTGCATGCGAATCCCGTCGTACTTATATTCTAGGGCAGCTGGCTTTCCTACGACTTCAAATCCTTCTTCTGGGCTGGATACTTTTTGTGCGAGCATCACCTTAATGGGTTGCGCGAGAATGATTCCAATTTCTTCCAATTCTTTTATTCCTCTTACAGCCACCTCAGCAACCATAGCGAAATCATTTAGTTTATCATAAGCTGCCTGAGTGAGCTCTACTAAATTGTTGTACGCTTCCCGATCTTCTACTTCAATCGACTGCAATTCTGGAATGTACCTTATCTTTGGAGCAAGGTATGCCCATACAATGGCATCTCGCAAAACCCCTGGTCCGAGTCCCACCCTTAGATCTTCGAGCACCGTGCGGATGATGTATCTTGCTTCCAAGGAAGAAGCGTTTGACAAGAGTTCGGCGATGAGCTTTAGCTTTTGATCCACACTGCCTGCTCCTTCTACTTTAGATATTTTCTGAATGTTTGCAAATACCTTATCCATCGACAAGCTTTGGGAGGCTAGGGTTGATTGAGATTTATTCTTTAACAACTCAGAAGCGACTTTACCCAGATCACCTAGTTCAGCCCATTTTTTTTCTACCTTTTCTGGCGTGGTTCCAGAAGCGATTGCAATGGATTTCATTACGAGCTTACTTGCAACGCCGAGTTTGGTCTCATCCCATGCCGGAAACACACGGCCTTGTAAGAGCAGAATAATCTGATCTACCTTGTCCTTGGGGATGGACTTTAGAAACTCAGAAACGATGAAGGTCTTTTCCAGACGCTTACTTGTTTTTTCTAATTGTTCATAGACTTTTGCTAATTCTATGTAATCCATCTCGAGACTTAGGAAGAAGGGATGTATTTAAAGATGATGGGCTCAATTGTACTAATGCGCGCCGAACAAACTCTGAGCGACTGCAATCAACAAAATGCCCACAACCAAGAAAACAAACTGGATGGCCGAGCGCTTCAAGTCCTGCTCCTTGTTGAGTTCTGGAATCAAGTCTGTTGCGGCAATATACAAAAAGTTACCTGCTGCAAAAGGGATGAGGAATGTGGTGAAGCCTTCTATTGTACTGGATAGGTAATAAGCCGCCAAGGCCCCTACTATACAGGTTAACTGGGCTAGGAAATTATAGAATAGCGCTTTCTTGGGCTTAAACCCACCATACACTAAGATGGCGAAATCTCCCAACTCCTGCGGAATCTCGTGCAAGAGAATCGCTAAGGTTGCCACAACACCTAAAGGAATACTTACCAAGAAACTTGTTGCAATGATTGCACCATCTAATATATTATGTACTGCATCTCCAAACAAAATCAGATACGAGAAGGCATGCGTGTGTTTCTCCTTCTTACCCCCATGACAATGATGCCAATTCAAAAACCGCTCCAAGACAAAGAAAGCCATGAATCCTATTAAGGCATAGGTCAAGAATGGTCCTCCATGCGCTGCGGCTTCCGGAAGCAGGTCTAAAAATGCTGCACCGAGCAAAGCGCCTGTTGCAAAGCCTACCATCCCATACATGACCTTATCAAGCCATTTGCGCTTAAACACCAAGGTAAAAGCGCCCACTAATGAGATCAAACTATCTAAAATCACGGCCCCTAGAATCCAACCTAAAACCATGATTCCTTAGGAAAAAGAATGGTATAAAAAGGTTTCTACCCTAACCCCCCTAACTTAATAAACTATATAAACTCGTCGGGATTGAAGGAAGAAGGTATTTAGCATCTTCAAAACTCGCGATGCGTTCATTGCAAGTTCTGCTTCCCCGAGGGGCCATCCCCCGCGACGAACAGAAACTCTTATTGCGAGAGTTTTGACCTTAGGATGCTAAACAACCACACGAAGAGGACTTATGGTGGCTTTTAACCCAACGGATTACTTCTTGAACCCAAGCGGCCTCTATGCACTCTTTAGCCTCATTCCCCTTCTTCTCCTCTATTTAGTTAAACCCAAACCCCAAGAAAAAAAGATCCCCAGCCTCATGTTCTTCTTAAAAGACATTGGCAGTGAGAATAGCTTAGCCTTTTTTCGAAGACTATACCAAGACTGGCTCTTTGTCCTCCAACTGCTTACGCTTATCCTCATCGCTGCTGCCATTGCAAAACCTTACCTTGAAATCTCTGAAAAACTCCTCTCCGACAACAGCATCATTGTTCTGGATGCAAGCGCCAGCATGCAAACCAAGTATGAAGGCGGGACCCGGTTTGATGAAGCCGTTAAACAAGCCAAGAAAAATCTTGGCAGCAAAAACACCCTCATTCTCGTCAAAAGCATCCCTGAAGTGGTCTATCAAGATGAAGACGCGAGCACCGTACGTACCTATCTTAATGGTTTAAAGCCCAGCGAAAGCACCACCAGCCTTTATACTGCCTTACTTACTGCGGCCGATTATGTGAAAGGGGATAATACTCAAGCAGTTATATTAAGTGACTTCATCGACACGGATACTGAAGCTGACCTCAACACGGCCAAACGCGCCCTTCAAAGCAAAGGGGCTGCCGTTGAATTTATTCCCATTGCAAGCCCTGTTCGCAATATCGGCATCATTGACGCCGATGTGGGCGAACAAAAAACAGCGATTCGCATCAAGAACTACAATGACGAAGCCCAAACGGTAATGGTCAACATCAATGATCTGCATGAAAGCATTACAATTCCTGCCAGCAGCATTGAAATCTTCACCTTCACCACCCCTAGCAGCATCAGCAAACTCACCCTGGACGTAGAGGATGATTTTAACATCGACAATAACCTTTACCTCTCAGCACCGAGCAACCGAACCTTACGCGTACTCTTTATTACGAACCAAGAAGATAAACTTGTGCAGCAAAACATCTACATTGCATTTGATGTCATTGGCAAAACCACCAGCTACAAGATGAAAACAGAGGTCCTGATCCCCCCTAAAGCTCATAGCATCGACCAAGACATCATCCTGATTGACCGAGTGGACAAGAGCCTCTTGCTACCTGGAACGATCAAAAGTATCAAGGAACGTGTTCAAAACGGTGGCACCTTAATCATTCTACCTCAAGAAGACTTAGGTGCTATTGACTTCCAAGGCTTACTGCCTGTTATCATCAAAAACAAAGATACTGTCGGTAGCGACATTGAAAATGTCCTCTGCCCCACCACTCAAAAAAGCAGCAACCAAGGAGAAAAATGCCTCACCAAAGACATCCAATTTGGCCATGCAAACGAATACCTAGCAGCCGATCCTGTTGAAAGCTCTACTGTCATTGCCAAGAGCAAAAAAGATGGGGGGCCTCTGATCGTCTACAAAAAGCAAGGCGCTGGCGGCGTTATTTACTACGGATTATACGATGAAAAGAGCAGCTTTCGCACCAACATCTACTATCCCATCTTCTGGAAGCGCATCTTTGATTTGATCACGGCCACGCAAGATGTTCATGACCTCAACAAAAAAGCAGGCAGCAGTATCTCTCTTGGAAAGAACGAAGCAGTGAAAACGCCCGATGGACGCATTATTCGTGATTTACTGCGATTTGAGAATACTGGCACGTACACCCTTAAAGACAAAGTCATTGCCGTAAACCTTCTCTCTGAACAAGAATCTGATGTATCTGGCAAATTCACCCAACATGATGACGATGCTAAACAAGCTGAAAACATCGATCGAAAGGTCAATAAGGAAGTTACTGAATATGTTGTTTATGGCCTTCTAGCCTTGTTGTTTATCGAACTCTTCCTCATCAAGTTCAGAGGTGACCTCTAAATGGTTCAATTCCTACACCCCAACCTTCTTCTTTTAATCCTGCCTCTACTTGCCTTACTTGCACTACTCATCCGAACGGACTTTGTCAAAAACGAAGATGAATTCCGCGACGCATTTAGAAGGCGACGCTACCGACTAGGTATCTTTGTTACACGCGCCCTCATCCTTACTTGCCTCGTCATTGTCCTTGCAACCCCCTATGAAGAAACCCTTAAAGACACTCCAGGAGACCCTAAGATTACGATTCTCATTGACAATAGCAGCAGCATGGAACTCTTTGATACAGGGTTTACTGACAAACTCATCTCTGAACTTAAAAGCAAAATTCCCCTCACCGTACGGTACATCACTAGCAAAGAACGCTCGGACATCGGAGAAGGCATCCTCGCCAACTTAGAAAAAAACAAGAACCTGCTTTTGATTAGCGATGGAAACAACAACTACGGCAGCACCTTAGGAACGGTTTCTCTTTTTGCAAGCAACCTGAACAGCACAATCAGCATGATCACAATGGACCCTAAAAAAAGCGACGCATCTGTCTATATCACAGGTCCCAGCAAAATTACTGCAGACATCAACAATACGTATGTTGTCCATATCAGCAAAGTCAACATCGACTCGTATCACATCACCGTCAAAATTGATGACCAAGTTGTCCTAGACACCACGAGCAACCAAGACACCCTCAACCTGGATGAAACCTTTCCCCAAGGATACCATAAAATTGAAGCTACCATCACTGCGCCGGATGACTACTTTAGCCAAAATAACATCTACTACAAAGTTGTCCACGCCGTTGAAAAACCAAAAATCCTCTATTTGACCCAGAAAGACGACCCCATCAAGGTCATCCTCAACAAGTTATATGATGTTACTCAAGCAACAAGCCCTCCCAATGACCTTAGTGCGTATTATGCAGTCCTCATTGATGATATGCCTGCTGCCCCTTTCCAAAACTATAACTCATTCAATGACTACCTCGTCAATGGCAATGGCCTTCTTGTCATTGGAGGATTCAACAGCTACGACAAAGGCAACTACAAAGACAGTCAACTTGAAACGTACCTGCCTGTGCGCGTCGGCGCTGCGGAAAAGAAAAAAGGAGAAGACGTCGTCATCATCACTATTGACATCAGCGCTGGCGGAGGGTTGTGCCGACAGGTTATCGACCGAAAAACAAAAACAAAAACACAAGTTTGTGATAGTGTCTCTCCCATTGATGTCATTAAAGCCGAAGCCATTGAAGTACTCAACCAACTCGAAGACACCAACAAAGTCGGCGTGGTTGCGTTCGATGTGAATGCTTATGACGTAGGTAATGGTGTCGATCATCTGTATAATACCCGTAATATGCTTGTTGACAAGATTCGGCACATCAAAGCCGGCGGGAACACCCTGGTCAGCGTAGGCCTACGCGGCTCTAGCAAAATGCTCCAAAATGCAGCTGGTACCAAAAACGTGGTTATCATCACCGATGGAAATACCTACCCAGGCGATCAACAAAGCTCTGTTGATATTGCTGGCGAACTCAACCGCAAAGGCATAAAAGTCATTACTATCGGCATTGGCCGAGATGTACGCGACGACTTCCTCAAAGATCTAGCTAGCGCCGGCGGCGGATTCTACATCCCTATTGCTAACAAACAACGCCTCAAAATCCTCTTTGGAGAACCCAAGAAGAAAAGCGACGGCGAGAGCTTTGGCCTCTTTGTCATCGACTCCAGCCACTTCATCACCAAAGACCTAGACTTAGACGCAGCGCTTACTGGATTCAACCAAGTCATTCCTAAAACCAGCGCGAACATGTTCATCACAACCGACAGTGGAGAACCTGCCCTGATTGAATGGCACTATGGCCTAGGCAAAGTCATTACACTCCCAGTCTTTGCAGGAGATAACCTGGGTGAACTATTGAATGAACACAACAGCAAATTGATTTCAAGAACAATTAATTACCTAATTGGAGACCCTGAACGAAAGAAACCCTACTTTGTCACCATTGACGATACCCGAATTAATATGCCCTCAGACATCTATGTCAAAAGCGACAAAATCCCTGTCGTAAAAACCCTTGAATTCCTAAAAACCGATCAAAATACCTACAATGCCAAGTTTACTCCGGCCGCCACGGGTTTTCAAAACATGCTTGAAACCACCTTTGCCGTGAATGCCCCTAGAGAATACCAAGACATCGGCATGAACAAAGACCTCCCCTTAATTGTACAAAGCACCAACGGCAAAGAGTTCAAACCCACCGACACCGAAGCGATTGCCGACTTTGTCAAAAGCGTTTCCAAGAAAACCGTGTTGGAAAAAGAGACTTTTATTGTGCCCTTCCTCTTCATTGCCTTGATCATCTTCCTCATTGAAGTGAGCCTACGAAGGCTGCTTGAGAGTAAGTTGACTTAGAATACATAATCGGCCAAAATAGAACTCTTTTTATAATCGACTCATTTTTTCAATGCGTCATGAAAAAGAACCTCAAACTATTGTCTTCTTTCCTCTTTTTCTGGGCATTTTTAGTCCTCTTCAAATTTGGCGCCGGACTCCACTACACACTCTTATCGCCCTTAGGGAACCGACTAATGCCCTTATGGATTGTAGGCATACTCATCAGCCTATGCTCAGTTATACAACTTATCCTTGACATCCCTGCTGGAATGGCACTGGACAAATGGGGCTACAAAAAGATCCTCCTCATCGGAACGTTTATCTTTGTCCTTGCCGGAATTGTGCTTTTCCTTCAATTTAATTCACTCTATTACATCCTCAGCATCTCCCTGGCTACCATCGGATGGCTTTTCTTTGGACCTGGCAGAAACGCCTATGCTCTCTCCCATGCCACAAAAAAAAATTCAGGCACCTTCATGGCCTACCGCGACGTTTTTTCTTCCATCGGAATCGTCCTTGCTTGCCTCTTACTACCCTTTGTTGTGAACACATCCCATAAAACCATAGGACTGATTATAGCCGCCCTCATGATACTTGCTAGTATTTCAATTCTCCTTAGCCCAAAAGACCATAAAAAAATAACATTACTCCATAATCCTCATGAAAGAACTCACAAACAAAGAGCCCATGTTCTTAGAAACATGACTTTAGCACTCAAAAAACTAAACCCAGCTAGCACACTCCTCATCCTTCTGGACTTTACTGGTGCCATCTTTTACGGAATCGTCTGGTTTGTTGTGCCTCTTATCATTGCAAATGCCCCATCAACTACCCAACTTCTCGGACTTGGCCTTAGCATGTTTGATTTTGCCGTTGTCATTATCGGCTCTGTCTTATGCACATTTGTTGACCGATTCGATAAAAAATTTATGGTGTTCCTCGGACTGCTCTTGTTCTCTGTTGCCGGCTTGTTTTTAGGATTTAGTTTCGGACTTCCCTTTCTAATCTTTGCCTTCATCGCAACAACAGGAGACGAAATCGCTAGCCTACCCCTCTGGGCATGGCTCCACCGCCTTGACAAAAACCACAATAAAGACGGACTCATCTCTAGCGTAATCAACCTCTTTGAAGACTTAGGATGGGCTTTAGGACCCCTATTCGCTAGCATTTTCTACATTTTTATAGGACCAAAATTAACCATTGTGATCGGTGCTATTCCCATTTTTATATTACTTCTTGTTTACCAATTTACCATACGAAAACACCTGATGCACATCTCTCTCTTAGAAGCTCCTAAAAAACCCCATAAACACAGACATAAAAGCTAAAACAAACGGCTGATGTTAACTTCTTTTGCTCCTCCTAATTTAGAGAAAACATTTAAAAGCACCCTTACTTATTACCCTCTATGTTCGAAAGCTTTATGTACAAAAAGTTGAATGTTTTCCTACTCTTACTTATGTGCATCGTTGTCATTGCCCTTGCCGGGACAAGCATCTTCTTCCAAGACAGCTTTCGAGCGCTGAATGGCCAATACCAAGATACCAGCAAAAATTATACGACTGCTTATCAAAGCCTGCAACGCTGCCAAAACACCCTCAACGAAAAAGCTGAGAAATTGAATAGCACCTCTTTGGACATTCGCAAATACGACGAATTGTACACCCAAAAAACAGGCGAACTTGACCAAACCAAAAATAACCTACTCCAAAAAGATGCGGATTTGAAAGAAACCCAAGCTCAAAAAGCCAAAGTCGAACAAGCCTACCAACAAGCCTTGATTGACCAACAATCCCTTAAACAACTACTGATCAGCGCTCAAAGTGATGTTAACGCCTACAAACAACAAGCCGATACCCTCAAACTTCAACTCAGTGCTTGTCAAGCTGCTGGAAACTAACTCTTGATTATAGACTACAAATCCGGTACCTATAAATACTCTATCTCCTTAATGGATCCTAGCCTTAAACCCCCATGAAGACCATCCGAAATCTCTTTCGAGAAGTCAAAGTTGAGATCTATAAGGTTGCCTTCCTTTACAGCTTTCTGAATGCGGCTACAGCCTTCTTAATTGTCCGATTATTAATCACCCGTGTTGATATTAATTCATTATTATTCCCTTGTATCGTGGGTATCTTAACTCTTGTTGCCAGTATGATCCACTATACAGACAAATATGGTTTTAAACAGCTTGAAGAAGGCAACCCTCAAATTAAGGAGATGCTGCGAACTGCGAGCGACAATGTCGACCAAAGTAGCAACATCCTTGTGCAAGCCTTATTCCTGGATCTGGCGCGGAATATGAGAACGGTATCTACTGGCGCTTTATTAGCAGGTAATTTATTCGGAAAAATCCTTATTATAGCCGGCGTAGCCGCTGCCCCTGTCGTTTTGGACAGTTTTAATATGAGAGTTGATGGTCTAGGAAACCTACCCTTTGGACAGACGTTCTTCAACAGTCAAAGCCAAAACAAGTTCACCCCCCATCTTAAACCCAACCGAACCACCATTGAAGAGTTAGGCGGATTCAACGACTCCGACCTCATCTTTGGAGATGACAGCGTAGCGAAGCTGAGCAATGAACAGATTGATTTACAACTAACCCCTGAAATGAAAGAAATGGACTTCAACAAAGAAAAAGAGCTGGAAGACAAACAATTCCAACGCAACAACTACCCGGTTGCAGTTAGTGCTCAAAGTGCTGAGACTGCGGACAATGACATTCCTAAAGAATCAGAACTCGCCAAGGCTTATAGCTTGCAAGTGAGGGGAAGCTGAACTAGCACGTATCGTCTTTTGTAGCATCCGTCGTTATCTGTTCCCCTTTCTTTATATCTCTTATAGCGACGTCACACTGGTCTTTAAAATTTGGATGCGTGTTCGGATTCGAGGAATGATTTACATATCGCTCAGGCGACGAATAAAGATGAATTATTCCCCAATGCACATGAGTGAAGTTTTTTTCCATTGCTGGAAGATCTTCGTATTCTTGTTCTGTTAATGATTTGAGCTTGTACTTTATGACTACTTCACCTTTTTTGAAGTCCCTGTTAGCAAACACTCCCTTGCCGAACAGGTTGCCTTTTTTTACCGTAACATCACCCATACCTATAGTGAACAACCCCAAACCTTTAAATACTACTATCCTCATACAGGATAACATGGTCGATGCCCGAACGATGGAAAGCGTACGCAACATCGAGCGCTTAAAAGAAACGTTCTTGAACATTCAACGTGAGATGGCTAAAGTCGTCATCGGACAAGAAGACATCATCCAACAGCTTCTGGTTGCCATCCTAACCGACAGCAACGCTTTACTTGAAAGCTACCCCGGTCTAGGTAAAACGACTATGATTCGTACCTTAGCTCAGATCATGGAACTGCAATTCAGCCGTATCCAGTCCACACCTGACCTTATGCCATCTGACATCACAGGAACTTATGTTATTGAAGAAGATCGGGGCAAGAAAATCTTCAAATTCCAGAAAGGACCTATTTTTGCCAACATTGTACTTGCAGACGAAATTAACCGAGCAACTCCTAAAACACAATCTGCTCTCTTAGAAGCTATGCAAGAAAAGCAAGTTACCGTCGGTAACCAAACATTTACCCTCGATCGCCCATTCTTTGTCTTAGCGACGCAAAACCCCATTGACCAAGAAGGAACCTACCCTTTACCTGAAGCTCAAACTGACCGATTCTTATTAAAAATCCTCATCGGATACCCTAAATTTGAAGACGAACTTGAGATTGTGAACCGATACACCCGAAATATTTCCGACCCAGGCGTACGTGTGCTTCTTAGCAAAGAATCCTTAAAGTTATTGCAACAATTAACTCGGCAAGTTCCTATTGCAGATGACATCAAGAAAAGAGCTGTTGAAATTGTTACCAAAACAAGAAAAATAAAGGACCTCATTGAATATGGCGCTTCTCCACGAGCCAGCATTGGTATTGTCCTTGCCGCTAAAGCTAAGGCACTGATTGATGGCCGCAAGTTTGTTAGCGCCAAAGACATTGAAGACATGGCCTATCCTGTTCTACGACACCGTCTCGTACTGAGTTTCAAAGCGGAGCGAGAAGGAAAAACAGCGGATGACGTCATTCGAGAAGTTCTCAAAAGCACTTAAGTGACATTAAAAGTAATATATCATCATACTAATTCTTTGTTTATAAAGCCATTCTCTATAAACCTACACAAACTTTAAATAATAGTTCTAACTCAACCAAAATAACATCAGTGAGGTGATGTACATATGGCTAAAAATAACAACGAAGATCAACTCAGTAAATGGTCGTTCCTATTAGGATGCGTCCTATCTATTATCGTAGGATTTGTAACCGTACCCTACAGCGTCTCTATCCTCGTGATTTTGGGACTTATCGTAGGATTTATGGGGCTTAGCACCAAAGACGGCAGTACTTACTTACTCTGCGTTATCGCCCTTGCGGTAATCGGAACATCGTGGCTTGCGAACGTACAATTGCTCAGCCCAGTAAGCACGTACATTAAAAACATCTTAGCTAGCTTCACCACCTTTGTTGGCGTAGCCGGTTTGGTTGTAGCTATTAAAACAATCTGGACGATGGGACACAAGTAAGTGTTCTATTTTTTCCTTTTTTTTATGTTTTTCATTTTAACTTCTTCTTGTTCGAACCCCCTCTTAAGAGCTAAGATTTAAATATCCCTGCCCCTTTTGAAAGAACATGGCCATCGACGTCAACTTCTTTCGCATGCTGGACCGGTTTCAATTGGCCATTAAGAAGAAGGTTCATAGCAATTATCAAGGTTTGCGGGAAAGCAGCCAATTTGGCCAAGGCCTTGTCTTTAAGGACTATCGAGAGTATGTGCCTGGAGACGACACCCGATACCTAGACTGGAGGGTTTATGCCCGAACCGGAAAATTCTTCATCAAACGCTTCGAAGAAGAGCGCAACTTAATGCTCCACATCATTGTCGATGCAAGCGGCAGCATGAACTACGGCGAAAATGTGACCAAATTTGAATACGCTAGCATGGTGGGTTTAGGCTTTGCCTACATGGCCATGAGCAACAATGAGAAATTTATTTTTAACACTTTTACAGAAATCATGCACCCCTTTCGCAGCCGAAAGGGCGTCAACCAGCTCATGAACATCGTGGACTACCTCAACAAACTTGACATCACTGGAAAAAGCAAATTCAAAGAAAGCCTTGAAAGCTACAAAAGCTACATCACCACAAAAAGCCTTATTGTCATCATCAGTGACTTCCTATACGACACCGAAGAACTCAAAGATGCCCTTGGACGATACCGCAAAAGCCAACTCTTTATCATCCAAGTCCTTGATCCTGGAGAGCGCAAACTTAACCTACACGGAGACCTATTACTTGAAGATGCTGAACTGGGCGTCAAACTACGCACCTTCATCAGCCGAAGGCTTGCCCAAAAGTATAGCGACAAAATGGAAACCCACATTGCCAAACTCAAAGAACTCTCTGAAAACATGGGTGCGGAGTTCCTCGTTGCAACCACAGACACCCCCATTTATGATACGTTCTTCCAAATTTTAAAACCTGGTAAGTTCTGATGAAACTCATTGAACTTGAAGAACTTGACCAATAAATAATATTAAAAATAAAAGTTAAAAAATAAAAAAATTAATCAGGGATGAAACATCCCTGTAGTTTAGTATCATTTACTAAACTAACTCAAATCGAGGTTATCGACTGAGTTAAGGTCTTCGTCTAATGC
>JBBSWA010000016.1:0-16824 GCA_038046485.1 Nanobdellota archaeon
TTTAAAAACAACCTATATACTCTAGAAGTGTAAAGTAATTTTGGACTTATACACTGAGATTACAGACCAAAACCTTTATATTCTCTTGAAAAGAAAAAAGAGCGATGAAAATCAATCTTACTTCAAAGCCGAAAGGGGCGGTAATTCTTGAAGGCTTCCCAGGATTTGGCTTTGTCAGTAATATCGCAGTTGAGTTTCTCATTGAACACTTGGGTGCCGTGCAAATTGGGGAATTTGAATACGATGAACTGCCTGCAACCGTAGCTATCCATGAAAAAAAACTTGTGAATCCGATGGCAGTCTTCTACATTCAAAAATACAACTTGGTTGTATTACATACCCTCCTTAATGTCAAAGGCCAAGAATGGAAAATTGCTGAATGCATCCTACAGATGGCGAAAGACTTAGAGACGAAAGAAATCATCAGCCTTGAAGGCGTTGCAAGCGAAGAAGAAACCCCCCAAGCCTATTATCATGGCAACTCCAAGTTTGAACAAGCCGGTGCTAAACCTGTCGAAGAATGCGTTGTTCTAGGAGTTAGCGCCGCGCTCATGCTGCGCCACCCCAACGTAAGCTGCCTCTTTGTGAATGCCCACTCCAACCTGCCCGACAGTGGTGCTGCCGCTAAACTCATTGAAGTCCTCAACAAGTACTTTGGCATGAATCTAGACACCAAACCCTTACTTAAACAAGCTGAAGCGTTTGAGCGCAAGATCCACCGCATCCTGCACGAGAGCGAAAAGACTCAGACTGAACTTGACAAGAAAGGAATGAGTTATCTAGGATAAACTAAATTCTTCCTAACTTTTTATCTTGATAAACTCCTAGGCTTAATACTAGACACAATACCATCACCAGCCAAGCGGCTTGCAACCAGGGCAGAAGCGAAGAAGGTCCTAAAACCGCCAAACCCAACAACGCTGCAGCTGAATAAAATCCCTTAGGCATGAATACGGAAAGCCATCCTTTCTCCAATGCCGAGAACCTTAACCTTGCACTTCGAACGGCCAAGAAACGTGCAAGTACTAATGCTGCAAACAAGAACAAACCTTCTCCTAATAAAACTCCGGAAAAAGAAATCTTTAACACCATTCCTGACAATAAAATTACGGCTACTTCTACGGCTTCACTAAACGAATGTGTAAACTCTTGCAATTCCTTTTTCCCATTCACAAACCCGTGACCAAATAAAAGCGCCATGGTGCCTACTGCAAGAACCCCTGAACCTCCTAATACTTCTGAGAGAATGAAACCACCTAATACTCCTGTCCACAGCCACACTGGGGTAAAATAAGAAGAAACCCAGGCATGTATCCACTTAAAAAAAATCACTCCGAGCAATAAACCCGTTCCGATTCCCACAATTGCATCATGCACAAAGGGATGCAGTGGAAGGATAACCCCTAATACTCCTACGGGAACCAAGGTGCGCTCTAAAAAACCCAAGACAATAAAAGGAATCAATAATGTCAAAGAACCCAACCACATCCCTTCTTCTGATAAAAAACTCCACACCCCGTTTACACCCAGAGCAGCTCTATCTGAGCCGATCACTAAGAAAACAAATATTAACACGAACCCTAGGACTGAAAGTGAATGAGCAAAATGAGCCAATAATCCCCACGCTAAAAAGCCAACCATTAATACTGAATATCCTACAAAATGTAAGGCCATTTTCCTTTCTTCAACTCCCTTACTGATGTGCAACCTTGAAACGCTGTCAAACACAGCAAGTGAAAGCACTCCAATTGCCACGACAAACCAGATTTGTGCAGAAAATCCTACTCCTGAAACCCTACCTAGCAAGGCTCCAATAACCCATAATACTAAGGCAGAAGGCCAACCCCAATACTTCGCTAACCTCGAGCCCAATAACCCTAAAAACAAGACGACTGACAGTGAAAACAAGAAACTAAGCACACACTCACCTCAATACCCTCATCTTTAATAGGGCTATATTAATGTTTCGCACTTTTTTCCATATGAAACCAAAGGGGCATATCTTTGAGAAGTTATAGCCTACGGGACGAAAGCATTTATAAATACCTTATAACTTCTTCCTTTAAATAGCTTATAAACGTGATTTTATGAATATCCCCCAACTCTCGACGGCACCCCTTGGAAACTTTGCTAAGAAGCTTATGGGCCGATTTGGATCCAAAACCCCTTCTAGACCTACCCCTAAAAAGGCAAGTCCTGCTCCTAAACCTAAAAAAAGCGTACCCCGCCCCGTTAAGAAAACCCCTAAACCTACTCCTAAAAAGACCATCAAAGCTGCCCCTAAAAAAGCAGCTCCTTCCCCCAAACCTGTTTCTAAACCTGTAAAATCCATTGCTAAACCCACTCCTCGAGAGCCCCGTACCGCGGCCATAACGGAGACTGGAGAAAAGATCGAAATCCAAATCGTAAACATTGTCGTTAGCTGCAACCTAGAACATGACATCCCCCTTGAAAAAATGGCTGCAACCCTATCCAATACTGAATACAATCCTGAACAATTCCCCGGCTTAGTTATTCGCATCAAGGATCCTAAGACTTCTGCTTTAATCTTTAGCTCAGGCAATGTGGTTTGCACCGGTGCACGAAGCATGCAAAAGGTTGAAGAGAGCATCAGCAAAATCATTGAAAGCTTAGAAAAAATTGGCATCAAGATCAAGATCAAACCTGAAATCAAAATCCAAAATATGGTTGCAAGCGGCAGCATTGGAATGGCCCTCAACTTAAATGTCCTAGCCATGAAACTAGATAACACTGAATATGAACCTGAACAATTTCCTGGCCTCGTCTACAAACTCATGGAAGCCAAAGCCACTTTCTTACTCTTCAGCAACGGAAAAGTCGTCTGTACAGGAACCAAAAGCGAAGAAGCCGTTCACAATGCACTGCGCATGCTGGTTGATAACTTAAAACGATTGAAATAAACTGTTATTTTCCATCGCTGAGAAGGGGATAAGATGGAAGCTTCTGAACAAATCGAACTGTTTCAAGAATTCTTTGAACAGATGTATCTTGCTCCTCTAACTGAACAACTGCGCAAGGGAGACCCCTATCTTAATGTCAATTTCTCCGACTTAATTCAATTCAACCCTGAACTTGCCGATCAGGTCCTTGAAACCCCTGAAGATACCCTCAAAGCCGCTGAAATTGCCGTCGAGAGATTCGATTTGGAAGGCATCAAAAAAAACTTCCACATCCGCCTACACAATTTCCCCCCAAGTCAGTTTATCTACCTACGAGATATTCGCAGCAAACACATCAATAAGTTTGTGCAACTCCAAGGACTTGTGCGACAAAAAAGCGATGTACGCCCTCAAGTTACTTCCGCCAAGTTCGAATGCCCTAGCTGCGGAAATCTCATCAATGTCTTGCAATTGGACACGCAATTCAAGGAACCCAGTCAATGCTCCTGCGGCCGACGGGGTAAATTTCGACAAATTGCCAAAGAACTTGTGGATGCCCAAAAGATTGTATTGGAAGAAGCCCCTGAAGACCTTGAAGGAAGCGAACAACCTAAACGCATTAACATTTTTCTTAAGAATGACTTAGTAAGCCCATTAAGTGAGAAAAAAACAAACCCAGGAACCAAAATTATTGTTACCGGAATCATCCGAGAAACTCCCATCCTTAATCTGGGAGGCATTAAAAGTGTACGATACGACTTAAGTGTAGATGCCAACCACCTCCAACCCATCCAAGAAGACTTCCTTCAAATTGAGATCAGCGCAGAAGAAGAAAAAGAAATCCTTGAACTCAGTAAAGACCCCCTTGTATTTGAAAAACTCATTAGCAGCATTGCCCCCAGTGTTTATGGTCATGAACGCGTAAAAGAAGCTCTTGTATTACAATTATTTGGAGGCGTAAGAAAGGTACGCAACAAAGGAGATATCACTCGAGGAGACACCCATATTTTACTGATTGGAGACCCTGGAAGCGGAAAATCTGTATTACTGCGAAGAATTGCAAGCATCGCACCGAAAGCACGGTATGTTTCTGGAAAAGGCGCTTCTGGAGCGGGATTAACCGCAAGCGTTGTCAAAGATGAATTCATGCGAGGATGGGCTCTTGAAGCGGGGGCCATGGTACTTGCCAATAAAGGACTATGCGCGATTGATGAACTGGATAAAATGACTGAAGAAGACCGAAGCGCTATGCACGAATCTCTTGAACAGCAAACCGTCACGATTACTAAAGCAAACATTCAAGCCACTTTACGCGCTGAAACCACGGTTCTTGCTGCTGCGAACCCCAAATTTGGACGCTTTGATCCGTATGAATTACTTGCCAAACAAATTGATCTACCCAGCACACTCATCAACCGCTTTGACTTAATCTTTCCTGTGCGAGACTTGCCTGACCTGAAAAAAGATGAAAAAATGGCTGAATTTGTATTACGCTTACATCAAGGAGACCAAATCCAAGAAGGCGAAATCAAACCTGACTTCATCAAAAAATACATTGCCTACTCCAAACAAAATATCAAACCTAAACTTACTGAATCTGCCTTGAATGAAATTAAAGATTTCTATGTTAAAATGCGCAATAAACTTGGTGAAGACCATGAAGGCATCAAAGCCATTCCTATTTCTGCACGACAATTGGAAGCCTTGGTGAGACTGAGTGAAGCCAGTGCGCGGGTACGCCTCAGTGAAAAAGTCATGAAAAAAGACGCTCAACGTGCCATTGACCTGGTTCACTACTGCTTAAGTCAAATTGGGCTCGACCCAGAAACAGGAAAGATTGATATCGATCGTATCACGACAGGAATTACTGCTAGCCAACGAAGCCATATTGCTGTTGTTCGAGACATCATCAATGAACTTGAGAAAACCATGGGCAAACTCATCCCTTATGAAGACATTGTGCGTGAATGTGAACTCAAAGGCGTGGATGAGCGCAAAACAGAAGAAGTCCTTGAAAAACTAAAAAGAGCAGGAGACTTATTCAGCCCAAAACCTGGAATGATCAGCAAGATCTAATCCGGTGTGAGATTTATGCCAACTCAACGACAAACGGCCTATAAATGTCCAGTAAGCTACTTGATTAAAGGACACTACATCCAAAAAGAAGGCTGGGAACCCAGCTATGTTGAAACCCCTCTTGGAAACATCAGCCGAGCCAACCTTACTGGAGTGATCATTGGACAAGAAGAGCGCAGCTTGATTTTAGACGATGGAACTGGCCAGATACGACTTACTAGCTTTGAAGAAAATACCTCCTTTCTCAACATTCGAATTGGAGATCATGTTTTAACCATTGGACGCCCAAGACTCTACCAAGACCACATCTACTTAAATGTTGAAATCATTAAGAAAATCGATCCCAAATGGTTGCTTCTACGCAAGGCTGAACTTGAAGGAATTAAACCCATACTTACTCCTTCTCAAGCTGTACCTGCACCTTCTCTCTCTTTACCTACTGAACCTGCTCCTTCTGTGGGCGAACAGATCCTCGCACAAATTAAACAGCTTGACACTGGAGAAGGCGCTGATATAGATGAAGTGCTAAAAGCGATTAACGCTGAAAATGGGGAAAAGGTTATTCGTATGCTCCTTCAAGAAGGCGAAGTTTATGAGATCAAACCTGGAAAACTCAAACTTCTTTAGAAATATTTGTTTAGCATCTTCGAAATCCTTGATGTAGAATTAAAGGTGCTGCGCCCCCGTAAGGGACGACCCCTCGCAACGCACCCATCCAATTTATTGAAAGGATTTCGACTTAAGGATGCTAATCAAACTTATTTAGAATATAATTGGAGTTACATAGACTTCTAGAATCGCCGCTACGAATAGAATAGCGAAGCTTGCAAGGAGAAGATCTGCACTGTCTAATAATATTTGCTCGAATTTTGCTGTTCCGAAATCATGCCGGATGACTGCAATACTTATGATGCCTCCTGCGAGACCTGCTGTGAAATAGGCTAAGATCTCAGGAATGCCATGAATGGAATATTTAAATAACCCAAATGAAACTACATACAAGTACTTTGCTGCCTTGTCAAACCCAACCAAGTAACTGTATGAAGCGATGTTTCCTCGCACAAAATTACCAATGGCCGCTCCGATGACTGAAGCATTCCACGTTAGAATAAAGATGGAACCTGCCCCATAAATAAAGGAAAACAAAATACAGAAAATAAGCACTTTTACATTATTGAAAAAGATCTTGCCAAAAAAGTCAAGTTTGTATACGTTTCCGGCAATGGCATTCGCGTTGATCGAGTTGATTGTTGAAGACTGAGACTGGAAAAGAACTGAAACCGTATCCGAAGGCAAAGCCACGTACCAAAAGGCCATAGCTAGGGTCATTCCTACAAATAGATACATGAAAACAGACAATGCCTTGGCATGCTCTTTCAAGAGCCACATTTCTTCTACCGATTCTAAGTCTTTTTCTTCCTCCATCTTCATGGTGGAGTAAACCAAGGGAAGTGCCGCCATGGTTGCTAAAAAAACCATGATCAAACTACTGTACGAACGAAAAATCCACAGGCTCAAGAAAACCGCGACCGTAGCATATACAAAGCCTAAAAAGAACAATCGTGATGGCCTAGCCTCAGCCTTAAATGGGGTTATAAGCGCTTCGAGAACCATGCTATTCTTTTGAAGAAGGGCTATATAAAGATTGCTTTGATTTATTCTTTTCTATATAGTTAATATTTTTAGAGGGTTTTCATGCACAAACCCTTATAAAGTGCCTCGAGCTACATCCATTCATGGACACGTACGAGCAACTCCTTGAAAAGGCCAAGAAACAGCTCCCTGAAGTACAGGAAGCCACTGTACGCCTATCCATCCCCAATGTACGCGGCCATGTAGAAGGCAATAAAACGGTGATCAGCAACTTCTTTGAGATTGCAGGCTTATTCCAACGTAAACCCGAACACCTCCTCAAATACCTCCTCAAGGCACTCGCCACCCCAGGGGAATTCAAGAAAAAATTACTTGTCCTCGGCACTAAAGTACCCTCTCAGAAGATCAATGATAAAATCAAACAATACGCAGATGAACTGGTGTTGTGTAAAGAATGTGGAAAACCCGATACGAAATTGACCAAAGAAGGCAGTATCACCTTCATTAAATGCCAAGCGTGCGGTGCCAAACAAAGTGTTTACTCGAAGATCTAAAAAGTTATATAGTTCTTTTCTTTTATGTGTTCATGCCCTGCCTGCACATCCATATTTCTGGCAAAGTACAAGGCGTTAGCTTTCGCTATTATGTCTTGAAAGAAGCCCAGCGGCGCGGGGTTTTTGGATGGGTTAAGAACTTGGAAGACGGACGGATGGAAGTTGTTGCACAAGGCAAAGAAGAAGAACTGCAACAATTGACCCGGCTTTGTCGAAAAGGACCCCTTTATGCGGAAGTAGAGAAGGTAGATGTAAAAGAAGTTCCTGAACAGAAATTAGAAGGATTTGAGATTAGGTACTAATTAATAACTCAATATTTATATATCATACTTTCTATTATATCACAAATGCCAAAAAATAAATCTTGGTTTATAATTTCTGATAAACTAAAGAAAATAAAATTTACTGGAGACAGTAGTTTTAGATATTCTGAAAAATTTGTAGAGAAAATCCTTAAAGAATACACCAAAAAAGGAGATAAAATATTTGACCCTTTCGCAGGTTTCGGAACGACCTTATTAATGGCGCAGAAACTTGGGCGCATCGGAATAGGCATTGAATATGATAAAAAAAGATATGAATATATTAAAAGTAAGCTGAAAGAACCTAATAAGATTATACATGGGAATTCAATAAACTTAGAAAAATATAACCTGCCCAAATTTGATTTCTCCCTAACTTCCCCACCTTATATGAGATCTTTCGACAAAGAGAACCCTTTTTCTAATTATACAAAAAAGGGAGGGTATACTCAATACTTAAAGGATATCGCAAGAATATACTCTAAAATAAAAAATAAAATGAAGAAAAATGCAACGATCATTATAGAGATAGAAAACACATTTGGAAAGAATCATCCTATGACTCCTTTAGCGTGGGACGTTGGAAAAGTGCTCTCAGACATATTTTATCTTGAAAGAGAAGAGATATTCTGTAGGAATAACCCCACGATTTCGCAAACAAACCATAGCTATTGCCTGATATTCAGGAACAAAAATTAGCCAAACCACTTCCCCAATTCCTCCTGTTTTTCTGATTCCCTGCCAAAAACACTTTCGATTCTGCGCTTGGTTAACTCTAAGGTCTGCTTCAGATACGTTGAAACGCCGTACTTGTTTGCCAGGCTGATACTCGGTTCTAGGTACTTGATGATACTCCCTTCTGAAATGGTGAAGAGCAATTTACCCGAACACTTCGTGCACTTACCGATTAAGGGTGGGCGACGGAATTTCTCATTACAACCCACACACCTAAATTCCTGCTGCGAAAACTTCCTTAGATTACCTTTTGTATCTCGAATGAAATGCCGCTCGATCACCAGCGTGGCTACCTCCCGTGCGTCCACTGCCCGGATCTTAACTGCTAAGTCCATCTGACCCTTTAATTTATCCTGCATACTGGGCAAGAGCTTATACGCAGAACACAAAACCCCCCCATTAAAATCTGAGGTTTCGTGGGTATACCCTAACCCTTCAAACTGCTCCTCTGTTTTCAACACCGAAGCCACCTGACGAATCTTTACCTCTTTTGGACTCTTAAACTCCAAGGCAGCAAGATACATCGCTAAGGGATAATGCCAAGCAATGTCCATATTAAACACTTGATCATCTACCTCATTGGGATTTAATTGATATGTAACAACTAATGGAGCATCCATTTTTGAACCTCTAGACTCAGGCAAGTACTTCTTTGAAAAATTCAAGAATGCATCCAGCACCAGCAAAAAACACGCCTCATCCCCATCTGCATCTCTACGCATCGCACAATGAAAATAGGGATGCGCTAAGAACGTTTGTGTTTGTGAGAATCCGACAATCCTACCTAACATGGCTGCTGAAGTGTGCGGCGCTAAACCTAAGATTTGATGCCCGATTAAGTCATCTCGGGTGTTCATCTTGTAAAACGGAGGCAGGCCATATAAGTTCACCAATAGCTCATCTACAAATTTTGCCGCCCGAAGCAAAATCCGATCTGCCCCTTCATCCCCACTAGTTATACAGCAAGGAAGTACCACGTCTTGCACTTTTAACTCCAAGACCTGATTCTCTTGCTCCAAAGGCAACCCTTTACAATCCAATTCATACCCTAACGATTTTAACTTCTCAACTGAAACTCCCACTTCCTTAGGCTTGAAATGAGTCAATGCCACTTCAGAACAATCATATCGTATCGTTCCATCCTTATTCACACAAATGGAATGCTTTGCACGCAAAAGACCTTTTAACAGGTGCTCAGGAATATGCTCTTTATTGCTTGTACCCCTTACTCCCTTAATTAAATCTGGGAAAACACGCGTATTTAGTTTTTTTAACAATGCATCAAAATATTCCTTAATCGGAACAGAAGTGCGTCTTGCAGGCAAGGTAACATGAGGACAACTGTCTACCACCCCACAGGTTTTACAAAAGGATTTGCGAACCGTACGATCACCACAAAATAAACAAACTCCCCACACCATATCTCTCTTACATGTATTGCAATAAAAAATAGAAAAGTCAGCAGTTACCTTACCTGACTCCATTGCCGCTTGAAACGAACGCAACTTGCCCCCTTCACCTCCCACTGGAAAAAGCACGTGGGGACTACCTGTTAACTTACGCATCTTTGCCTTTTCCGGACGCCCCATCCTTGCCCCAACAAAGGTCCCTCCTTTTGCCCGTAACTTTACTGGGCAGATCTTATTGATTACTTCTAAACCACTTTCTTCTGCAGGAAAGGTACGTAAGCGCTCTAAAACATCTGTTGAATTGTTCACCCCTAAGGAAAATAATAAAGCCTTTCCCACTTCAGACTCTAACACCACAAACTCGTTATTTACACATAGATGCGGAACTCCTAATATCTCCAAAATGCGCTTAGACTCATGCATGGGAAGCACTACCCTAAAAGGATCCTCCACCAAGTTTAACGTTCGCATCCACTCCAACAAGCTTTTTACATCGGCTCTTGAAACTCCATCCCAAAAAAAGGTAAATGAAGGATGTAAGGGGACATTTAATTTCCTAGATAACTCAATGGCCTGCCCCAATGAAATCTTTGCCTTCATCGGATTCTTCACCCATTTATCTAATGACTCAACTGGAATCTTTGTTAAGTCCGATACTTTTTCCAAGTCTAATGTCCCAAACAAGTCCACCATGGCCTTTTCTAATTCCAACCTCCAAAACTCGGGGCAATACCCTGGAGGAGCTAAGGGGTGACTTCGATCATAAAAATCACCATAACAAATTAATACATCCCCCAAGTACAAAATCTCTAAGACTTGATCCTTAACTTCTTTGGCCAGTTTTTCTGTCTTTAAAAAAACAACCGAACCATCTTTTAGTTTTACGATAGGCCCATCAATGGAATCGCATGATGTGTAGGATGCCGCTTTTCCCGGACGCTCCACTTTGAGCTGGGTCCCTGAAGCAATAAAACCATCCAACACCACCATCGTCGCTGGATGTACCCCTTGGCCATTCAACCCTCCCGTTCTTGCTCTCCCATATCTCAACCGGAATGCACCGGAATGCAATGGAAAACCAAAAACAGGACGGCCCGCTACAATATCTTTTAGGTACGAATAATTTGGAGATAACTTTACTTGTTCCGTTGCTCCACCTTTTGCCTGCAACTTTTTTTGCATCTCTGCAAATTCATCTAAAAAACTCCAATGATCCATCCCAAACTCCTTTGCCCAAGACTTCATCTTACCCCACACCTTAGGAGAGTTTAAACCAAAACACTCCCCAATTACTAAGCAATACCCCCCTCGCACAAAATTTGTCTTAATTCTAGGGATATCCTTAAAATTTGCATTCGAGATCTCACGATTTTCTAAAGGCTCTCCCGTAATCTCAAGCGGAAAATGCTTCACCAAGAATGTGGATTCTTCTGGACTAGGAAAATACTGCAAGTTTGCAACATATTCATGATAGTTTTCCAACTCCCCTGGACAGCGCTGGATCTCTTTTTCAGTGGGATCATATGTAGCAAATCCGAAGTTCTTTCTGATATAGTCTGCAACGAGCACACACATGACTGCAGCCGTACGCCCCGCTGCACGTACGGGCCCTGCGAAGTCCAAACAAAAATATTGACCTTGACCATCCAATCGACTCTTCAACTCAAGCCCGACAAACCCTTCTAATGGTGCGGAGAGAGAACCTAAAGTTAAATAAGCAAACCCCACCCGAATCCCAATCTCCATTGCTTCCAACTGATTCTTGAACTTACAAAACTTCTCCTGCGCTACCTCTAAACTGATGTGCATCGCCACCCGCCAATCCAACGCTCCAAATTCTTTTTCTAAATCTGAAATACGTTCGGCCGCCCCAGATCCCTTGATTTGTGGAGCTACCACACTGATCAGGCCAATAACACGCTCGGCCATATTTTTTGCAATTGTGATCTCTACTGTCTCTTCTGGATCAAATCCTTTTTTCCTAGCTTCTGAAGCTAGATCATACAATAAAAAACACTCCTTCTCCAACTTGGCAAAATACTCTTGCATTTTGGGAGAGGCAATCATGCAGGCCCTTCCTCTAAGAAGTTCATCACTTTTACTTCCCTCGATTGTAAGTTTACTACAAGCACCTTTGCCGGCTGAGGAATGATTCCTAATTTTTCCTGATAGGAAGAAAGCCCTGACCAACATCCGCAGTTTAAGAGTGAAACATTCCGATACAACCCCATACTTACTCGATGGATATGACCCGTCACAAAGAAATCTGGAACCTTATCAATTACCAAGGGATCTCTTCTTTTATCAGGGATGTATAGGTTTGATGTGTGAGTAGGGGCAAGGTGACGGCGCTGCAATAGGAACTTCATGATGAGTTCTGCTCGTTTCATACCTCCCTTTGCCCTAAGGGACCCCACTTTATCTGCATAATACGTCATAGAAAACCCGTGATACATGAGCACATCAAACCCTGAAAAATCCACGGTTGAACCCACATTCACCCAACATGGATTGCTCAAAATGTGCAAATTAGGAATCTTCCAAAGTGCCTCTGCAAAATCTTTGTATAATGGTGGTTGAGGCTCAGACAACCTACCCGCATCGTGATTTCCTGCACACAAAATGATCTTGATGTGAGAGGGGATCTGCTTTAAGTATTTAGCTAACTCTCCATACTGATCTTTAATATCTGCAATGGTAAGATCCTTTTCCTGCCCAGGATAAATTCCCACCCCTTCAACTGCATCTCCTGGAATGAAAATATACCTTACCCTTTTTGCAATCTCCTTTTGTTCATCGTTCCCTTCTTTCCCTTGTAACCACGCCAAAAAACGCTTAAACTCACTCTCTAAAAATAAGGTGGATCCGAGGTGAATATCTCCTGTAAAAACAGCATACCCTTCCTTCGGCGATTTTTTCAATTCCTTATCTATTGGAATATCTGGGAGCACAACGGAATTTGCAAAAAAGATAACCCCTCCCGTTGAGCCAGGTTCACTTAACATCCCTGTAACTCCAATTACTTCATCGAGTACAATATCTTTTCCTAATTCATAGATATCACTACGATTCTTGTGTATCAGTACACTTATAATCCCTGTTGGATCTTCTAACTTGAGAATAATATTATTATTCTGGGTAATTGATTTTTCAAGTACAATTCCGATAATGGAAACGGGCTCTTTATCTCTTTTTCCGAGCAACTTGTTGATGGATATTAGGCGCTGCAATTCCTGCCGATATTTTAACATCCCTTCCAAAGCAATAAACCGTTGATTGAAATATCCGACAAAATCCTCAACTGAACGCTTCTGAGAAGGCTCATCATAGGACATGATCACTTTAACTTCTTCATCATCTGCGACTGAAGAGGTTGTTTCTCTATCTAACACACTCTCTTCTGAAAAAAGAGTAGAAGGATCTTCCTCAGAAGCTGCTAACTGCTCTAACATCTCAGGACTGACTAAAACTCCTTTCTGCAACAATAACTTAACCTTTGCCTGTACATCCATTTCTATACACTCCTTAATTAGTATTGGCAGTAGGGCCTTGATCGCTTTTTTCTAACCCTAGGTCTTCTTCTACAATCTTACGAACCTTCCCCTCTAAAGGGGAGGGAATGGACAGTCGAATCTCACGTGTGCGCCCAAAACGCCCTTTTGAAATCACCTTGGCATTAATCACTCCTAACATATCTAGCTCAGCTAAAATGTCTGAGACCCTACGCTGAGTTAATGGGCGAAGGCCGGTTTTAGAACAAATGGATTTATACACCTCATACACTTCCCCTGTAAATATCTTATCTGGATTCTTTTCTCCTAACAACAAGATAGCATAGAGTGTTGCCTGAAATTGTTTAGGTTGGGTGAGTACCATATCCAGCACACGGTCTTTTTCAATCTTATCCTCTGCCTCATCCAACTCTTCTAACGAGACTTTTAAAAGCCCTTTACGCTCAGCTAGTTCGCCTGCCACACGCAACAGCTCAAGAGCTCGGCGAGCATCCCCATGCTCTCTTGCTGCATATGCTGCACACTTTTGCAAAACTCCTTCCGATATGGCTGCTGGACGAAAGGCTTTCTCAGAACGATTCTTCAAAATATCTAGAATTTGCAAGGCATTGTATGGTGGAAAAACCAGCTCTTCCTCACTGAGCGAAGATTTTACTCGCGGATCTAGGTTATTCGCAAAACTTAAACTGTTACTTACTCCCACGATTGAAATCTGTGCGCGCTTCAATTCTGAATTGATGCGGGTTAGGTTATAGATCACATCGTTTCCTGCTCCATTCACACACAGCTGATCAATCTCATCGAGCACCAAAACCACGTTTTGCTCTTGACTATCCACAGCCTTAAAGAAAATCCCATACACTTCATCTGTGGGTAATCCGGTTGGAGGAATCTCCTTTCCAAACAGGCGAGAAAGTTGAGCAATGAGCCGGTATTCTGTATCTGAAACTTTTTTCAACTTGCAATTTAGATAGAGAATTTTTAACTGGATGTTTTGCTGCTCTGCAACACTCAACATCTTTTCCATTACAAACTTAATGGTTAAGGTTTTGCCTGTCCCTGTTTTTCCATAAATAAACAAGTTTGAAGGTTTTTCCATTTTCAAAGCGGGTGCTAAGATATTTGCTACTTGGTTAAGCTGTTGATCTCGATGTAAAAGTTCACTTGGGACGTAGGCAGACTGTAAAACTTGTTTACTTAAGAAGATGGATTCCTTTTTTAGGTATTTTTCAAAGAACTGGTCGAGTTGCATCTAAATTCCAGATGAAGTGGAGGTATATAAAGATTCTTCTTGTGGAACGTATAGAAGATAAATTACAGTTTCTAGCATATATGCCACACACCTTCGTTTCTTATGGAACTGTTTGGGGTGTATGGGAAAGAGTTGGATGGAGGGGTAAATGAGCTTAATTTGTTGATGAACCTGCCTGAAAAAAATACTCTTTTTATGGATATTTTTTAGATATCTTTTACTATTTAGATATCTATTCTTATATCATTTAAAGCTGGTTTTTTCCTTATTTTATAACCTTTTTAATTTTTTCTTTTGTTTTTTCTAATTAATCCTTTATTTTTTTTATCTGCCTTTTCTTATCTTTTTGTTTGATTTTTTTATTTTTGTGCTCTTACTTTTATCTTTTTTATCTTTTTTAATCTCTTTATTTTTTCTATTTTTTTATTCTATTCTATCTATATCTATATTTATTTATTATAATATAATAATATAATAATATATCTATTAAGTTTCTATATAGAAAGAAATGACTTGCTTCAAAAAAAATTCATGATTTCCTCTAAAAAAACATTAAAAACCCTAAATTTTCCTTTAAAAACACTAAAAAGCAACAAATCTCCCTAAAAAAGCTAAAAATCGCTTATTTCCCCTATAAAAACTCTTGTTTCTTTTTTATTCTTCCTTTCCAACGGAAACAAAGGGGTTGGGCAAATTCCCTATTCGTTATCACTTACCAGTCCTAAAAACAATAACCTTTATATATATCGATGGATTCTCTCACTTGTTATATTTGATGATGCCCCATGATTGTACAAACTGAATTTTTAAAGAAAATCAAAGACTTTGGCCTCAACAGCTACGAAGCCAAAATCTGGACCGCCCTTCTCTCACGAGGCGTTAGTACTGCAGGAGAACTCTCTGACATTGCCAATGTACCTCGAAGCCGAAGCTACGATATTCTTGAATCCCTTGAACGCAAAGGCTTTATTGTTATGAAAATCGGTAAACCCATCCAATATCTAGCTATATCTCCTAATGAAGTGCTTGAGCGAGTAAAGAAAAGAGTCTATGAAGATGCTGAAAAAAATATTGAGCAACTCGACAAAGTAAGAACGACTGATGTTCTTAATGAATTAACCCTCCTACACAAAAAAGGGGTTGAACTTGTAGAACCCTCTGATCTTACTGGCGCTATTAAAGGACGAGACAATATTTATGACCATATTGAACTCATGATTAAAGACGCTCAAGAAGAAATCCTCCTTGTAACCTCTGAAGCAGGCTTCATTCAAAAAAGCCAAGAACTTGACCGCGCCTTGAAAAAGGCACATGACCGAGGCGTTCAAATACGAATTGTTGCTCCCCTCACCAAGAAGGCGGAAAAAGAGATCAAACTTCTTAACCCTTTTTCAAAAATCCGAGTCAGCAAAGGAATCAATGCTCGATTCTGCATCATTGATAAGAAAGAAATTGCTTTCATGCTTACCGATAGCATTGATGTACACCCTAGCTATGATGTTGCCGTATGGGTGAACACTCCTTTCTTTGCTAGTGCTCTCACTCAACTTTTTGAACTTGCCTGGAAAGATATGAAGGATGTAAAAACGGTTGTTGGCTAATCCCTCTCACCTCTTTCCCAGCAAAACCACCACACCCCTTCTCTGGTTTTGCTGGGTTTTTATTTTAAATACAGTTTTTAAATTGTTTTTTGATATTTTTATCCATGATATACATAAGAAGCAACAATTAATCCTTTACTTATTTCCAACAATTCAGCTACTTTCATATCTGGTTCGCCTTTCACTTTACGCGTATATTCTATAAACACTCTAGAATTATTTGCGGTAAGCCTGTCTAACTCATATTGTAAAGAGGGTAATCTCTTGAAAGCATCTTTCCACCATTCTTTCAGAGCGGGCTTTCCTTTTACTTGGCCCTTTGTTTCTGGTCGTAGGGTGCGCAACTTTGGACTGGTATGCACTGCTTCTTCATGATAGAGAGCGAGGAGGTCCTTGAGGTCGTGATGGTTGAATGCCTCTAACCATTTCTTGGCGATGATTTCAGGAGTACATGTGCTCATTACTATTTTGATTTTACTCCTTCTTTTAAACGTTTTTCGACTCTGATTTAGCTCATTTAGGGGTTAAGCAGGCCACTCCCCAGTCCATGTTGTCATCTGCTCTCTCTATTGAGAGGTCCTTGATCTCTCTTGTATCTAAATCAATTATTTTGTGCATGCTGCTATTGGGCTCATCAGTTGCAAACAAAACCTTTTTTCCGTCTGGACTGATTATAGGATTTCCAGCAAAGTAAGGGAAATCAGGCTTGAACAAAACTTCAGCAGGTTCATTCCCCTTCTTATACGCTACACTGAACCAACTTCTGCCGCACGAATGATCATCTTCTGGTTGTGAACTAAAAACAATAAAGCTCCCATCATGGGAAACCCTTACGTTGTTATCTCCTAATTTGCGATCCGCTACTGAAGAAAATTGTTTTGTTTCTGGAT
>JBBSWA010000017.1:0-37018 GCA_038046485.1 Nanobdellota archaeon
TAATTGTATGCCTAAGCTGTCTGCCATGGCTTGGGCTTTTTCCTTAGCTTTTTTAGAAGCGATTTTCAAGGCTTCTGCTTTGACTTGGATTTCTTTTTGTTTGCTAAGGCCAAAAACAACATTTTCAACGGAATTGGCGCCGGCTTGGATGGCCTCATCAACAAGTTCGCCGAGTTTGTCCAGGTCTCTCACAGTGATTTTAAAGGTGTGCGTGACCGTATAGCCTTGGATTTTATAGTATTCTTTTTGACCTTCTTTAGGAGGGTAGTATGTGCGTTCCGGGTTTACAGAGTAGCTGCTCGTTTCAATGTCTTCTTCTTTTAAGCCGTTGTTTAGGAAGGCATCTTTTACTTTGTTAGCAATTCCTTTGTTATAGGTTTGTGCTTCCTTTGCAACCTTTCCTTGACTAACGATTTGGATATACGCCGTGGCTTGGTCTGGATTGGTGGCCACTTCACCTTCCCCGCTGCTTGTGATTTGAGGAATTTGTTGGTTGGGATTCACCTGCATCGTGCAGCTGGATAAGAGGAAAACAGATAGGATCACTGCGATAAAAACAAGTGCTTTGCGCATGAAAAGGATGATTTTTGCTGGATTTAAAAAGGTTGTGAATTGAAAAGCCAAATCCAAAAAGAGATGAAAAATCAAATCGCTCGTTTAATCAGTACCTGGGTCTGGGCCGTCGTGCTATATCCATACCAGAGTTCTACAACAACCGGAGTTTGGTAAGCACTCTTGATGGGACCAAAGGGAATGTCATAGACACAGGTAACTTCGCCTTGTCCTTTGGCATCGAGTCGGATGAAGTCATTGGGACTGCATTTTAAGCGTCTAGGATCGCCTGAAACACGGACATCTCCGATCCATACAATATTCTTATCCGATTCAGTGGTTCGTTGGGGAGCGTAGGGGCTGCATTTCTCAATTCTTCCAATGTCCCACACTTCGCCGCCACCTTGGTTTTTGACGTGAATCGTAAAGCGTGCTTGCCTGGGGGTGTTTTCTTGATCAATGCCAGTCACAACAACGGGGGCTCCTTGTCCTTTTGTACCAACAAAGGGTTTGGGCACGCAGACTTTAGTCGCTTCAGAGAACGGTGCAGGGTCAATGCAAACAACCGGAGCGGCATGCGTTGTATATAAGTAGCAATTGGTAATCAAAAAATTCTGCGTGGTTTGATCAAGTCCTTGCGGCCAATTGGCGATGTTGGCATCAAAGTCGATAAAGGCCGTATCTCCGCCAGGGAATTCAGGAATGTTTCCGGCAAGTAAGTATTCCGTGCCGAAGTTGCGTTGAAAGCTAATGCCGCTAAAGAGTCCAATCAACAATCTACCTCGGCTTCCATAGTCCATATTGAAAGCAAGTTTGTTGGCCACATCAAACCCAAAACCAAGTCGGTAATCAGAAGGGATTCCCGCAGCAGAGTCACCGGGTTGTCGGCTAAAGGTTAAGTCGCCTCCTCCAAAAAGGGCATTATTCAAACCGAATTTTTCAAAGATCTTCTTAATATTAACATCAATGTCTCCTCGGCGATCAGCGCCGATGGTCACGTCATTGTCGCATTGGAAAAGGCCTCCAAAGGTTCCAAAGCCGATGTTGCCGATGCTGATGCCACAGGTTCCTCGGGCAAGGGTATTGGGGTTGATGCCAAAGACTTGGATCATGAGGGGGTCATAGCCAGATAAGTAAATGCCTCCTCGAGCAAAGCTGCTGCCTGTGTTCGCAACTTTGACATTGACGTGAAATCGGTTGTCAGGTGTGTCAGAATAATAATAGAGTTTAGCAGGAGGGTTTCCTTTGTCAGCAAATCCGATGCTAACACCACGAATACCCTCAAAATACTTGCGCTCTTCAGGAGGAGGAGGAGGTCCTCCACCTAAGGTGCAAGAGGTAGCAACCAAAACAAGGGCGAGTAACAATAAAGCAATCGTCCTCTTTTTCATGAGGGATTCTGATGGAGCATGGTATATAAAGTTTACGAGAATAAGGGCTCTGTAAAAAAGGCCTCCTCCACTCTTAAGGGCGAGTGATTGGAATAAAAATAAGTAAGAAGCTGAGGGGGAAGTCCTGATTAAGAGCGAAGCTCTTAAGCATGCCAGAAACGGAACGTTTCTGAGTACCTACGGGGCTTCAGCGATGCATAAAAGAAAAGAAGCATCTCACAAGCAGAGTGGAGGGCGAACAAAGTGAAATTTTCTACAGAGCCAAGAATAGGAGAATCTAGTAGTATCTCTGTTGCTTCTGGTGAAGCAGGATAATAATGCCTCCCAGGATGCCTAAGAGTGCAACGATAATATAGAATAGATCACCTGAAAGATCTACGGGGAGGTCGATGAACTGGAGTTTAACATTTAAGGATAGAATCCCAACCAAGATCAAGCCAATCCCTACAACCGTGCTAATGAGGTGGCTTTGTTGGTGTTGACCATACCCGTATGACATGACTCTTTCTGGCCTTATACTGGTTTATATGTTTTTTGCATGGGAAGTGTGAGCTATAAAGGCTAAGCTTTTTATGGAGTCAAGAGTCTCTTATCGGATGATTCCGAATAGCGCGTTGTACTATCAGGGGGAGGAAGCTTCTTGGACAGAGTTTCTAGAAAGGTTGTCAGCAAAACATCTATCTCAAAAGGACCTGATTGGAATGCTCGGTGGAAGGTTTATGCCTTTCCATCAGGGTCATTTTCAAACGTTAGAAGCATTGACCAGGCATTATAGTCATGTTCATGTGGGTATCGTAAATCCAGATCCTTGGAATACTCTTTTGAAAGGAGATCGCTTTACGTTGGATAAGAATTTCTTAACGTATGCGGAGCGTGTGGAAATGGTCACGGCAGCTTTAGAGGCACTGAGCTGCCATGCTACAATAGCTCCTTATTATCCGATTAGAGAGTATAACGAACGCGTCTTTTGGAATTTTACTCCTGGAAATCCAGAGGTTACAGTTGAGCACCTGGCAGTCCGGGACGACTTTGATCGATGGAAAAAAGAAAGATGGGTCGAAGAAAGAAAGACGTTTGTAGAAGTGCCCTTGATATGTAGAGAGAGTCAACCGTACGGAGCTACTGAAATTCGTCGAATGATGCTGGAAGGAAGCGAAGAATGGCGACAGTGGTTACCCTCATTTACAGCCGATGTAATCGACCAGTATCATATTGTGGAAAGGCTTCGAGATTTAAGTACAAAGAGGGAATTGTAACGAATTTACGCAAAGCTTTAAAAACCGCGCCCCTGTCCAGCACTGTATGGCAATTGTGGGTTTTAGTTTTACGAAAATGCTTGCTGAGCGCAAAAAGCCAATTAAGGGCAAGATCACTATCAATAATACTGTCACCTTGGTGGATGTGGAAGAGAATGAACTTCCCCTTGAAGCAAAGGGTAAGAGTTTAAAGTTAATGTTTGGTTTCTCAACAAAGTATGAACCTGAAGCAGGCATCATCGAGTTAAGTGGAGAAGTCATTTACTTGGATGAAGAAAAGAAGATCAAGGAAGCCTTTAAGCAATGGAAGGCAAATAAGACGTTACCCAATGCCACAACCGAAGAAATCTTAAATAATGTGCTGGCCAAGTGCCACATTCAAGCCGTCATCATCAGTAGGGACATCAGCCTTCCTCCACCGGTAGCCATTCCTCGAATTGGCATTGCAGCCGCTCCGGAAACAACGCTAGTCGATTCTAAAAAGAAAGGTTGAATTATTCTTGAATGGACCGAAAAGGTCGAGTCTCTACAGCAAACTGTGTTCTTGCAAAAATCTTGAGCTGGCTTTCCAAAAAGCAAGAAAGGGAAAAACGTTAAAGCCTTATGTCATCGAATTTGAGAAGAATCTCAGACAAAATCTACAAGACTTGATCTCAGAGTTAACCTTTCACACATATAAGCCAAGGCCGTTAAAGGTTTTCATTCTTCGCGACCCAAAAACACGAAGGATCAGCAAATCAGATTTTAGAGATAGGGTCATTCACCACGCCATCTGCAACATCATCGAACCCATTTTTGATAAAACCTTCATTTATGACAACTATGCCAATCGGAAAAGAAAAGGAACTTTCAAAGCCATCCAGCGATTCGATCACTTCAAAAGAAAGGTGTCCAAGAACAACACTCGAATCTGCTACGTTCTCAAAGCAGATATCAAGCACTATTTTGATACCGTAGACCACCAAATCCTCCTGTCCATCCTAAGTAAGAGAATAGAGGACGAAAGAATCCTTTGGCTCATAAGTCAAATCCTAAAAAACCATCACGTCCAGCAAGAAGGCAAAGGAATGCCGCTCGGCAACCTAGTCGGCAATGGCGGCCGTTTGGTTGGTGTAGTGGCGCCGGAGGCGCTCGTCGCAAAAAATTTAGGCGGTCTTTTAGAGCAAAGAGTTGCGAGTTCTTTAGGAACTGGAAGAGCCTTTGAGTTCAGTGGAACCGTCTATGCCCCTGTTAAAGGCGTGACCTTGCAGGAACAATAAGTTTTATGACAGGTAAAGCTGTCTGGCCAAAAAGCCTGCATTTAAGACACTATACAGCTAATCCTAAGAGATCAAAAGGTTTATAAACTTAAATTCTATCCCTTCTATTTATGAAGAAAAAGAAGCCATCGGAAAGGGAATGGGATAAAAAGTTTAAAGAAATCCAAGCCACCCCTCAATTTCAAAAAGACATGGATACGTTCATTAAAGCAACGACTTCTACTTCTTTCTAAACATCTCCAACAAACTTTCATAATCCAAAAAATTAGGTGTCCTATAACGCCACAACCGATTCACCTTATTATACACCAACTGCGCTCTTTCACTAACCAACGTCTTCTGATCCCCTGAACAAACCACATCTAGATTGTTAAGAGTAGCACATGCAACAACCAAGAAATCAACACCAATCTCACCCCAATTTCGTAGCCCCTTAACCTTGCGATACTGCTTATAATATTCCTTCCCCAAACTGGCAATCTTATCCGAATTTGAAAGAATGTGCTCCTTCGTTATCCAATCATATAACTCCAATAAAGCAATACGCGACTGCCTAGCAACCACCTTATCTTTCGGTATATCCCTCAACTCTTTCCGCACGGGTTGAAAGCCATAAACAATGAAACCTTCATCATTTCTGATCCGATGCTTTAATTCTGTCGCATCATTTTCTTTTGAAAGGAAGCCGTATATGTTCGTATCGAAAATAACCCGTAGCATGATCAAATACCGCAATAAGGTTATATAACTCTTTCGCCAACAATAACACAGGTAAAGCCGCAGGAACAATAAGTTTTATTAACTTCTCTTGTTTTCATCTTCTTTGTCCCAGCTGTGCTCAGAACCTAAATGGTTCTGGCATGCTGAAGAACTCGATTCTTCGCATGCCAAGAGCAAAGCTCTTGAGCATGCCAGAAAAGCAAAGCTTTTCTGAGCACTTTGGAGTAGCTTGGAACTACACGCCTTTCCACTAGGATAGCTTTGCTATCATAAAATACAGCCTCAACACGACGAATTCGTAAGAATTCGTGTGCCAGAAACTCAGAAATCAGTGGATTTCTGGTTCCAGAAATGCGTAGCATTTCTGTGAAAGCAAAGCTTTTCTGTGCAGAAATGAAGGGGCAGTGACTTTAGTATAAAGTGGAAGGGCTATTCCGGGCGGCTTTTGTGTCTTGGCTCGTTCGACAACAACAACGGCAATGCTAACGACAACAACAACCTAGACAACAACAACGGCCGTTTGGTTGGAATAGTCAAGCGAATGGCTGGGACATTCTTTATTGTCAAGAACCGCCTGTCATAGACGGGCGGCATGACTGCCCCGATTTACAGTACTGCAGTCATGCCGCTTATCGAATTAGCGGTTCTTGATCATTCCAGATTTCACATATCAATAAGTGGTCCTTTGGACCACCATTCAGAGAATGGTGGAATCTGTTATTTCCACAGAAAGCAAAATATCTTTTTTCTTCATCATTCCTCGCAAAACTATATAAATCTTCATCGAATTAACCCACTCAATGACTAAAGAACTCAAGTTAAAGGTCGCTGAAGCCGTTCAGGACGACATCAATAAGGGTATTGTCCGAGTAGATAGTAATTTCATGCGGGAAATCGACCTGAAACCAGGGAACATCATAGAGATCAAAGGGGAGCGTAGTACCGTCGGAATTGTGGATCGCGCTCTACCAGGGGATATTGGTCTGAACATCATTCGCATGGATCCTTTAATTAGAAGAAATGCGAAGACCACCATCGGAGAAATTGTCACGATCAAAAAAGCCGAAGTAAAAGAAGCGAAGAAAGTCATCATTGCCCCCGCTCGAAAGGGAATCATGATCCGTGCGAACCCCAGTATTTTCAAGCAAGGTCTTCTTGGAAGAGCAGTAAAGAAAGGAGACTTAGTATCATTAGGTGGAGCGCGCAGAAGAAGAACCACCTTGTCAGACAATCCATTTTTTGAAGACATGTTCAGTATGTTGGATGACACCATGCTGGGTTTTGGCCTTGGAGATCTCAAATTCGTCGTCGTGGATGCACAACCAGGTCCCATTTCGCTCATCACCGATCAGACCAAGGTGGATTTCAACCCTGAAGCTGTTGACTTTGAAGAAGAAAAATTAATTGACATCACCTACGAAGACATTGGTGGGTTGAAGGAAGAATTAAAGAAAGTGCGGGAAATGGTCGAACTTCCCCTCAAACACCCGGAATTGTTCGAGCGCTTAGGCATTGAAGCGCCAAAGGGTGTCTTGCTGCACGGCCCTCCAGGAACAGGTAAAACACTACTCGCAAAGGCCGTGGCAAACGAGACCGATGCAAACTTCATCCTCATCAATGGTCCAGAAATCATGTCTAAGTATTATGGTCAATCTGAAGAAAATCTGAGAAAAAAATTCGAGGATGCGCAAAAGAACGCTCCCAGTATTATTTTCATTGATGAGATCGATGCCATTGCTTCTAAGCGAGAGGAAGCCCGTGGGGAAGTCGAACGTCGAGTTGTGGCACAGCTTTTGGCCATCATGGACGGCTTAAAATCCCGTGGTAAAGTTGTCGTCATCGCAGCCACAAACATTCCAAATTCACTTGATCCGGCATTGCGCCGTCCGGGTCGTTTCGATCGTGAGATCGAAATCGGTGTTCCTTCAAAAGAAGGCCGTTTAACGATTATGAAGATTCATACACGAAATATGCCTCTGGCAAAAAACGTGAATCTAAAACGACTTGCCGAGATCACGCACGGCTTTGTAGGAGCAGACCTGGCTTCGTTATGCAAGGAAGCCGCCATGGTGGTTTTGCGTAAAGTCATTCCCGATCTAAACTTAAAGCAGGATGAAGAAATCCCCAATGAGATATTAGAAAAGTTGAGAATCGCCGCTGAAGATTTCTGGGAAGCGTTAAAAGTGGTTCGTCCTTCCGCCATGCGAGAAGTCTTGGTAGAAGTACCCAATGTAAAGTGGGTAGATATTGGCGGCTTAGAAAGTCTAAAGCAGGAGTTGATTGAAGCGGTCGAGTGGCCGCTCAAGCACAAGGAAGCCTTCCAGCGAATGGGTGTAAACCCTCCAAAAGGAGTGCTCATCTATGGTCCTCCAGGAACAGGTAAAACCATGCTTGCAAAGGCTGTGGCAAATGAATCCGAAGCCAATTTTATCCTCGTAAAAGGCCCTGAGATGTTAAGCAAGTGGGTAGGAGAGTCGGAAAAGGCCGTGCGCAAGATCTTCGAAAAAGCCCGTCAAACGAGTCCCACCATTGTCTTCTTTGATGAAATTGATTCCATTGCTCCGCGAAGAGGAGATAGCAGCGATAGTTACGTAACCGAGCGCGTGGTAAACCAGTTATTGACTGAAATGGATGGCTTGCAAGAATTAACAGATGTAGTCATCATTGCTGCAACCAATCGCCCAGATATTCTAGACACCGCCTTGTTAAGACCAGGTCGTTTTGATCGCATCATCATGGCTCCTGTGCCTGATGCCAAAGCGCGAGAGGATATTTTCAAGATCCACATGAAAAAGATGCCCTTAGATGCCGATGTGGACATGAAAGAGTTACTCTCCAAGACAGATGGCTATGTGGGTGCAGACATCGAGAGCATCTGCCGGGAAGCCGCCATTCTTGCTTTAAGAGAGAACATTGAGTCAAAAATAGTCAAAATGGAGCATTTCAAGAAGGCATTAAATAAGGTCCGGCCTTCCGTGACCAAGGAAATTGAAAAGGTGTATGTGGACATGGAAAAGCACTTCCGCTCCGCCCGAAGCGAAGAAATGAAGGAAGACCGCCCCAGTTATTATGGCTAAGCTCATTCTAAGGACAACGCTTAAAAATCGAGTCTATATTCAATGATAAGTGAAACAATGGATATAGACACGAACAGAATAAACATCGCAACCTTAAGCAATGGGATTACATTGGTTTATCTACCTACAGATTCTAAAAGGGTCAGAATCGTGGTAGGAACGCCTGCAGGAGAATGGAGTGACCCTAAAGATAAAGAGGGATTGGGTCACTTCGCAGAGCACGTTTTTTCTGGAAAAGAAAGCGGGGGAGTTTATCGCTTCGCTGCAAAACTGTTAAGAATGAAACTAAAAGGAAATGCGGCTAATTCATCAGAGCTTACTTGGTTTCATATGCGAGGGCCTGATTCATCTAGTCTAGAAGGCGCTTTAGAGTTACTTGCTAAAAGTCTTATAGAACCCCCCAATGAGAGAGAAATAGAATTACATCGTGGAATTATAGGGAGCGAATTAGTAGGATATTGCGGAGATCATGAAAAAGTACGAAGCTGGGGATTAGATTTATTTCATAGGGTGGAAGAAAACCTGTTAAGTGCAAACATTCGTGACTTATCGGCAATTAATCTATTAGATTTAGAAGCGTGGCATAGACAGCATATAACTGGAAGCAGGATGTTTGCAGCTATATACGGTGCAATTGATGATAACATCGTAACCATCGCTGAGAAACATTTAGGAAGAATTCCGAATGGTCAAGAAAAAGTGCAATTAGAACCTTCTTGTCCTATCATTCGTACTCCTGTTTCAAGATATTTACAGTTTACATCTACGCCACCAGTCTTTGACGCGGCAATATCATACATCTTTCAAACAGAAAGAAGAGACCCAAAAATGGAAGCTACCTTAAGAGTGCTTGGATCAGCAATGGGAGGGTCTGAAGCAGGCCTTCTTGTAAAACATCTAAGAGGACAAGAGGGCATATCTTACGATGCCGCAGGAGGGTTTGAACGTTGTAGCAGAATGGGAGATAGCATTGATTTAAACTGCTATTGTGTAGAACCCAATGCGCGAACGGCTGTTAAAGGGATAGAAAGAGTTGTAAGAACAATAAAAGAGAGACAATTGGGGCCTGAAGAATTAAGATTGGCCAAAGAAGAAGCAACAGGTGAGTTAGAAGATTTTTTAGAAGAGGATGATGGATTAGGAATTATGTTGGGAGAACATGTACTGTGGGGAAGAGCATTGCCTCACGAATTATATGCGGCAATTGATGGAGTCACCGCAGAAGAGGTTTATGCAGCAGCCAATGCCCAATTAAACGGAAACCATGCAACTATTATTGTTGGATCTGAAGCTGCAAAAGAGCGTCTTTCAGAATTCTCTGTAGATTAAGAATTTTAAAATATAAATACAAATAATAAGATTTTCTATAAGAATCTTTATAAACCTTCTTTTCATTCCCTTTGGCCGTATGGACTCTATTTTTAATAAGAACGTTCGCAATGCCAAGTTTGAGGAGATCTTGGGCCAAAATGAGGTCAAGGCTCAGCTTAAGTCTGCCTTATTGATGGATCGCCACATCATCTTGGTCGGTCAGCCTGGCATAGGAAAAACAACCTTAGCAAAGAATGTGTCCAAGCTTTTGGCGGAAGTTACAGTAAACGATTGTTCATTTCATTGTGATCCATCTGAGCCAGTTTGTCCTTCATGCACCGAAGCAAAGGAAAAGAAGAAAAAAATCCAAACCAAAAAACTTTCAGGTGAACAGTTGTTCATTCGTGTTCAGGGCAGTCCGGATCTTACGGCTGAAGATCTGTTAGGAGATATCGACCCGATAAAGGCATTAAAGTTTGGTCCGATGTCTACGCAGGCGTTCTCACCAGGTAAGGTATTCAAAGCCAATCAAGGAATCTTGTTTTTCGATGAAGTGAATCGTTGTTCAGAAAAGCTCCAAAACGCACTGCTTCAAGTCTTGGAAGAACGCCGAATCACTTTGGGTACGTACAGTTTTGATTTCAAGGCAAATTTTGTGTTCATTGGCACGATGAATCCTGATGATGCGAGTACCGAGCCGCTAAGTGATGTTTTCTTAGATCGCTTTGATTTCATTTACATGTCATATCCGGAAAGTGTAGATATTGAAGTGCAAATCGTAAAGGAAAAGGGAAAAAAGTTAATCGAATTCCCTGAGCGTTTATTGCTTTCCGTCATCAACTTCATTCGTGAATTAAGAGCAGACCGAGGCATTGACAAAAAGCCAGGTGTCCGAGCAAGTCTGGGTTTGTATGAACGTTCACAATCCAATGCACAAGTGCATGGAAGAAACATAGTAACCATTAAGGATGTAAAAGATGTGTTGCTTTCAGTATTAGGTCATAGAATCAGTTTAAAGCCCTCGATAAAATACTTGCAAACCCCGAACAATTTTTTATTGGAAAAGTTTGCAAATGTAGAAGAGGAGATGGGTGGTTCTCTTTGACAGCGAGTCTGATCCTTTCTCCAGTGTAACCTTTCAAAAGACTTCTGAGATTGAAGAATTAAGCGGAAAGCTTGCCTCACAGGATGATGAAGATAAGCTCATGCACACCGTTCTAGAGGGTGATAAAGAGGCTTTAGACGAAGGAAAGATCATCACGGAGAGCATCAATCAATCACTAGGAAGTTTCACGCCAGAGATCATGTTTAAGAACATGGTAAAGGATTTCAAGCAGGCAAAGAACTTGTATGGGGAAACCTTGATTCGTCTTCTCGCAGGGTACGATCCCAAGTATGTGCAAAAGAACATCTCCATTCCTGAATTCCAGCGTCAAATTCAGACCAACATAGAAAAAAAAGTAAAGGATCTAAAGGATAAGGACTTACTTGATAAGGATGGGGTAGTAACCGAAAAAGCCCTCACCGTCAGTTCCCTCGTAATGTATCTGGAAGAACTTCGCCATATCATTCCAAGGGGATTTGGCGAGAAAAAGGAAAAAAAGCGGGACGTGTATGGGGATCGCGAGGGAGTAACAAGCTATCATAAGTCCCGCTATCGAGACATTGCCATTCGTCCGAGTATAAAGGCAGCGATTCGCAGGCATCACAAAGAATTGGAAAAAGAGGACTTACGGATTTTTGAGCGTCGAAAGAAAGGCAAGATCAGCATCATCTATGCTTTAGATGCCTCAGGAAGCATGAAAGGGCAGAAGATCAATGTGAGCAAAAAAGCAGGCATCGCTCTTGCCTTCAAGGCCATTGAAGAAAAAAACAAGGTGGGCCTCATCGTATTCGGGGATGATGTAAAAGTAGCCATTGAGCCCACATTGGATTTCAAGTCGTTATTGCATGAATTGATTCAAGTTCGAGCTTCCAACCAAACAAACCTTTCAGAAACCATTCGTCGGGCAATTGAACTTTTCCCAAGGACAAACGAGACCAAGCACTTAATTCTTTTAACCGACGCCATTCCAACTACGGGAGAGGATCCGATCAAAGAAACATTAGAAGCAGCAAGTCTAGCAAGAGATAGCAAAATTACGATTAGCTTAATTGGTATCCGGTTGGACGAACCCGGTTTAAAGCTCGCGCGTGAAATTACTGAAGTGGGCAATGGAAGACTCATTGGTGTCCGTAACTTAGATGCCCTTGACCGGCTAATCTTAGAGGATTACGACGCGATTGCTTCGGGACACTAAATAGATATGGGCTAAACTCCCAATAGGTTTAAAAAGTACCCATCAATCCTCAATTCTATGCCCACCTTACAAATCCCCGCGCGGCGAAATCCAATCGTACGAGATCTTCGTGTAAGATGCTGGACGGAAGGGGAACCCACTCAATTTATACAAGAGGGTACAGAACAGGTCGTTGTTAAACGTCATATTACAGGCCCCCCACCAATTTGTTCACATGTAACGATAGGAGGGTTTAAAAGAAGTGAAATGTACGAAACCCCTTCACGATCTAAAGGACTTCTGGGGAATACAGTTATAGATGTTGAACCGATTAGAGATGAAGGGCTTGTAGCAAAAATAAGAGATCAATATTGTTTGGAGTGGTTCGAACGTATTAATCGATGTCTATCAGCCCAATGGAACCACCCAGCGATTTGAGTATCATAACGGAAGACTTTGTTCTGGAAGAAGATAAACTTTATATATAACTTTATTATACTACAAGTATAACATGGAATCCATCGTCCGTACAAGAAAAGTGGGTGGTTCGTTGACCATCACCCTCCCAAAAGAGATCGTAAAAGAGGAAGCGATACAGGAAGGAGAACTCGTCTTAGTCAACGTCAAGAAGGTCAAAAAGAGCTATTTCGGCGCGGCAAGGGGGGTGGGGCCGTTTACCAAAGAAGACGAGCTGAATACGCATGAGTAAGTACGTTCTGGATGCCTATGCTTGGATCGAATACCTAAATGCTTCAAAAAAAGGCTCTGTTGTTAAAGACCTGTTGGAGAAAGAAAATCATTCTTTTTTCACACACAAAGTTACCTTCTTAGAAGTTATCAGTGTCTTTCGAAGAAGAGATTTCGACCCAGAAATAGCCTCCAGTGCGATGGTTTCTTTATCACAGATCTACGAAGGAGATCTCTTGTTCTACAAAGAAGTAGGTCTTCTCCACGCAGACATCCGCAAAAAAATCAAGGATTTCGGTTTGGCCGACACCTTTGTCTTACTAACTGCTAGAAAGATAGGGGCCAAGGTCATTACAGGAGATCCTCATTTCAAGAGTTTCAAAGAAGTTGTTTTTTTAGGCTAAACCCTTTTATATAAGCAGGTATTTTCTAGGCGGATGAAGATCCTCGCCTTCACCGACCCTCACACAGATGGAAATTGTCTAGAAGCCGTTAAAGAGAAGGCTAAACAAGCAGACTTACTCATCTGCTGCGGCGACTTCACCGTTTTTAGAAACGGCATGGCTGAAGTCTTGGATTTCTTTGACAAGATCGGAAAGAGGATGTTGATTGTACATGGCAATCATGAGGATGAGCACCGCTTGGCAGAAGAATGCAAGAAGCGAAAACACTTGGAGTTCATCCATAAAAAAATAACCGTCATCAAAAACCTTGTTTTCGTTGGGTGGGGTGGGGGCGGATTTGCCCAGACCGATCATCAGTTCGAGTCCTGGATTAAAACAAAAGAAGCGGAGTTCAAGGGAAAGAACATAATCCTTGTCGCCCATCAACCTCCTGCCAATACCAAGATTGATTTCTTAGAGTGGGCGGGTCACGTCGGCAGTAAGTCTTTTCGACAGTTCATGGATAAGTATCAGCCCAGATTAGTGCTTTGTGGACATCTACATGAAACCTTTCACATGATTGATAATGTAAAGGACACCGCTGTCTTAAACCCGGGACCGGATGGGACATTGATTGAGATTTAAACGAGCTTAGAGTTCTTCTCCGGAAAGAAACCATTCAACATACATTTTTGTGCTAAGGGTAAAAGCATCCGGGTTGGTTTGTAGTTCTCTTCTAAGTTCTTCTTTTGAGAACCATTTAACTTCGGCCACTTCTTCCGATTGGAGTTTGAATTCCTCAATGGATTTATCTAACGTCAAAAGAAAGGTTTGGCAGAAAAAGTTTTTTTCACTAGTAATCCGTCTTTTTTTACCTAATTTAGGCCAAATGTTCTTCAATCCAATTTCTTCTTCTGCTTCTTTAAGAATGTTGGTTTCATAGCTTTCTCCTTCCTCAACGGTTCCATCCGCTGTACCCCCCCATTTTCCTGGACTGTTGACTTTGGTAAGTGCCCGTCGGGCTAGAAGAACGTCTCCTTTCGTGTTGGTCATCCACAGTTGAGAGATGCGATAAACATCCTCGGGTTGAATTTCCTCCCTTGTTTTATAACCGATGACCTTATCCTCTTCATCCACTACTGGGATTCTAGCAGTAGAAACAAGCATAAAATTAAGTCCATCAATCACCCGATCAGAAGGTTCCAAGTACCATTTCACACTCGGAGTAAAGGAAGCAGGATTCTCACGAACTTCTTTGAGCAAAGCTTCTTTTGAAACCCACCGGACTGCAGCAACCTCTTCTTTTTGAAGGGTAAACGCTTCCACAGGTTGGTCCAATCTAAGATAGTAAATTTGGAAGAAAAAATGTTTTTCTCCGCTAACGCGAAGTTTCGGGCCTTTTCTAGGCTGAATGTCTTTCAATCCAATTTCTTCCTCGGCTTCCTTGAGTATATTAGAAAGATAATCTTCTCCTTTCTCGACAGTGCCTGCCGCAGAGGGCCCCCAAAGCCCTGCTAAAGAAGACCGATTGTGTGCTCTTTGGGCGATGAGCGTTTCTCCTTTAGAATTCGTGATCCAGAGTGCAGATACTCGAACAAAATCAGAACTAGGCACGCTTCTTTCTCGATAGCCAATAACTTCATCGTTTTCACCCACAACCGGAATCAGGCCCATACTTCTAGAGTAAAACCGTCATCTTTAAATGGCTGATGTTTATAGGAAGGAATGTGAAAAAGAAAGAACAAAGAGGAATGCGGGGTTGGTCTTGTCCCCTTCTGATCATCTGGCTCGTTGTCGTAGACCAATTAACCAAGCTCATGGTACGGATCATGACTCCTCAAGTGGACGTGGGAGTATTTTCTTTACATCTGGTAACCAACACCGGAGCAAGTTTCAGCCTCTTCCAAGGGATGAACTCATTATTCATCTGGATCTCCTTAATGGTGATAGGATTTATAGTATATTATTGGGATCAAGTAGAAGCGCAAAACAAATTGGCCATGACCTTGATCGTATCAGGAATCATCGGCAATTTCATCGATCGTATCTTACTAGGCCATGTCATCGACTTCATCGATTTTAAAATCTGGCCTGTTTTCAATATAGCGGATAGTTGCATCACAATAGGGGTCATTTGGCTGCTTTACAGGGAGTACAAATTATATTTAAAAAGCAATAGCAAGGTTTAAAAACTAGCTACTCCAAAAGAGTGATATGTCCGATCCATTCAAGGCGCAAGAATCCACCAACCAATATTTCTGGGTAGCGATTGCGTGCCTGGTTGTGCTCAATTTAGGAACCTTCGCATTCTTTTATCATATGAACAGTGTTACAAACGAGGAGTTAGGTCAAAAAACAAATCAAATCCAAGGCGCTGTAACGGAGACCAACCAATTAGTGAAGAGCACCGCACAAGAGTTGGATACGACCAAGGAAAAGCTTACCTCAACCAATAAGCGTGTGGAAGGCGTTCAGGACGCATTAACAAGTCAGACACAAAGTTTACAGGAGCAATTGGAAAAACAAGGCATTCAGTTTAAGAATACAATAGAGAATTTTAAGGCGGAGAGCGAACAAAAGATCACCACGATAAAGGACACAGTAGATAAGAATACAGCAGAAGTTCAAAAAAAGATAGACGACATTAAGCTTGAAAGTTCAGATTTCAGTGCCATCATCCAAGATCTAGTAAAAAGCGTGGTAAGTGTTCAAACCAGTGGAAGTACAGGAAGCGGAATTGTTTTAGACGATGAAGGGTACATCATGACCAACAACCATGTGGTTGGAAGCGGAATCACCGCGCAAGTAATTGATTACAATGGAAAAACATACACAGCAAGCGTAGTTAAACGCGACACAGTAAAGGACTTATTGGTTCTAAAAATCGGCAAGGGGATCTTACCCAAGCTTCCTATGGGAGATGCTACCCTAGTTAAAGTAGGGGAGAAGGTCTTAGCCGTAGGAAACCCTGCAGGCCTTAAATTCAGTGTGAGTGAAGGCATTGTAAGTGCAATCAATCGAAAAATTGACAACACAGGCGTTACATTCATCCAGACTGACACCCCAATTAATGAGGGTAGCTCAGGCGGTCCTTTGGTAAATAAGAAAGGGGAAGTCATCGGAGTCAATGCAAAGAAGTATTCAGGTTATGAAGGACTTGGCTTTGCCATTCCCATTAATTTTGCAAGGGATTTTTTAGATGAAATTAAGAATCCGACAAGCAGTTAGATTCCTAGTCTCATACGTAGGAACGTAGCAAAGAGTTCAGGTTCTGGATCTTGAGAGCCTTGTTTGTACCAAATGACACGATCCGGCTGATCTTTAGAAACCGTCGTTCGCAAATAAATGCCACTCTTACTTGGGTCTTGTGGATGTCTAAGGATTCCGACAAACTCTGTGTGACAGGCAGGGGTTAAAACAGGTTTTAACACTTCTCCATCCAGCTTGACGTGTTTTCCGCTAAAATAATAGAGTTCATCTCCGATCTTGACTTCTAGACAACAGTAAGGGATCCGTCCGATACTGCAAAACTCATCACGTACCTCTGGATTGGGCTCGTCATAAGGATCTACTTTCTCAGCAAGACCTTGCTCAAACTTTTCTTTATGGATACGGTAGCATTCAAGATAAGCTACATGTTCAAAGCCCAATACATTAAGAGGAATGGCAAGAGCTGGAGTGATTTGATGGCAATGACCACTGAATTTAGAGTGAGGGATGTCCCAGAATCCATAGGTGTCCAGCATATAGTCATAACCGCCTTCCCACATGGTTTGAATAACATTCAAAACAGTCTGGTGGGGGTCTTTAGCTTTCAAAGAAGAGAATCTTCGCCTAGCATCTTCTGCATCAAATCGTGGGAAAAGGTCTCGCAGAGGTGTGGTTTCTGTGCGGTACGTAAAGTTCATCAAGTCCATAGCTTACTAGAATGGATAAAGGTTAAAATAGTTTTTTATTGGCAGGTTCCCATGCAGCCACCAGATGTGGAATTCCTGCAGGTTGTGCCATTAGAGCATTGAACTCCGCAGCCAGTATAGTTACCACAACCAGTAGTGTCAATGATGCAGCTTCCTACGCAGATGTTTGGATCGTTACTGCTGCATTTGTATCCGGTAGAGCAGTGCAGTTGACAGGCAGCATTGAGTCCACAACCGGCTGTGTTAAGAGTGCAGTTTCCGCTGCAACCATTAGGCACAGCACCAGTGCAGTTGTATCCAAAAGAGCAAGTGGTTTGACAGGAAGGTGAGGATCCGCAGCCTTGTGTGCCATTATTCGTTTGATTTTGTACACAATTTCCGCCACAACCGCCTGGGGCGTATCCGCTACAAGCATAACCACTAGGACATTTCGTACTGCAATTGGCATGGACTCCACAGCCAGTAGGAGAAGCACAGGTTCCTCCACAAGCTGTAGAAAAGGAGTTAATGCATAATTCGCCAGCTTGACACTTTGCGGTACAGTTCGCATTGACTCCGCAGCCTTGTGGAGAAGCACAGTATCCTTGGCAAGCATTCGGAATCGCATTGAAACATTGTTGATCTGGAGGACATTTAGTTGAACAGTTCGCATTACTTCCACAGCCACTGGTTTGAAGATAGCACTTGCCTCCGCAACCGCCAATGGCCGCTCCTGAACAAGTATATCCTGCAGGGCATTTGGTTTGGCAAGAGGTCAGGCCTCCACAGCCAGTTGTGTTCGTCTGATTGGTTTGGTTTTGTATACATTTTCCACCGCAAGCACCAGGGAGTGCGTTTTGACAAGTATACCCAACAGAACATTTTGTGCCACATTCCGTGTTAGGACCACACCCGGTTGTGTTTAAGGTGCAGTTTCCTTTGCAGGCATTAGGGAAGGCTCCTTTGCAAGAGTAGCCTTGGGGACATTTAGAGGTACAATTCACACCAGTTCCGCAACCGTTTGTATCAGTAACACATTTTCCACCGCAACCATTTGGTTGTATGTTGACGCATTTATTCTCTGCAGTACACTTGACGGCACATTCAGGCCTAGTACCGCAGCCCGGCTTTTTAGGTACGCAGATTCCACCGCAGCCATTCGGAGTGGCATTCACGCAAATATTATTAAAAGAGCATTTCGTTTGACACAGAAAGCTGTTCCCACATCCTTTGGTTGAATTTTCAAATGTGGCTTGGCCAGCAAGGTTCTTGTTTTGCTGGCAGGAGGTTAAGAAGATCGCAACAGCGATAACCGCAAAAAACAGGAAGGTATTTGCTCTCAAAGTCTCACGACATGTTTCCAGCGATACCTATATATAAAAGTTTCTAATATGAAAGTCAGAACACCCATGAAAGAAAGAGCAGCTATTATTTTGCAACATCTCAAAAAGCATTACCCTAATCTTAAGTGTTTCCTCTCACATCAAGACCCCTTTCAACTTCTAGTCGCAGTCATTCTATCCGCACAGTGCACCGACATCCGAGTGAACAAGGTCACCCCCATTCTTTTCAAGCGTTTCAAAACCGCCAAGGACTTCGCCGAGTGTAACATCAAAGAATTAGAAACGCTCATTCACAGCACCGGTTTCTACAAGAATAAGGCCAAGAACATTCAGGCCATGGCAAAGATGCTGGTCAAGGACTTCAACAGCAAAGTACCTAAGACTATGGAAGAGCTCGTCAAACTACCCGGCGTCGGCCGTAAAACAGCCAACGTCATCCTAGCTGAGTGCTTTGGTTTAAATGAGGGTGTCTGTGTAGATACGCATGTGATGCGCCTCTCACAACGTCTCGGCCTCAGTAACCATAAAGATCCGATCAAGATCGAGCAGGACCTAATGAAATGCATTCCAAAGAAAGACTGGGAAACCATCAGTCTCACTCTAATCACCCACGGAAGAAAGGTCTGCAATGCCAAAAAGCCAGATTGCAAGGGGTGCTTCTTGAACAAAGTGTGTCTAAGTGCGTTTAAAGTGTAAACCCTTCCAGTGAATAAACAACTTGATCCGCTAATCTTAGATCTTGCGTTCCATGGTTTCCAATCTGAACACCCACAACATACATTCCAGCCCGTCTTGCACTCAAAACACCGCTTTCCGAATCTTCAAAAACGAGGCATTTATTTGGAACAACGCCGAGTTTTTTAGCCGTAAGCAGATAAGGATCGGGATGAGGTTTGTGCCTCTTTGTATCTTCATAGCTAGTAATTGCATCAAAGCAAGACAAGAGGCAAAGATTGGAAAGAACTTGTGTAATTTGATGCTCAAAGCTGCCCGAGCAAATGCCCATCTTGAATCCGTTTTCAATTCCCTGTCCTACTACACTCAATAAACCTGGCAAGGGGTTTTTTATATCCAAAAGATGTTGATCATAATCAGGGTTATACTTACGAAGCAATTCCTCTGCAGAAGTCTGTAATGCATACTTTCGAATCAGTTGATCATAATAATCCAGATCCGGAACTCCATAGAATCCTCTGCGATCTTCCGCAGATAGTTCAATACCAAATTCTTTCTGAATCAGCCCAGCACTCACTCGCACACCAATTTCTTCAGTATCTACAATAAGGCCATCCAAGTCGAAGATGACTGCTTCAAGGGAGGAAGGAGGCGCTAGGTGAAGCAGGACTTTTCGAGTTCGCGAAGGTTTCGGTGCAGGCTCTGGAAACGCTTCATACATCCAGTAAGGTTCAAGAAGGGCGCTTGTCATACCTTTCCTCCACTGGGATTATATACAGCACAATCGGCGCATATTTTAATTGGGAAGTTTCAAGGATGCAAGCTGTAATCCCTTTGAATTCAATGGGGATTGGGGCACGTTCCAGCTGAAGGCCAGATCGAGTGCTGAGATGTTGAAAATACGTTGCTATTTCAGCGCCGCTTCCTCCGATTTTGAAAAACCCTTCTTGTCTTCCATTGATCCGATCCCCAGCAAACAATGCAACTCGGATGTGTTCTGGGCGATATCCGAAGGGATCTAAACAAAGGCGAACATCCTTAAACTGGTCGGTTAAGGTTTCTAAGGCCCCTACAGCACAGTAAACCTTTTCTGGAATAGAGCCTTGCATTTTTAGAGTATCCTCCAGGAATTGCTTGGCGATCTCTTCTGAAGTTCGTGTCATTTGTTCACCGTTTATTTCCTAAGTCTAGAGCAGTTGAAATGAGGGGTTCATTGTATCTCTGATAAAGCAAAGGTATGGCTTGGTTGTCTTCAGGTTTATATCCAGTCAACAGAACAAGCCAATCATCATGAGATATTTGGCCAGCTTCTCTTCCCAGCTTGGCACCCTGCAGCCAGCCATTGACATGAGCTCCATCATTGACAAGCAAGAGATCAAGCCCGGAAAATCGTTCTCGGTTCGAATATACGTAAGGCAATGCATCCGGAGCGAATTTGAACAGCGGGGTTCCATCATTGAGAAAGGCTGTGGATGGGACACCATGTCTTTTGCAGTATTCTACAGTAGCATTCCAATCAGTGAGCACTAAAGATATGGGTGTAGGAATGGCTCGTAACTGCTCCAGTCCGGGTTTAAAAGGCATATGATCAAAATAGGTTTGGATGAGGGCATTGGTCGCATGAATTTCTTCAACCAACCTTCCTTCTCCTTCAATCTCTCTTCCCAAGTAGAATCGGTCCGAGATGCAATCAGCAAGGTTGTTCGCGCTGAGAAGTCCGTGGCTGATAACCGTCTGAGCGGAGGAGTTAAGAGCAATAGTGGGGGTGAGTCTAAGAGCTACGCCAATCGTAGCAGCAAGATGATACAAGCCAGCAAGGCTGGATTTTTCTTTAGGGTTGTTAGCAAGGGTAGGGTTCTCATGTAGGTACGCAAAGAGGTCTTTACCGATGCGATCGGCAAGTTCCTTCGCATCAAAAGGGGCATTTTCCAGGTCTTCAACAGTCAGTCCCAACCGTTCAAGTCGTGTGCGATAAGATGCAAGAAGTTCTTCCCAAAGTACAGCAATGGTGTCTCGGGCATCTTGAGTGGTATCATAAAGTTTAGATAAAGCTTGCCCTCTTTCAGCAGGGGTTCCTAAAGATGCAGGGCCAAAGGGTATTAAATGGTTTGGCTCATGCTTGTGTTCATCATCTGTATTTGTCATTTGTTCACCTGTATGTATTCGGATTGGTATCAACTAAGAGGTCTTCAATGGAAGATCTAGGAATGTTTAGGGCAGCTAGTATTCTTGGTCGAATGGTGCGACTCGGCACAGTGGTTCCATTCAGGTATCGTCCGATAGAGCTAACATCAACTCCTAGTTGTTGGCAAAGCCACTCATGGGTTTGCCCTAATTGTTTGAGGTGATCGCGCAAGAGTGTGCTCCAGGCTTGATTAAGGGGAGCTTTTCTTTTTCTATAAGCGCAAGTTCGATCGTAATCTGAAGGTCGGCCAAATCCGCGTTCCAAAGCACGAGTATATCGATATACTGTACCATAGCTAAGGCTTTCTTGTAGAGCGATAGCGGGGATAGAACGGCCGATTCCATAAGCACGTTGAAGATTTTCTACTTGTTCAAGAGTTATTTTTTGCATCATTGCACCTCGTGTGTTAGACTATATCCTCATTAAGATAAACTTTTATATCATTATTTTTGTATATTAGAAATATTTATAAGCATCTTTAGACTACATTACAATAAATATGGACAAAACTGACCAAAAGCTCTTAGCCGAGCTAGATAAAAATCCTAAAATCCCACTCACCCAGCTAGCAAAGAAGCTCCTCATCTCCCAGCAAGTCGCTGATTATCGAATGAAACGCCTCGTGAAGCAAGGGATCATCACTAAGTTCGGCACCATCATCAACTTAAAATCTCTGCGCCAAGAACACTACCGAGTCTTCTTCCGCTTCAATGCAAAGTTTAACGCCACTCAAGTTTTTGAATATCTCAAGAACCAAAAAGGAGTCTATTGGGCTACCCGAGTCGGGGGAAAGTATGACCTGCTCCTCACTCTATTCGTTTTCGATTTCGCTGCTTTTGACCAGTTCGTCGATCAATTCAATAAAAAATTTCCAGGGCTGATCCAAGACATTACGGGTTGCTATGTTTTAGATCATTACCTTTACAAACATAAAGCCTTAAGTCAAGACTTCGATGCAATCGAATACGGCTATAACGACCCCATCATTGAATTGGATGCATTAGACCAATACATCCTCAAAAAGATAAAAGATAATTGCCGCATCCCAGCATTGGAATTAGCTCGGGAAGGGAAAACAACGTATAAAACCATATTAAACCGGATCAAGCACTTAGAGAAAGAAAGAGTTATACTCGGATATCGCTTGTTCATGAAGTCTGAAGAAAACCAGCCATTTATTCTTCTTCTATCCTTCAAAGATTACAACCGAGATAAAGAAAAAGATCTCATTTGTTACTTAGCCAGAAGAGAGGAGGTAACACAATCCTTGCGTATGTTCGGAACCTGGAACCTATTCCTTCATATTCGCACAAGAGACAACGAAAAGCTTCAGAGTTTTATAGCTGAACTAAGGGGAAGATTTGATCTGGTTAATGATTATGAAATCATCCCGATCTTTGAAGATATTGCAATCAACTTGATGCCATTATAAGTAGTGCGTCTCCCTGAACTTCTTGCTCCACCAGGCAAACCATCCGGTGTACATCCATTCCTTGTAGTAGACGAGTCCTTGGTGATGGCCTAAGTAAATACCTAGAGGCATTTCATTGACTGGGTATTTTTCAAGAGCCTCTTCTTCATAGTGATGTAAAATATTTCGGGCGGCAATAGGGCCTTGGAGAAGGGCACTCGTCGCTCGTTTAATGGGTTGCACAGCTTGATTCACAAGGCTTACGGCATCTCCAACGACAAAGACATTCGGATATTTGAGGGTTTGCAGGGTATTGTGGACTAGAATACCATTCTCATTGGACTCTAACCCTAATTTTTCAACAAGGGTATGGTTGCAAACGCCGACAAAGAGTAATGCAGCAGTATAAGGCATCTTTCCTTTGTCAAAGGTGATAGTAGAGTGCTCGATTTTTTCAACTTGAGTGTTGGTTTGAATATGGATGTTCTTTTGCCGCAATTTTTTTAATACATAGTTTCGTACCTTGTCACTGTATCCTTTTAAAACAACTGAGTTTTGTTCAAGGATAGTTACGGTTCCTCTGCCGTTGAGGTATTCTGCAAGGCCGCATCCCCATTCAACTCCGGCAAGTCCAGCTCCGACGATAACGGCATGGATGGGTTTTCCTTGATAAATATTTTTCTCTAAATACGTCCGTAATTCCTTTACTTCTTGAAGAGTGTAAGGGCTAAAAAGCCCAGTAGTTGGATTTGGAATCTGTTTGTGACTGGCTCCAAAAGCAAGTATCAGATAATCATAATCCATACGGCGATTAGCCGTATACAAATGCCTACTGTTGGGGCTTAAACCAGTTACTTCTTCTTGAAAAAACTCAATGTGATGCTTAGCAAGAAATTCATGCAAGGGTAATAAGAGTTCTTTAGAATCCATCTCTCCAGCAAAATAGCGTGGAAACCCGGTAATGTTGACATGATAAGGGCTTGGGTCCACCCCCACCAATTCAGCTTGGGGGAAGAGTTTTCGCAAGGTAAGTAAGGTCTTTAATCCTCCATAACTACAGCCAACGACAACAATGCGAGTCATTAAGTGATGTAGTCAAGTACAAGATAAAAAGTTTTCTAGTTATAGCAAATCTCCCAATTTATTTCGTTATTAAGGAGATTTGCTATGCTCAGCAGCGCAAAGCTGCTGGCATGCTCAGAAACTACGTTTCTGACAGACTAGCGAATCTCATAATAAGCTCATAAACATAAATTTATGAGATTCGCTATTATTGAGTTCCCCAGCTTGATTTATTCCAGGCTCGCTCGTGAAAATAATAAAGGGTAAATTTGGATATGGCATCGATTCCGCCGACAGCTCCGGCAAGGCCCAAGTTTCCGGTGAAAGAGAAAACAACGACAAAAGTGGCCAAAGTGGCTAGAACACGAAAAGTAATGCCCTTAACGAAAGTTCTCCTACGGCTTTCCATACACTCTTTTTTTACGAATGTGAATTAATAAACCTTTCTATATATCTCTTTAAGGAGAATAGTCATCAAACCCAAAGCTTAATAAAGAGTTTGAGAAGTTAAGAAAGAATGAATTGGTTCTTGGAATTGATCAACTTAATTTTACATTTAGATAATCACCTGATTTGGTTGTTTAATGAGTATGGGTTATGGGTGTATTTATTGGTATTCTTGATCATTTTATGCGAAACAGGTTTGGTGATTGCTCCTTTTTTACCAGGGGATTCGCTTTTATTCACCTTGGGAGCATTTGCAGCAACAGGTGCCTTAAACATTTGGTTGTTAATTATTTTGTTAGGGATAGCCGCAATCTTAGGGGATACCTTAAATTACTGGATTGGACATCACATGGGAAGAAAAGTGTTTAGTAAAAAGATACGTTTCATTAACAAGGAGCATTTAAGGTACACTGAGGAATTTTATGAAAAGCATGGAGCGAAAACGATTATTCTCGCTCGTTTCCTACCAATTGTCCGTACCTTCGCCCCATTTGTTGCGGGTGTTGGAAAGATGAAGTACAAACAATTCATCGCATATAATATTATAGGGGGGATAACTTGGGTTTTGAGCTTAACACTAGGGGGTTATTTCTTCGGTCAAATACCTTGGGTAAAAGAGAATTTCAGCAAGGTGGTTTTAGCGATTATTATTCTATCTACACTGCCCTTGATTTGGGAGCTAATTTATCATAAATTTCTTCACAAAGCAAAGCCTCTTCGAAAATAAAGAGGTGTACTTTCTTGGTTCCAGTAAGGCCTTCTTCATACTTTTTTCGCTCTTTCCAGTAATCTTGAGGGTCTATTTTTTGCCGAAGCGTAACTTTCCCCGCACCATTTTTGTGAAGGGCTTCTTTGATGTCCGTAAGAGTAAGACTGGTTCTAGCCAAAACTCGATATCCTCGTAGAAAGAAAGAGGGTTTAGCTTGCATGGAAGCCGCGTATAATTTGTTAAGGTAGGTAAAAAAGTCATAATCCCCGAGTTCGCCGATAAGTTCAGCAATGACCACGGCCGGGTTGACTTCATACAAGTACTTGAATTGAGGTGGAAGGCAAGAGGCAGCAGCCATCTTTTTTCCAGTGTAATAAAGGGAGTGATTTTCAGGTAGTAGAGTCACACTTTTCTCAGTCTTCTTCAATCCGCCCAAGTAAAGAGTAAGCCGATTGAGTCGCCCATTCAAGGAAAGGTACTCACGCTCACAGTCAAATGGAATGTCGCTAAGATGAGGCGGAACTTCAATGCATAGATTAGGAGTGATTGAAGAGTATGTTTCAATAAGCAAGAGAGGGTTGGGTGCAAGACTTGCAAGGGTACGTTCAGCTTCTTGAGGGGGTCGTTCCGTGTCACAAAAGATGGTTTGGCACTCTTTAAGTTGGCTTACAATGGAAGGGTCAAGGGCATCACCGTGAATAAACGTGATATTGGTTAAGCCAAGGGCAAAAGCATTTGTTTGAGCATATTCTAATTTACGAAGATCTTTTTCTACAGCGTAAACATGCTTACAGGTTTTGGCAAAGGCAATGGTTTGAAATCCAACTCCACAGCCAAGGTCTGCAATAATCTTACAAGCAAGACGTCCAGCGCGGTATTCAGCTACAACCTGAGGAGTTCCAAATCTACGATCTTCTTCAGTATACTGCAGGTGATCAGCACCTTCGAGTTCTTTAGGTCTTTTGATGCGAGACATGGACAATAGAAGAAGAGTGTCTTTTATTAAGCTTCATGTTGGTCGGAACCTTCTATCACTTAACATGAGGTAATCGAGGAAAGATTTCTTTTGCTTTCTCAGCACTCACTTTTCGGATATCGTAGGGCTCTTTCTTAGGCACACCAGGTTTAGGCCAGTACATCTCATGCTCTTCATCCTTAAAGGAGTATATTTTTTGTAATGTTCCATTCTTCTTAACATAGCAACAGAGTTCACTTATGTCAGTTTCAATATAATATCCCCCTTCTATAATTAAATTAAGAATGGCAGGGAAATTGCTAGCAGTGTGTACCCGAGAATCATTATCATCAAATAGAGTGTTATCAAAAAAGATTAAGAAGGCAGAATCTTTTTGAAACTGTGGCTGAAACACATTGCCATGTACATAGACATCTAATTTTGAAAAGTCAGGGTCAAATGCATATTTTATACCTAAGGATTGGAAGTTTACAAGATATGCGAGTCGTGATCGTCCATCTGGGTATACCTCTTGTTGGATGGTCTTGCTAGGATATCTGCTTGCTAAGTATCTTGTAGCAATATTGGTTATGTCCAGATCTACTCCAACATAAGTATTAGAGGGAAAAAGGTTCTTTTTGAGGGAATAAGGGAGGGCATTGGATAAACCACAGGCAAGGTCAAGGACGTATTTTGCTCGTTTCGAAGCTTCTTTTAGAGGTTCAAGGTTAGAAGCAATAAACCGCAAAACAAGGTCACGAATATGGTGTGAAACAGAAAAAGTCCCCAATTTCCTGCTTGGGGCATTTGAGGTGCTGTACTGCCGTCGAATTCTATTCACCACCTCCCATTCTGAATCCGAAACAGATTCTCCTTTTATACAGGCTCTTTCTATTAAAGAAATATATTGGTATAAATCATCATTATTAATCCAGGATATAAGTTGGTTATCTGGTTTAATGGTTTGGGGAGGTACCTGTTCTTTTTGAAAGAAGGCAATTTCCATATCAATGATTTGTATGAAACGAGTAAATATTTCAGTAAACCCCTCATTAACTGAATGAGGACTTCCGAACGTATCAGCATGCCTTCCTTGCCAATTCTTCTTTTTCTTTTCTAGATCGTGGAGCAGGTTCCATAGGTAGGTAACGACATCATGCTTAAAGGTAGTTTCTGTTAGAAAAACAGTATCATACTGGCGGAGCTGCTTGGTAATCTGCGCAGTTATCATCTCTAAAGCTCTTTGCTGTTGTTTTTCATCCCACTTTTCAAATTTGCCCTGCAATTCAGAGATGAATCTTTTTGCCTGCTTTAGATATTCAAAGTATTGCTGCTGATTCATCTAGGTCTATCTATAGAAAATAAGGTTTATAAATCTACCGCGAGTTAAAAAAAGAACAAATCTCGTCCCACGAACAGCCTTCACATAAACAAGATTTAAAAACCCTTAATCTAAGAGGGAAGGGATGAATCAAGAGATGCAGGCATTGCTTCACGAACAGATTGAGAACTTACAAGGCCTTCATGCCTTGAACAAGATGATGGATGAGGAACTCACTCTTTTAATCGAAGAAACGCAGCGTAAGATCCTTGAAGTAACGGATAAAGGGGCTGAAAGCTGGTATAAGGAGCGTGACACTTCCAAGGCAGAGCAGCACCAGCATGCGACCAGTTTTGAAACACGTAGAATCAAACATAACTTGATTCGTACAGTTCATACCAAAGTGCATGGCCATATCAACTTAGAAGGGATTCATCCGGAGCATAGTTTGGATCGCATTGAAACGAAGTTAAGAAAGCACTTGCGGGAAGAAAAAACAAAGATGCATGCTAAAGTCGGGGAGAATCATAAAAAGTTAGGAGAGCATCATAAATGGCTATCCAAAGAAGACTCCGCGATTTACACGCCCATTCTTAAGAAGACGCAGGAGTTATACCAGCATATCAAGAAACAGTCTCTTCCCTCAGAACAGATCGAACAAGCCCTAACACTCTTGCCAAGAGAGTTGTACACGCCGTATCTGAGGTTTGCTTAGGGATTACAAAAATATAAGAAACGACCCACAAAAGTTTATATAACCTAATTCAACCTTCTATACAAATGAAACAATTCAAACTTGCTGATGCTGACTCTTTAGAAGAAAGCGATGTAGTGATTTTAGGGGTTCCGACCGATTTAGGTGCAATGTCAGAAAGAAAAGGAAGATTCAAAGCACCAGACAAAATAAGGGAAATATCTAAATTTCTTTATGATCCTGAAAGAGGAAAAATAGATGAAAAAATATTTGACGCAGGTAACCTGAATCAGAGCTCAGAAGACATTAGAGAGAACCTAAAAGAGATAGAAGAAAAAATTACAGAATTAGCAAAGAAAAATAAGAAAATGATTGTTCTAGGTGGGGATTGCTCTATTAAATATGGTATTTGTAGAGGATTAAACAACCTAAACAAGAAAATCGGAATCATTTATTTTGATTCACATCCAGACTTTGTTGAGTCAGATATACCTAATTATGGCTCAGTAATGGCGGATAGCATAAAATTAGGCAATGTTGATCCTAAAGGTTGTATTATTTTAGGAATACGCAATATTGAAGATAGAGAAATAAAAGCGATGAATGCAAATAAGGTTGCCTTTCTCACGGCGTTAGACATTAAAGAAATAGGGCTTGATGAGACGATCAAAAAAATAAATGATATCATATCAAAAGCAGATATTGTTCAGCTGAGCATTGATTTAGATAGTATCGATCCTGCTTTTGCACCTGGAGTGGGTCTACCCTGCCCAGGCGGGTTAACTTCAATTGAAATCTTGTACTTATTAAAGGGAATCACTAAATCGAAGATTTATACACTAGATCTAACGGAGTACATACCAGACTTTGATTTCAATGACACAACTGCTCAGTTGGCCTGTAGGATCGTCCAAGAATTCTTGTCCAAGTAAACCCTTTTCAATCGATACCTTTAAATACTAAATAATATCTATTAATACCTATGAGTACCCAAATCAATCTAAAATTATCGGAAAAGATGCTTAAAACAGCAAGGACAATGGCCGATGTAAGGGGTTTTGACAACCTACAGGACTTCATCCGAGAAACCTTGAGGGAGAAACTGTTCGAAGAGGAAAACGTCAGTGGGATTTGCACCACCCTAGCAAGCGAAAAGGCTTTAGCTAAGAACTGGTTATCTAAGGAAGAGGACGAGGCATGGAAGCATCTGCAAAAGGAGATATAGTGTTGTTCCCGTTTCCTTACACAGACTTGACGCATAGAAAAATAAGACCTTGTTTGATCATGTCAAATGAAATGGGAGAAGATCTTATTCTGTGCCAGATCACTTCTAAATTCAAAAAAGATCATTATTGCATCGAGCTTAGAAAAGAGGAAACCATCCGTGGCTCGCTGTTAATCGATAGCTACATTCGAAGCAATATGCTCTTCACAGCTATTAAATCTCAGATCATCAAAAAGCTATGTGAAGTAAGCGATCAAAAATACAAGGAAGTGATTTCATCCATCGCAGAAATCATTACAAAATAATCAATCTCTAGAAATCCGCCATAGCACATTTCCCAGAATCTTTTCAGAAGGAACCCATCCAAACGCCCGGCTATCCGTACTCTGGTTTTTGTTGTCCCCCAGTACATAGTATCTCTGTTTCTTTACAGCTTGGATGCGTTTCAGGATCACTTTTCCCGTTCGGGGATCTTCCAACAATACCGCTTCTCCTTTTTTTGGTTTTCGAAAGTAGAAAGCAATTCGATTGACAATCAAATAGTCCCCTTCTGAGTAAGCAGGTTCCATACTCTTGCCAATGACTTTGTAGAATCCAAGGGGGCTATATCTATTAGGTCCCATATTTATTTAAGATCAGGTACAACAAGAGGTTCTTCAGTAGGATACGGAGCTTTTACTGTTTTCGTGGCAATGCCTTTACATTTCCAGTACATGTCAGCAATTTCATTGACAGCAGCAATGAGTTCTTTTCCGGTTTCAACGTGGGTTTCTTGCCGGGCTTTGCCAGCTAGTTTCATCGCCTTCCAGACTTTATCATGAAGATCAGGGTATTTTTCAAGGTGTTCGGGTTTGAAAAAGTCTCCCCAGAGAATTCGAAGTTCACGTTTGCAAACTTCAGCGTGTTCTTCTTTTGTCGAGGCATATCGAGAGATGCCATGCACATATTGTGCTCGATCAGCAGGAGAAGTCTCAGGGCCAGGAGCTTTCGCATCACGAACCAAGGTCATCATTCGATAAACCGTGTGTGCCGCTACTTGCGCAAGATGGGGATCATAAATCCCACAGGGAACATCGCAGTGGGCTAATACGATTTTGGCAGGAATAACCTTCTCAACCGCTTTGAAGAACGTATGTAAAATACTCATAAAACGAGTTAAACCACCTAGTTATTTAAACCTTTCGTCGAAAGTTTCTTAATGTATAAGTCCGAAATTCGTTTACACTTCTGGAGTATATAGGTTGTTTTTAAAGTTTAAAAAGGACATACCTCCCTATAGGTTGGTTGCGTTTGTAAACGAATTTCGGATCTACGACGGCTATTGCCGTCGAGAAAGCGTATAAGCCCGAAATAGGTTTACAAGCTCGAAATTGGTTTACAGGTTTTCTCTGTAAACCTCTTCAGGGGTTTTGTAGTCGAGCGCATGATGGATGCGTTCTTCATTGTACCATTTCACGAAGTCTTGTAGTGTTTCTTCAGGGTATTTTTTCATTCTTTTTTTGAGAGTGTCAAACCATTTCTCCATTTTGCCGTTCGTTTGGGGATGGTTTCTTCTTGAACTCCATGTTTGAATGCCAAGTTGTTCGAGCTCTTGCTCGAACTGGTTGGGTGGTCGTTCTCCTTTTTTGTTTCGTTTGTTGTTGTAGAACTGAGAGCCTTTGTCGCTGAGGACAATAACTGGGCAGGTTTGGTTTGTTAACATGGCTTGGTAAAATAAGAAGAGAGTGTTTTCTTCTGTGGCATTGCCAAATACGCTAGCTGCCATTATTTTGCGGCTTCTGTCGTCTATAAATGCCAAGTACTGTTTGCCTTTGTATTCGCTCCAGTCAACGTGCCACATGTAGTTGCTGATAGGCCATTGATAGCGCACATATTTTCTTTGTCCACATCTTTTTGGGCAAGGATCGGTTAAGCCTTGCAAATTCAGAATCTTTTGAATTTGCCTTCGAGAAACGCTAAAACCCTCTTTTTTGAAGGTAAAGTGCAGTTTCTCACTTCCGTAATCAGTTTCTTTTCGTATGGCAACGACTTTATCAGCGAAAAGATGATTGATTCTAGAAGAAGGCCTTCCGGCCTTCTTCGGCACGTATGCCGAGGCGCCTTCTCTCTTATGCCTCCAGATAAGCTTGTAGATTACCTGTCGACTAACCTTTTGTATCCGAGCTATAGAAGTGGCGCCTCGGCCCCCTCTGTACTGCTTTATAATCCAACGTCTTTTTTTTCACTAAGTTTTACCATAAAGATCACCAAAAAACAGGAATTTGAACCCATTCTTAAACTGTAAACCAATTACGGGCTTGAACATCGAAAGTTTCTTAAAACAAGTACAGCTCCAAGAGCACATGACTCAAGAGCAGATAGACAAAGAAGTCTCTCGAAAAGAAGTCTGGTCTTGGTCCTTATACGACTTTGCGAATTCAGGGTATGCTTCTGTAATTCCTGTGCTTCTTTTTCCGTTATATTACAAGGCGCTCGTTTTAGGGAACAGCCCAAATGCAGACCTATGGTGGGGGTTGACGGTTGGAATTTCTGTATTTCTAGCCGGGATTTTATCGCCAGTTATTGGTGCATGGGCGGACGTGACCAAACGTAGAAAAGCGGCCTTTGTTCTATCCTCTTTATTGGCCATCCTCGGAACAGTGGCTTTAGCTATAACAGGGAAACTGGGTCCGTTACTAATCACCTTAGTATTCATCACCACCAACACTTCATTCAACATCGCATTAACCTTATACGATTCGCTGATGTTCAATGTTTCAAATAAAAGCAACAGTGGCAAGATCTCAGGGTTAGGTTGGGCTCTGGGGAATGCAGGAGGGATGCTCTGCACTCTTCTCATCTATCCTTTTTTAAACGGAGCAAATTCAGATTATGTAGTCATCTTCCTCATGGTCGCTGTTTTTTATCTTATTTTTTCCCTGCCTTCTTTCTTCTATGTAAAAGAAACAGAGCTTTTTGACCTGGACAAGTCAAAAACACCGTTAAGGGATAGCTTGAAAAAAGTGTTTGGAACGATTAAGAATTGGCGAAAAAACAAGACTTTAATCATGTTTTTGGCAGCGTTCTACTTTTTCTCTGAGGGCATCGTAACGTTATCCTATTTTGGGGCCTTGTATGCAACAAGTACGTTAGGATTATCTCAAAAAACGTTAGCGATATTGTTCATACTCCAACAGCTTATAGCCATTCCTTCAACCTTTTTAATCTGTAAAAAAGCAGATAAGATAGGATACCGTAAAGTGCTACTGTGTACTACGTTAGGCATGGCAGCAATCATCCTTCTTTTTGCCATTGCAAAGACAGCAACATGGATGTACATTGTTATACCTTTATCGGGCCTAGTCGGGGGCAGTAGTCAGGCAACTGCACGCGCCTGGTTCAAGACGCTCGTTCCGCATAAAGAGCGAAGCGAATGGTTTGGATTCAATGCCTTAGCAAGTAAAGTTTCTGCCATGCTCGGACCAATCTTATTTGGAATCATCTCTACTGCAACAGGCAGTCAACGACTAGCCATAGGATTTACAGGAATTTATTTCTTAGTGAGCCTGGCCATCTTCATAAAGATTAAGAAGTAGGTAAATTCGGGTGGTAAAGACAACCTAAGGTCTTATAAGGCAAGGTTCACTTAAAAAAACAAGGCTTTTATAGGGGTTCATGGTTCTTTCTAGGCAATGCCAAGCCATAAGCAGGTCATCATTCAAGACAAGCTAGAGTTAAGAGAAGTAGCTTGTGTTGCAAGAGACAAAGCGCATGTGCAATTAAGCCCTGAGGTTAAAAAAAGAATTCTATCTTCCAGAGGGTATGTGGAAAAAATAATTGAAAAGAATCAGAGAGTCTACGGAATTAATACAGGTTTCGGTGCGCTAAGTGAGGTAACCATTTCAAGGGAAAAGCTTCAAGAGTTGCAGCACAACATCATCACCAGTCATGCAGTTGGGGTGGGTGATCCGTTAAGCGAAGACGTCGTGCGAGCCATTTTGCTATTAAAGATCAATACGCTTTCAAAGGGTTATTCAGGGGTTCGCCTAGAGATCGTGGAAGCGTTGGTAAAAATGCTGAATGCAGGCCTTCATCCAGTAATACCTTCCAAAGGTTCCGTAGGTTCGTCAGGGGATCTAGCACCTCTGGCGCATATGAGCCTGCCTTTAGTGGGTTTAGGAGAGGTAGAATATCAAGGGAAAAGACTAAGTGGTAAGGAAGCCCTGGTAATTGTAGGCCTTAGTCCCTTCAAGCTGCAGGCTAAGGAAGGGTTGGCTTTAATTAATGGTACTCAGGTAACAAACGCGATTGCCTTTCTCGCGCTTCTGGATGCAGAAATTCTAGCTAAGACAGCAGACCTCTCTGCCGCTTTATCGTTTGAAGCCTTGTGTGCGAACAGGGAAGTTTTTGACAAAGACATACAGAGATTAAAGCCCTATAAAGGTCAGGCGGATTGCGCAGAGAATATGAGAAAATTGCTCGGCACGGTAACCAAGAAAAGGGTTCGATTACAGGATGCTTATTCTTTGCGAGCAGTCCCACAAGTGCATGGTGCTGTTCGGGAAGCATTGGCTTTTGTGCGAGGAGTGGTGGAAATTGAAACAAATGCAGTCACTGATAATCCATTGATATTCTCTGAAAAGAAAGTGGTTTCTGGGGGAAATTTTCATGGGGAAACATTGGCCATGGCCTGCGACCTTTTAGCCATTGCAGTAGCAGAGTTAGCCAATATTGCAGAGAGGCGCATCAATCGATTGATAGATAAAAACATCAGTGGCTTGCCAGCTTTCTTAATCAATAATCCAGGGTTGAATTCAGGTTTTATGATTCCGCAGTACACGGCCGCAGCGCTGGTCTCAGAAAACAAAATACTTGCTCATCCAGCAAGTGTGGATTCCATTCCTACTTCTGCACAGCAAGAGGACCATGTGAGCATGGCTACGATCGCAGCAAGGAAGGCAGAGGAAATCATTTTCAATGCACAGCATGTGATCAGCATCGAATTGCTTTGTGCAGCACAAGGGGTCGATCTCGGAAAGGCAGAACTGACCCAAGCCACAAAAAAGATCAAAGCCGAGGTTAGGAAAAGAGCAGCTTTCTTAGAGAGCGATCGCCTCATGATAAAGGATATGCAGGGTGTTTTCGAAAGCGTCCAGTCTGGAAGCCTCTTATCTGCTGTCGAGAAGGAGATAGGCGCATTAAAATAGTTAAAGGGGGGGCACCAAGGCCGCCGCTCCAATCACCCCAGCATTCATCTCGGGTAATTTATGCTTAACAAGCCTTATCTTTCTTCCTTGGACATCGCAAGAATAATGGTTGATGGCCTGCTGAGCTTCTAGATAAAATGCACGAGGTAGATGGCTAACCCTCCCTCCAAGTACAATGCAAGAAACATCCAATGTATTCACAAGATGAGACACTCCAAGGCCAATATGTCGATAAGTGTCTTCCATGGTTTGAATGGCAGCAGCTTCTTTAGATATAAAGATCTTGGCAGGATCTGGAGTTGGTATCTTTCCACCATTAAGAACATAACGCGCAACAATTCCAGGTCCACCTACAAGGCCGGCAAGGTGTCCTTTGCCTCCTTTGCAGAAACATTCTAATGTAGAGCTAGGATCGACAATACTGTGGCCAATTTCTCCAGCGGCTCCGTATTCTCCAGACCATAACCTTCCATCCAAAACAATGCCGCAACCAACCCCAGTTCCAATGATAAGTCCAATCATGTTTTTTATATTTTTCCCAGCACCGTATCTGGCTTCAGCAAGGGCAAAGCAATTGGCATCATTCTCTATATAGACAGGCAGATCATGGTCTTTTTTTACTTTCTTAGCAAGGTCAAATCCTTTAAAAGCAGGGAGGCATCCATGAAAGATAACCTTACCCTGAGCAACAACTCCTGGATAGCCCATGCCAATTCCTTTTACGCCATTCTGAAGTAATTCAGAGATGACCTCATTCAAAATTTGCAGGGTTTGTTTTCGAGTCGTTCCAGTAGGTAGGATTTTTTCTTTCAAAATCCGAGTGCCTTCAACTAAAGCACCGCGAATCTTCGTCCCCCCAATATCTATACCGATAGATAGCATACCTTAATGAGAAGGCTTTAATTTATATACGTTTCCGATCTTTTCGAATGTGAGGTAACTCAGGCGCTTGTAAGTTAACGCTTCGATGGTAGTACAAGGTGAAGAGCAAAATAGCAAGGCCAATAAACACAATAACAATTCCAGCAATGGATCCCACCAGAAGAAAGAAGCTTCCAAGGCCAGCAAGAAAGGGGGTGAATTCATCTTTCTTGAGAAGTAATAGTTTGATCAGATAAGCTAAGGCAGCGAGCTCAATCAAAAACAAGAGCCAGTTATGAAGTAGAAATCCAGAATGTAAAAAGGTAATCAGGTTAATGAGCGATCCCCAACCAGCTAAAAGAAAGCCAGCTGTGGATGCAACAAGGACAAGCAAGACTTGAGTGTGAAAGGGTTTCCAGCGCATAATACCTCTATAAACGAAGAGTTCGTCCAGCATACCGAGCTTTGTTGCCAAGCACTTCTTCAATACGCAATAACTGATTGTGTTTCGCAATCCTCTCGCCACGGCAAGGAGCACCGTCTTTGATCATTCCGGTCGACAACCCAACAGCAAAGTCAGCAATAAAATGATCACCCGTTTCACCGCTTCGGTGGCTAATCATAACCTTCCAATCATTGCGATGAGCCAACTGGGCAGCGCGAATAGCTTCGGTCACCGTTCCAATCTGGTTAACTTTTAGCAGTAAAGTATTACAGGACCTTTTTTCAATAGCCTCTTCAACCCGACACGTGTTGGTTACGGTTAGGTCATCTCCAATAACACGAATCTTTCGCCCGAATCGCTGGTTAAATTCAGCAAAGCTAGCAAAGTCCTCTTCATGGAAGGGATCTTCAACAGATACAATCGGATAGTCTCGGATGAGTTTTTCATAAACGTCCATCATTTGATCGGTTGTTTTTTTATTTCCGCCAAAGTTATAATATCCTTTCTTGTAGAAGCTGCTCGCCGCACAGTCCATGGCAAGCTTAATCTGTTTGCTGTAACCGAGTTGATCAATCGCTTTTAGGAGCAAATCAAAGGGTTCGTGGTACCGCTTAAGGCTGGGGCAAAAACCTCCTTCATCTCCGACATTGGATTGTCCCATCCCATACTTTTTATGGATCAAGTTTTTCAAGACATGATACGTTTCCGAGGCCATGCGAACCGATTCAGAATACGTCTTGCCAAAGGGGACGATCATGTGTTCTTGGAAGTTAAGGTTGTTGTCCGCATGCATGCCTCCGTTGATGAGGTTCATGAAGGGAATGGGAAGGGTGTATTGTTTTTCGAATCGGTACTGCGAGAAGTATTCGTAGTAGTGTTTTCCTAAAGCAAGCGAAGCGGCATGGCACGTGGCAAGGCTAACCCCCAGAATCGCATTAGCACCCAAGCGGCATTTGTTAGGGGTTCCATCTAAATCAATCATGGTTTGATCAATCAACTCAAGGTCTCGTACGTCTTTGCCAATCAATTTGGGTGCAATAATCTGATTGACATTTCGAACAGCCTTTTGCACGCCTTGTCCGAGGTATCGCCGACCGCCATCACGCAATTCCCAAGCTTCGTGTTTGCCTTTGCTAGCTCCAGAAGGAGCGATTTCTCGTCCTCGCCAAGAACGCGTATGTACATCGACTTCAACAGTAGGGTTGCCTCTAGAATCCAAAAGTTCCCGAGCGTGTATTTTGCGGATTTTGTATTTGTCCGGTACCATGTTATCTGCCGAGTTGCTTTTCTTTTTTGGCAACGATCAACAGGGTCTTTACGACTACGTCGGGATTTAAAGATATCGATTGGATGCCACATTCAACGAGGAACTCAGCAAACTCAGGGTAATCGCTAGGCGCTTGTCCACAGAGTCCAATGTATTTACCTCGTTTATTGCACGTCTCAATCACACTTCGAATGAGTCCTTTTACCGCATCATTTCGTTCATTGTAGACATGGCTCACAAGTTCGCTGTCTCGGTCCACGGCAAGGGTCATTTGAGTCAAGTCATTGCTGCCAATGCTAAAGCCATCGAACAAGTCTAAGAATTGATCGGCTAGCAATACATTGGAGGGTACTTCACACATGGCATAGATCTCAAGGCCATCTTTGCCAGAGACTAAGTCATGTTCTTTAAGGATCGCTAA
>JBBSWA010000018.1:0-3201 GCA_038046485.1 Nanobdellota archaeon
ATGGGGTACTTGAGTCCGAGTTATAACAAATCTTATCAAGGACAGGGTACCGAATCATTGAAAAATGTCGGCCAGTATAATACTTATACAAGCAAGGCGGATTTCCGCAAGAGTACATTTAGACCGGTTACTCGAGTCATGATGGGCCCTTCCTTAGCTCAGAACAGACAAGTACAAGTCTTAGCAGAGACAGGTTCTGGATTGTATGTGCCTTATGACACCTATTCAGGGGATATGGCTGTGAAAAATATTGATGTAAGAGCCCGTGGTGGTCCTAGTCCTTATGTAGGAATCTATGGAATTGAGCGTCAGGCCATTAAATCATACAATGTACAGGAAAGAAGTTTCGGAGTCGGAACAGGTAGTGGATACATCAATCCAGGCATTCCTAAGATGATCCGAAGTACTCCTCAATATGTGAATGCGGGCTTGCCTGCTTTAGTAGATAGCCAAGCAGCAACACCTGTAGCACCGCCTACAGCTGAGTAATTTTTTTATTTTTATATTTAAATGGGATGAATAATCAGATATGTGTCCCATTTAATTATATGTGAAAATGGTACTAAAAACATATGAAAATCTACCATTTTCACTATAGAGGGCTTTGAATATCTTTGTTTTTTATCCTTTTTCAAAGCACTCTATTAGGACTTTGAACACTATATAGGGGGTTATTCAAAGTCCTCTATATCTTAATTTTTAGAAGGGTTATAGCTTCTTCGCTTTTAGTAATAACGTGTTGCTAACCACACTCACTGAACTTAAGGCCATGGCCCCTCCAGCTAAAACTGGAGATAGTAGCCACCCAGTAAAAGGGTACAACACCCCCGCCGCAATGGGAATGCCTAAAATGTTGTAAAACAAGGCCCAGAACATGTTTTGCCTGATCTTGACCATGGTCATCTTGCTCAACTTAAATGCCTTAGGCACATCCAGAAGATCATTTCTCATTAATACAATGTTACCCGTTTCCATGGCAACGTCCGTTCCAGATCCCATAGCAATGCCAATATCAGCTTGTGCCAACGCAGGAGCATCGTTGACACCGTCTCCGATCATTGCTACGCATCCTTTTTCCTGGAGTTTTTTGACATTATTCGCTTTATCCTCTGGCAGTACTTCAGCAAATACGTGTTTGATGCCACATTGCCGAGCAATGGCCTTCGCTGTACGTTCGTTATCTCCGGTAATCATGTAAACTTCAACGCCTAAGTTTTGCAGTTCCTGGACGGCTTCTCTGGATGTTTCTTTTAAGGTGTCTGCAACGGCTACTAAGCCTAAAACTTCTTTTTCGCTGGCAACAATCATAACGGTTTTTCCCTGCTCTTCCAAGGAGGTTTTCTTGGTACGAATTTTTTCTACTGAAATCCTATATTGGGTCATCAGTTTTTCATTTCCTAAAAAGTAAGTTTTGCTCCCAATCTTTGCTGTAATTCCGTGCCCTGGAACAGCCTTAAAGCCAGATACTTTTTGCAAAGCTAATTTCTTGTTCTTGGCTTCTTTCACAATCGATTCAGCCAAGGGATGTTCAGACTCTTGTTCGAGACTGCCAGCCAGTTGCAGCAGGTCTTTCTCCGAGTCTTTAAGAGCAATAAGATCCGTCACTTCAGGTGTTCCTTTGGTGAGGGTTCCCGTTTTGTCAAAGATCACATAGTTAATCTTATGCGCTGTCTCAAGCGCATCTCCGCCTTTGATTAAGATGCCATGTTGGGCGCCTTTTCCGGTGCCGACCATGATGGCTGTCGGTGTTGCGAGTCCCAAGGCGCAAGGGCAGGCAATGACTAGAACACTGACGGCGGCAATAAGTGCAAAGCTAAACTCTTGCCCGATCCAGGAATGCCAGACAAAGAAGGTGGCAATAGCAATAACAATAACAATCGGTACAAAGTAAGCACTGATTTCATCCGCAAATCGCTGAATTGGGGCTTTTCTTCCTTGAGCGTCTTCAATGAGTTTGACAATGCGAGATAAAGTAGTGTCCGTCCCAATCTTGGTCGCTTTAAATCGAAAGCTGCCGTGTTTGTTGACCGTTCCTCCAATGACTAAGCTACCAGTTATTTTCTCAATGGGAATGCTTTCGCCCGTAATCATACTTTCATCAACGCTGCTGCTGCCTGAAATAATTTGCCCATCTACAGGGATCTTTTCTCCAGGTTTGACCAGTAGAAGGTCGCCTATTTTGACTTCATCGATTTGAATCGTGATTTCTTTCCCATCTCGAATAACCACGGCTATTTTTGGGCTTAATCCCATGAGTTTTTGGATGGCTTCGCTGGTTTTTCCTTTGGCTTTGGCTTCCAGCCATTTGCCGAGCACAACAAAAGTGATTAATATAGCAGAAATTTCAAAATATTGTCCAATTTTTTCATTCGCATAAAAGGCAAGATATAAGCTATAAAAATAGGCTGCACTGGTACCTAATGCAATCAAGGAGTCCATATTAGCGCTTCGATTTTTAAGAGCCGCCCAGGCGCCTTGGTAAAACTGCCAACCAACGATGAATTGGATTGGCGTCGAAAGGACGAAGAGGATCATCATGCCCATAGGTATCTCGTATCCGAGGAATATAAAGCCGTCTCGCATCATAAACATGCCGATGATGGTAGCCGGAATGGCGAAGAGGAGACTGAGTTTGAATAATTGTTCATAGTTCGCAATTTCAGCTTGTTGTTTGAGGCGTTGCGCGTGAGGATCAATCTGAGAGCTGGAAGGGCTCGCTTTGTAGCCTTTGGATTCAACAGCGGCAATGAGTTGTTCAAGGGTAGCAAGAGAATCATCATACGAAACAGTAGCTTTCTCCGTCCCATAGTTGACATTGGCAGATTGGACGCCAGGCACTTTGTTCAAGGCTTTTGTAAGGATATTAGCGCAGCTGGCGCAATGCATCCCTCCGATGGCTAAGTGGGTGGTAGTTGCCATGTTTTGTTTTGAATCCTCCTCCATCTTAGGTCTTAGGTGTTGAAGATGGATTTGGGGCTGTAGGAGTGTTTTTCTTTAGGTTGCGTACATACCAGGCCACCAGTATAAGCATAACGATACCGAGTATCATCCAGACGGCCATCCATTCAAGGGGGATGTCTTTGTAGTATTCGCGATTGACAATGTTAAGGGGCAATTCAACTTTCTGAGTATGTTCTTGATTGTAACTGTCTTTGAATGCAAGGGTAAAAGGGAATGTGACAGATCCTTTTTCTTTGGGTA
>JBBSWA010000019.1:0-18148 GCA_038046485.1 Nanobdellota archaeon
CAGCCTAAACATCCCCCCAACCCAAAGGGTTGCCCGAATTATGCAACACAGCATTAACGAATAACCTCTAGATGATGATGCAAAATGACCGAACTCTACATTCCAAGAACAGAAAAAGAAGCACATGCAGCTTTGGCGCTAGGCTACAAACCCATTTACTGCACCTGCGTATTGTGCAAACTCATCGGAAAAAAATGGATGGTCCGAGATCATGTAAAAGAAGAACTGAACCTATTTTAAACACAATCAAGGTAGGGTTAAGTCAAGTGAAGGGTGCTTGGCAGTCTCGAACGGCTTTGCGAGCAATTTGCTCTCTCGCTGCCGTTCGGTCGTATGAAACAAAGGTTTATTTTTGACACTTAACTTGACAATACCTCAAGGTAGTTAACTTTATATACTTCCGTCTTCTCCATAACCCCATAACAAACCCAGGTGGTCATATGAACGCAAACCAAGAGATGAACAGTAAAACCCTTTCTTCTACTACAACCACCACTACGACCGTATAGGTCGCTCATTTACCCTGTTTTTTGTCAACAATACCAAAAGATAATTAAAGAATACTCGACAAAAGGTGATGATCATGATCGAACTCACATTCCCAGATGGAAACAAGAAGAAATACAAGGAAGGAATAACTCCGATTGAGATAGCAAAAGAAATCTCAAGAAGTTTAGGAGAAAAGGCCTTAGCAGCAAAGCTAGGGGATAAGGTAATTGACCTTCTTTCTCCCATTAAAGAGAATGACTCATTTAAGATTTTGACTTTTGAAGATCCGGAAGGAAAGGCGGCCTTTTGGCATACCGCTGCTCATTTATTAGGGGATGCCGTCTTGCAATTATACCCCGATGCCAAACGCACCATTGGCCCGGCCATCGAAGAAGGATTCTACTACGATTTTTTTAGAGAAAAGCCCTTCACCCCCGAAGAGATGGAAAAGATCGAAAAGCGCATGAAAGAAATCGCGAGTCAAGATGCCCCCCTTTTCAGAGAAGACTTCACCGCAGCAAAAGCAAAAGAATTCTATCACGACAACCCTTTCAAGCAAGAGCTCATCGACGAATTCGCACCGCAAGGAAAAGGCTCATTGTCCTTTTACTGCCATGGAGAGTATAAAGATCTCTGTAAAGGCGGCCACGTCGCAAGTACAGGGTTACTCAAGGCAATTAAGCTCCTCAAGACCTCAGGTGCTTATTGGCGGGGCAATGCCAGTAATCCGCAATTGCAGCGCATCTATGGCATCGCCTTCCCAGCGGAAAAAGAGTTAAAAGAATACGTACAACGCCTGGAAGAAGCAGAGAAACGCAATCACGTCAAACTAGGGCAAGAACTTGACTTATTCAGTACCGAAGCAGAGATGTTAGGTGGGGGCTTAATCCTCTGGCATCCGAAAGGGGCACTAATCCGTTACCTCGTCGAAGATTTCTGCATGAAAGAACATCTTGCAAAGGGATATGATATTGTTTCGACTCCCCACATTGGAAAAAGCACTTTGTGGAAAACATCTGGTCATCTAGACTTTTATAAGGAGTCCATGTATTCGCCGATCGACATAGAAGGACAAGAATATTATCTAAAACCTATGAATTGCCCATTTCATATACTGATTTATAAGAACCGATTACGCAGCTATCGTGACCTTCCTTTACGATATGCTGAGTGGGGAACTGTCTATCGCTATGAAATGAGTGGGGTCTTGAACGGATTGCTTCGTGTACGAGGATTTACACAAGATGATGCACATCATTTTGTACAACCTGAAAAGATGCCGGAAGAAATAGATTTTGTGCTTAACTTTTGTTTAGATATCTTACGTAATTTGGGCTTAACAAACTTCCAAGCCTATCTGAGCACGCGTCCAGAAGGAAAGAAAGCAGTAGGAGATCCAAAACAGTGGGAAGAGGCACAAATAGCATTAGAAGAGGCTCTTAAACGAGCAAAGCTCCCATACCAGATAGATGCAGGAGGAGGAGCATTTTATGGACCAAAAATTGATTTAAAATTCAAAGATGCCTTGAACCGAGAATGGCAATTAAGCACGATTCAATTTGACTTCAACTTGCCGCAGCGTTTTGACATTAGCTACATTGGAGAAGACGGACAACGGCATCAACCCTACATGGTTCATCGGGCTTTACTCGGATCTATGGAGCGCTTTTTTGGAACATTAATTGAGCATTACGCCGGCCGATTCCCTCTCTGGCTAAGTCCTGTACAAGTAAAAGTGCTCAACCTCACCGATCGCCAAATAGATTATGCCAAGAAGGTTACCGAACAAATGAAGCAAGCAGGTCTACGTGTAGAGTTAGACGACCGTTCCTTGACGTTAGGCAAAAAGATCCGCGACGCCCAATTAGAACAAGCGAATTTCATCCTGGTCGTAGGTGACAAAGAAATGCAAGAAAACACAGTCAACATTCGTACTCGAGAAGGTGGCGTGCAGGGTACGAAAGAAATCAATGTCTTCATTGCTGAACTACTCGAAGAAGTTAGAAAACGCGTTTAACGTCGTTTTTTCTTTTTTCCAGACTTTTTAGCTTTTTTAGCTGGTTTTTTAGTCTTTTTAGAAGCTTTTTTCTTGGACTTAGATGCCTTTTTCGCTTTTTTCTTTGATTTTAGAGCTTTTTTGTGTTTTTTAGCTGGTTTCTTAACTTTAGAAGGTTTTTCGCTCTTTTCTTCCTCTTCTCCAGTCTTTTCTTCCCCAGTTTCATCTTCAGAAACCTCTTCTTTAGGTTCTTCTACAGCTTCATCATAGCCGGCCATGAAGGCTTCTTCTTGAGGAGAGATTTCGTCGTCCTTAACCAGCTCTTCTCGGGCGTTGTCGTCGTATACTTCATCAAACTCAGGTTTGTCTTCCGACTCTTCATCGTATCCCATAGTTCTCCCTGGAGCGTGGTTTTATTTAAAGATTTCGCTCGGATTTCGTCGTCGAGACTGAATCCTTTTTATGTTTGAGAATAACCTCTTCCTCACCGCGTTTAATGGCAAGCACGAAAAGCGCCTTGTTTTCCTTTTCGAGTTTATCAAGAACCACCGTCAAACACTTATGAATAAGTGGTTCTTGATCATTCCAGATTCCACATATGAATACGTGAGATTTAGACCGCCGTCCAGAAAATAGTGGAATCTGTTATTTCAATCTGCGCCTGTTTGCGCACGAGCTCTTCTTCCAGAATCTGAATTTTTTTCTCGTAGTCAACTGGCAAGGGTTCCATGCCTTATTTTATAGAACAGTAGGTATTAAAGTTTTCGTGGCAAGGTTTATATACTCCTTCCTCGTCAGTATTTTCAATATTAAAAAGGGTGAGATCATGAACGCATTAAAACACCACCGAATTGCAAAGAAGGCGGCCTCGTTAAGTGTGCGCGCTTTGCTGAAGATGGGCCACGTTGTAAAAAAGTTACATGAGAAGGGTTACGATGAAAGAGCAGCTAAGCTTTTATTAGCCACTTCCGAGCGCCTTATGCAGGAAGCAAGCCGTTTAGAGCGAGAAGCCAAGCGCTCAAAAGGAAGTAAGCCTAAGAAGAAAGGAAAAGTGAAGAAAAGAAGTAAGAAGAAGAGAAGATGAATGCAAAAGAGGGCGACTGTGTACGGGTCATATGTAAAGACGAATCCATCGAAGGAGTTTTACTGCCCTCAAAAGAAGACTTCATCACCCTTAAATTAAGTAGTGGCTATAATCTAGGAATTGAGCGTTCTCGCATCGTAAATATAGAGCTCTTACAACCCAAAACGCCTAAGCCGACTGAAAAGAAGCCCATAAAGGTTTCTCCCAATCTTCCGACGATTTCCATTCTGCATACGGGGGGAACGATTGCATCGAAGGTAGATTATGATACGGGTAGTGCCGGGCCACATTTCACCCCAGAAGATCTATTGGAAATGTTTCCCGAACTAAGCAAGCTCGCAAATATTCGAAGCCGCTTAGTAGCAAGTATGTGGTCACAAGACATGCGTTTTTCGCATTACAATTTCTTAGCTAAAGAAGTAGAGAGGGAAATCGCGCAAGGAGCAGATGGGATCATAATCCCACAAGGGACAGATTATATCCACTACACAGCTGCCGCACTAAGCTTCATTTTTGAATCGCTTCCCATACCGATCTTGATCGTGGGAGCGCAACGCTCCTCGGACAGGGGGGGCAGCGATGCGGCGCTGAACTTACTAAGTGCCATCTATTTCATGACAAAAACAGATTTCGCTGAAGTGGGCGTGTGCATGCATGCGCATATGAGCGATAGTGAGTGTTGGATTTTGCCAGGAACGAAATGCCGAAAAATGCACACTTCACGCCGGGACGCATTTCGACCAATAAATGAGCAAGCATGGGCGTACGTTAATTTCTTAGAAGAAAACATTACTTGGGTTCGTAAAGAATATAAGAAGAAAGAGAAGAAGAAGCCCGTATTGAAGTTGTTTAAGGACAATATCAAGGTGGGCTTGTTAAAGACGCATCCGAACATGTTTGCAGAAGAATTCTCGTTCTTTGAAGATTATGATGGTCTTGTGCTAGAAGCTTCAGGTTTAGGGTGTTTACCGATTACAGAAAAAGATGAAATGACACGAGAATCAGGGCGGATCAAACATAGTTTGTCTACATTACTAAAAAAGGGGATCGCGATCGTCGAAGCTCCACAAACACTATACGGCCGCATAAACATGAATGTATACGACGATCAGCGGATCGCGCAAGAAATGGGTATTCTAGGTCATCTATGTGACATGACTCCAGAAACCGCCTTCATCAAATTGGCCTGGCTACTCAGCAATTATAAGAAGGATAAAATAAAAGAGTTGTACGAGAAAAACCTACGCGGAGAGATATCAGATCGTTCGACAGATTATTTCTTGGTATAGCTCAACGAGGAGGAAAGGTCATAGACAAGCCATTTGGGAGCAGTTCTCCATTAAGGCCTTTTACATTCTGACCAAGAACTTCATAGCCAGAACGAAGAGCGTCGTCTTCAGAAGGATACACATCACAGGAGGGGAAATAAACCGTAAGGAAGGTTTCTTTGGACAGTTTGTAAGAGAAGCCTGTTAAAACGACTTGTGGATGGCATTCATAGCGAGGGCGGGTTAAGGAAAAAATAACAGCCTCGTCTAAGACGATAAGTCTAGGTAATGGATCGGTAACAGTGCAAGCATATTTTTGTGGGATCATGGAACAAGCAACTTCAGAAAGAGAAGGCAGTCCAAGTGTTTCAGCGCGTTGATAAAGCGCAAGGAAGTTTTGGCGGGTGTTTTCATAATCTTCTGCATAAGGGAGTACCGCGGCTGCTCCATTGAAAGTGAGATGAAAATCACAGGCAGCAGGAGTGCAAGAGATCATTGCGCGAACTTTGTCCGGGTGTTGCGTTCCATAATGAAAGAGGGGGGTAATAACATTTTGAAATTGGTACGTTAAATCATTCAATGAGGTTTTTAGGCTGGTTCGAAGTTCTTGGAGTTCAAGAGGCCGATCAACTGAAGTAGAGGATGCCTGAGCAGACGCCGAAGAAGGGGATATGGGAGCAGGAAGTTGCAGAGGGGTATGGGTAAGAGAAAGGGCAGCAACCAATACGGCTAGACTATTTCGCATGGTCTTAGGAGAGGGGGTGTGCATTTTAAACCTTGGGGATAAGTATAAAAAGGGCAAAAAACTAGGGAAGGATATGTCTTTAGACTATGCTCGGTTAGGGTTTAAGTGTGGTTTGGAGATCCACCAACAGTTAGAGGGGGAAAAGTTATTCTGCCATTGTCCTACTCAGATCCGCAAGGAAGGCGCTGACTTTCTAGTGAAACGTCGTTTAAGAGCTTCAGCAGGGGAATCGGGCGCAAGGGATCAAGCAGCGGCCTTTGAGCAAGTCAAGCAAAAGGAGTTCATTTACCAGGGGTATCACGATTCCATTTGCTTGGTGGAATTAGATGAAGAGCCTCCCCACAATATAAACCCTCAAGCATTGCAAACCTCCATTCAAATAGCCAAGCTTCTCAACTGCAAGATCGCGGATCGGATCATTTTCATGCGAAAAACTATAGTGGACGGAAGCAACACCTCGGCCTTTCAGCGTACCGCATTAATCGGTCGTAACGGATACTTAGAAGTGAATGGAAAAAAGGTGGGCATCACCGCGGTTTGCCTCGAAGAAGAAGCGTGCCAGGTCATGGAGCGAAAGGAAAAAGAAGATACCTACAATTTATCCAGGTTAGGGATTCCACTCATTGAGATTGCTACGGACGCTTCCATCCATTCCCCTGAAGAATGTAAAATCGTAGCAGAAAAACTCGGGCTCATATTACGAAGTGTTCCGGGGATGAAGCGAGGCATTGGAACTATCCGTCAGGATGTGAACATTTCCATTAAGGGTGGTGCACGAACGGAAATCAAGGGGTTTCAAGAATACAAGGCCATTCCAAAAGTAGTTGATGTTGAAGTAATCCGGCAGTTGGATTTAGTCAAGCAAGGAAAACCCATTGATTCAGGCGTTCGAAAAGCCGAGGCCGATTTCACCACTTCTTTTTTAAGACCCATGCCAGGTGCCGATCGCATGTATCCAGAAACAGACGTCCAAATTATAATTCCTAAAATAGAGGAGCTGGCGAAAGTTGAATTATTAGAGGATAAAGCAAAGAAATTTATGGACTTAGGAATGAGTAAGGACTTAGCCATGAAGATCGTGAAATCAAGTGATTTGGCTTTGTTTGAAAATCTCTTAAAGTACAATAAGGTAAAGCCGGCCTTCATCGCAGAAACATTAATCTCCTATGATTCAGATATAAAAGGTAAATTCAAGGAAGCCGATCCGAAAAAGGTAACTCCTAAACATTGGGAAGAACTCTTCAAAGAGTTGAATGAGGAAAAGATTGCAAAGACTTCAGTATTGGAAATTCTAGGAGACATTTGCACGGGAAAAAAGATGGACTTGAAAAACTACGAAATTGTATCCGATGATGAATTAAAAAAAGAGCTGGAAAAGGTAATAAAGGAAAACCCTTCATCCCCCCCAGGAATGATCATCGGTAAAATCATGGAGAAGTACAAAGGAAAAGTGGATGGAAAAAAGGTAGCTGAGTTAGCGAGCAAGATAAAGAGGTAAAACATGTTTGTATATCTACTCATCGGAATCATCATTGTGTTATGGGCACTGCACAAGTTCTGGTTCCTGCGTGACCCGGATCGTAAAATACCCGCTGGAAATAACATCGTAAGTCCAGCAGATGGCCGTGTAATTCGCATCATGCCCTTTGACAACACCGAAGTCATCGTGGAAAAAGGCTTAGCAGGGCAAATTAAGGTCTTAACAGAAGATGTGGCTGCAGAAGGAAACATTGTAAGCATCTTCATGAGTCCAATGGATGTACACATCAACCGCTCGCCGATCAAGGGTGAAGTCAAGTACATCAAGTACCATTCAGGCAAGTTTAGACCGGCAAAGTATTTTGATGCTGTTTTTGACAATGAAAATGCCCAAACCTTGATTGTAGATAAAAAGCTTCGAGTAAAAGTCATCCAAATCGCAGGCATCATGGCTCGCCGTGTTGTTTCATTTCTAAAACCAGGCCAATGGGTGGAGAAGGGTGAACGCATCGGTTTGATCAAGTTAGGTAGTCAGTGCACATTAGTCCTTCCCAAATCAGTCAAGTTAAAGGTCAAAGCAGGCGATTATGTGTATGGGGGAAGTACGATCATAGGAACGCTTTAGAACAAAAGCTTTTTTAAGGGTAGCCGTTTCTAGAAATGCATGGCAAAGGGGTATCTTTCTATTTTCCAGGTAACATTCCCAGACATAGTGACCTTCCTAAACGTCTCATTAGGCTTCTCATCCATGGCAGCAAGCGCATTGCAGCATTGGGATGTAGCCTTTGCTCTTCTCATCGGTGCCATGATCATGGATTACTTGGATGGAAAGGTAGCCCGGGCGCTGAACCAAACCTCAGAACTCGGAACCAATCTAGACTCACTCTCTGACATGGTCTCATTCGGTGCCGCTCCTGCCTTTTTGCTCCTCTCAAAAAATGGTTTTGCACCGATACTGTGGGTTACCAGCGTAATCTTCATTTCCTGCGGCGCCTTTCGTCTGGGAAGGTACAATCTATTGCATAAGGTAGTAAAGGGTTGGGTGGGAATGCCAATTACAACAAATGCCATCATCCTTCCTGTGGCGAGTTTCTTAACCTCAAACACAACAGTTTTAGCGATCCTTATGCTTCTTTCAAGTGGCTTGATGGTAAGTTCAATCAAGGTGAAGAGGTTCTTCTGATGTTTTTGCAAGTATTATACCTTTTATTACCTGCAGCCTTTGCAAACATGGCCCCGATTTTCTTCAAGGATAGCTGGAAATGGCTTGACCGGCCTATAGATGGAAATAAAAAATGGAAGGGAAAACCCATTCTAGGGTCGCACAAGACCTGGCGGGGTTTCATTGCCGGAATTGTCCTAGGCATCCTTGTTGCCTTCTTGCAAAAACAACTTTGGGAGGCAGGAATTGGAAGGGCTTGGATTCTCATCAACTATGAACATCTCTGGTTGTCACTGGGCTTTTGGATGGGCTTTGGCGCCATGTTCGGGGATAGTGTAAAGAGTTTTTTCAAGCGCCGGTCTAGTGTCAAACCGGGCGACCGATTCATGCCTTGGGATCAGATCGATTGGATTCTAGGCAGTTTGGTCTTTGTTTCGTTGTTCGTCCAAGTTCTTCCATGGCAGGTCTGGGCTTGGTGGTTGATCATCGGCTTTGCAGGCCACATCATCATTCGCCACATCTCTTATTGGTTAAAGATGGACAAGGATAAGTGGTAGCTATTCATACACCAACTTTCCAATCTCTTCATATTTGTATTCTTGCAAGACCCCATAAACTTCATAGTCTTTGATGAATTCAGAAAACCTTTGTCGGATGCCCTTGAAGATCTTGTCAAAGTGGCCTTGGCTTTCAGCCATAATATCCAAAATATAATCCCATTTTCCGATGAGGCCAGCAATGTATGTTACATTCTTATTATTTTGTAAGAAGGTCAAAAATTCTTTTTCTTTTTCCGGACTTGGATTGTAGATGGAGATGAAAACATAGTTGATGATTGGAAAACCCATACTGGGAGGATTATAGACGGGCTTGAATGCGTAAAGAACTTTGGCTGTAATGAGTTTCTGGATGCGGTTGCGAATGGCATCTCGAGATAATCCTACTTTGCGAGAGAGTTCAGAAAGGGGTTTTCGGGCATTATCATCCAGCTCCTTGAGAAGAACAAGATCGTACCGGTCAAATTTATACGGTTTTCCGTAAGTAAGGGAAGGGTCAAAACGGCCTGTTTCTATTTTTTCTGACTTCATAAAGCGTAATATGCTATTCTTTTTTATAAATTTATCGTATTTTGCGCTTTTTTATAACAATATATATTTATATTAATATATGTAACTATTAAGTAATAACAATAAAAGGTGATGAAAATGAATACCCCCCAACCCAATCAAGATTTACTCAATGTAGTTAACGATATTGGTAACTTAATCGAACCAGACCGAATCAGCAATACTCCTGAACTAAACCAGGTAAGATTTGGACTTCATGTACCTAAAATCCTTTTTAGAGATCCTGAACCCGGAGTATTAAACTTTGCACTTAGCATGCCCTACCAAGTAGGAGGAGAAAATGAAGAGTATCTAGTAACTCCTGTACGATTGAATGGGTTTGGAAACAGAGCTATGTTTAACGTAGGATTCACACCTGAAGGAAGCGCTTTTCGTCAATACGGCCAAATGAGTCCTGAAGCAGCAAAAGAGCTTACAGAAAAATTTATTAAATACCGACCCGGACTTGAAAACGCTGTTGTAACCCTCGAAAAAGTTTCCCCTACAATTTATGAAACTCCACAAAATTCACTTAGAGGGCCTGCATTAAACGCATTTCATGCAAGAGGAAATGTTCAAGTAACCCCTCCTTATAAGGGTTGGGCAAAGATGGCCGAAGTAGGATTAGTAGGTGGATTATGGAAATATGTAACCGTAGAAAAAGAAAAAGAGTAAGCCTAATCCATCAGGTCCAAGTACATGGCAGCCCACAGCATGCCTTCATCACTCACGTGCAAAGCCGTCTTGTAGGGTTTTCCAAATGCATCAAACACTTCTAGAAAATTCTTATGGCGCTGGATGAGTTCAGTGTACTTTTTTAAATACACTTGGGCATAATTCAAATCGTACTTCTTTACAACCTGCAAGAAACACAATCCCAAGTGCATGAAGATGGCCGTGTGCTCATACTCCTTAGTCAACAATTGCACAGGAATCATACGGTGTTTAGCATGACCATTGGTATATTTTAGGGGAAAAGGCTGATCCAGGCCACTTTTGCGTAGCGTATCAAAGGCTTTTTGAAATCGTACTTTATCATCAAAGATCCCCGTCCAGAAAGGGAAGGTGGTGGCGTCCCCCGTAACAATGTTATGGCCCGAAAGGTCTTCTAAAAAGTGGGTTCCCGTCCAAAAATGGCGTTCGATGGTTTTAGCATAATCATATTGCTTAAGGGGGTTTTCAAGGCCTAACTTAGTGGCATAATGACTGAGCATGCCCAGCATGCAATTGGTATAGCAATCACTTTTACGAATAGCATGGTCTTTGATGCTGCTGACATGCACGTTTTTTCGAAGCAATCCAGAGGAAGGATCAATGTATTTTACGGCTTTTCGAATTTCGTTGTTAATGAAATCTTTGTGTTTTCGAACAAGGTCTTGAGCATCGGCAAGGGATAGGCTTCGTAAAAGGTAAGCGACAGATTCAGGGCTATACGTTGGAAAGTCAAAGGCCTTTCCTTGGGGAGTAATGGAGGTGGTTATCTTGCCACCTTTTTCAAAGCAGGTAAGAGCGTATTTTAGGGTATTTAAGACTTGGTTTTCATACCCCAAGTCCAATAGACTCTGCGTGCACATGCCAAAGTCTCGGGTGTAAAACTGGCAGTAGTGCCCCGTGCTGGTCATGAAGTATTCATATTCATGGTTGTAGCAGTCCAGAATGATTTGGCGACAAATCGCTTTTACATCACCAGGGTATTGGTTAAATCCCTTGCTATGAACATTTCGAGCTCGTTTGAAGATGCGCCAACCTTCTGAGATCATAGTAGGAGTAATCATAATATCCTCCAATACGAAAGGATTGTATTTAAAGGTATATGATGTGAAAGCCCTATTTTTGTGAAGGGAGTAAGATCTCCAGAAAATTCCCATCTGGATCTAAAAAAATCGTGATCTTACCATAACTGCGCTGTTCCGAACGAGTGAGCAGCTTTACTCCCTTTTTCTCAAGTTGTTGATTCATGGCTTCGAGTTCATCTTCATCGTGAGCTTGAAATTGTACTAAAACAGGATTCTTTGTATTATACTCCCAAGTATACCTTTTTCGGTTGCTAACTGGTTCCAGAGCAAAAGTTGTTTTGCCCGTGTCAAAACCATACCAATTATCTTTTTCATTCATTCCTTTAAGAGGATTCATCCCAATGACATCTCGATAGAAACGTATGAGTTTAGAGTAATCTTCTGAGTACAAGTTGACATGACTGATGCGCCAATTTATTTTCTTTTCCATGCGATCACCACCTATAATTATAAAAAAGGCGAGCCTGGGAGGACTTTCATAGTTCACTACGAAGGTTTTTTGAACCAGCGAAGTTGCGTCAGCGACTTCGCGGCTCAAAGTTGTGAACGAAGTGAACAACTTTGAACCCCCGACCTACTGCTGTTTCCGCTTCTCGGCTGATGCTTTTGATACCGCAAGGGCACAGGTAAGCGATCGTCATCAAAGCTAGGAGGCAGTTGCGCTATCCAGGCTGCGCTACAGGCTCGTATCGTCGAAAAGGGAGCCCAGATTTATAAAGGAAGCGGTGCCAGGCAAGTAAAGTTTATATATTCAAAGAAAAGGAAAAAGGGAATGAAAAAAGAAGAGGATTTCTTTCAGACCAATCCTCAAAAAGCCTCAGCAAAGGTGACGATTAATTCATTTATGATGGGCAGTTTATTTTTTATCTTAACCTTAATCTGGTCGTTAAATCCGGAGAAATTCAGCCCCTCCATCATAGCTCAATTGGTTTTAGCAGTCCCTCTTCTTTTTATGTCGAGCCTTGCTTATTCAAAGATTGGGTATTGGAAAGAGATAAAACTCTGGGATTATCTAGGGTGGTTTACAAATAACATCGGAAATATTTTCATCCTAAACGTGATTGGGTTAATGACGGCCATGTTTTACCCAACCTTAGCATGGATCTATTTCAGTTTAATTATTGTGTTAATGGGAGTCTATTCTTGGATCAATTGCATATACAATCCCCATTCATTGCGGGAGAAGGCGTTCAAACTGATCTTTTTCTTAGTGGTACTTCTGCTGGGCGGAATCTTACCTTCACTAACTTGATCCCATTCAGGAAGTGTTGGAAGAAAGGTATATTAGTTTCTATATAGAAAAGTATAAAAAGAGCCCCACACCAGTATACCTTTTCCCAGAAAAATAGAAACATTTATATACTAGGGGTACTAATATACACAAAGATCACAATGGTGAACAACCGCAATGGTCATACTGTACGATCAATACAACCTTCCCGAAGACATATTCGAGATCACATTCGCAACCAAGCAACAAGTCATCGTGGCTCGGCTGTTAGTTGAAGAGATGAAGCGCAAAGAAGGCGAAATCGGAAAAACCGAGATGTCTCTCTTCGCAACAGCCCTGCACGACGGCACCCTGGTGGAAATGCCCCACGAGAACAAGTTCATCAAGTCCAAGACTGAAAAGTTGTCGTACAACAAGCGGCAATTTTACGATCGCATCCTCACTCCCATGAAAACCATGGGATTGATCGACTACGACTTGTACAAGAAGACGTACAAGTTAAGTGAAAAGTTCAACAAGAACATGATGCGCATCGGCCTTATGTGGCTTCAAGAGCTTCGAAGGCCTCCGCAAGAGTTCAGGTTGAAAAGGTAAACATCCATTCACAAGGAATGGATGCAGTACATCACAGTCAAAAGCCCCGGCTTTACACCCTCCCCCCTCTGAAAAATCAATGATTTTTCTCTAGCCGGGTGCTTTTACAATCCTTAAATCACAACTTAGATCACAAAAACAACACGGGAAAAAGAGCGTGAGAACATGAAAGACAGCAAAACCAGCGAACTAGTCGCGCCAGAGTTACAGACGCCAACAAACCTAGAGCAGCAAGAAAAGATTGAAGTCGTCCTCTTCGATTATGAAGATGATGAATGTGCCTTCACTCTATCGTTTGAGTTCGTCTACACCTACAACCACAAGCTACAACAAGGCTTTGTCGAAATTCGCTAAAACAGGAGCGAAGATGGAGCAGGAATTATTATTTACTGCATCCAAATGGGAGATCATCAAGCTGATCACAGCAAATGACCGCTCCCCGTTAGAGTTAGCTCAACTTCTGCATACTTCTGTTGCCAACATCAGCCAGCAGTTAAAAGGCTTGGAAACAGCAGGTTTGGTTAAGAAAGAGCGCATTAAGAATGGAGGCAAGGGCCTTCCTCGCTTATTATACTCATTAGCAAACGATTGTTCCTACTTGATTACGGCCGCAAAGGATTTTGCCGGTAAGAAATTAGTTCCTCTTTCAGCCTACAACAAAATCATCTTAAAGATCTGGTTCTTAGATAACCCTGAACAACGTTATCCATTAGAAAAAGCCTTTTGGAACATGGAGCCCTACTGGGAAAAGATCGATGGCTTGTTCCTGGACCAATACATGAGTACCGATGACCTTCACCTGATGGTCGTTTCCAAGTCAAAGCAAGTCGGCAGTCTCTGCCCCTTAATCTCCAAATCTGAAGGCAAGTCTTGCAAGACCCATTTCCATGTCTTTAGCCCAGAAGATTGGAAAAAGGAGCTCACCAAGCGTGAAGCAAAGGATTTCTATGCGTTGTATGATCCGAATAAGTTTGTATCATAACACGAAAAGTTTAAAAAAAGATACTCTTATACGATACTGTGAAATTTCAAAAGGCCTGTTTTTCATTCATTTTACTTATTCTACTTGTTGGGTGCAGTACCAATAAAAACGTAGAAATGCCGGTTAAGATTGGAGCAGTCTTGAGTCTTACAGGCTTTGCAGCGTATTATGGAGAAAACTCAAAGAACGGAATGGATCTGGCAGTAGACGAGATCAACCAAGCAGGAGGAATCAATGGAATTCCATTACAGATCATTTATGAAGATGACGCAACCGATGGAAAAACAGCCGTTACAGCCGCTCAAAAGATGATTGACACAGATAAGATAGCCGCACTCCTAGGCGGAACATGGGATGTTTCTCTTGGTGCCATGGTTCCGATTGCAGACAGTTCTAAGATATTACTTATCAACCCTTCTACAGGTAACAATGAAGAAGGTACTCGTTTAAGTCCTTACCTCTTTAGGTTATGGTCTCCAACAGCAAAAAAGGTTCGGGCATATGCTCCGATTCTCGATAAAGAAAACATAAAAACGGTTGTTTTATTCAGGAACAGCGGAGCTTGGGCATTAGGACATAAAAAAGCTTTAGAAAAATTACTAAAAGAAAGAGGAGGTTCTTTGTTTGGAGATATAGTTGGAGTAAATGTGGACGACAATAATTTCTACACGGAGATAACCAAAGCTAAGTCACTCAGCCCGGATGCGGTCTTCCTTGCGCTTGGTTTAGGAGATACAAGCAACGTCATCCGACGAATGAAAGAGCAAGGTTTTAAGGCCAAAATACTAGGTGCAGAAGGTACTATGGAAGTGGTAACCAAAAACATGATAGTCCCACAAGACGCAGAAGGTGCCTATTTTGTAGACCTTGTTTCTACCGACCCAGGCTTTATAGAGAAATACACGGCCAAGTACGGAAAGCCACCAGGAATATCAGCAGATACAGCCTACAAAGCGGTTCAAGTGCTTGCGCAAGCCTATAAAACAACAGGCACTACAGATACGGAAAAAATAAGAGCTTATTTACAAAGCCTACCTTTGTTTGATGAATATGGGGATATTATAATGCAAATTCCTATCTACCAAATTCAGTCAGGTAAACCAGTGCTTGTCTCTAAATAAGCTTGTGCCGATCTCATTAATTTGAGCCTCAATCCAACACTCTTCCAATTACCTATCTCACCACCACCTTCACCTTCTGCGATCTTTTCTTCAAGTCTTCCAAAACAAGCTTATCGTCAACTTCCATGAGCTTCTGGATGACCGCATTGTCTTTGTTCAATTTGAACAGTTTGGCTTTCCCAATGATTCTTGTAGGCAAAATAATGTTGTTTTTGATCAAGCCTTCCCAGATCCGGTACAGTGTAGACCTTCCTATGCCAGCGTTCTTAGCCAAGTCCGTGATGGAAAAGTCCAGCTCTCGCTCCGTAAGCAAATAGTCCAAAACACGTATCGTGGGAGAGTCTCCCATAAACTCGATGAACAAGGATGTTTCTTCCATAATGGAAAGAATACCCCAACCTATTTAAATATTCCTATATTGATACAATATTGTATCAATTTAGGATTATCCGATAAAACCGAAAACCTTCCGGAAAATCCAAGCGAGATTTTTTATAGGAAGTATCTTCTGCCAAATTATGAGCTTTACAAAGGAGGAGATCAAGCAACGAATCATCAGAAAGTTAGTGAAATGGAAAAAGTGGGGCGGCGCACACACCGAGAACATCCTAAACGGCTTGCCTTCCCATATCAGAGGAGAAAAAGTAACAAAAGAAGCATTAAAAGAACTAGAGCGGGACGGCTGGATCCTACCCGCAAAGAAAACGAAAGAGATCCATTATTCGCTCAATCCAGAGAAAACAGCTGAGATCCTACAATTCTACGAAAAATATTGCAAGCAGGAAAATGACTAATTTTGTACAGACTGGATGAAGAGTCAATCGACGCAAAAAAGCTTATAAACCCCTTCCACGTTCTTGACGAGCATGGGTGAAGAGTTTGATCGTCTCAAGAAAAAGTACAATCTACCCTCTTTTGAGGTCTTAAACAATGAATTGGACCTAAGCGGAAGCGAAGAGGCCGAAAACCTCTTACGTTGGATAATGAAGCAAATGGGCGATCGGTTAGAATTCTTCTCCGACATGGTGGGTAACTTATTGCAACCCGATAGCAATCCAAGTAATATTTATGAGTTAAGTGCCTTCTCAGAGGAAGAACGAGAAAAACTTCCAAGAATATACAAGGATCTTATGTTCCTTCATAGGGAGTATATGGAACAGGAATTAAATTATAAAGAAGAAAATTGCGCCCTATTCATACTTCATTTTATGAAAGAGTGGGAAGGCTTAAAAAAAGACCTCACAAGCATATTAGGGGTTATGAAACGTTCGTGGAAGGGAGAAAACGCATTAAAGTCAGATTTAGTGTATTATGGGTGAACTAAAGTTGAACATCATCATTATGGGGGCCCAAGGCTCAGGTAAGGATACACAAGGAGAACGCCTAGCATCAGTTCTAAAAATTCCGTTGGTGACTTCAGGAGATGTTTTTAGAGCAATAGCAAAAGAGAATTCTCCTAGAGGGAAAGAAGTAAAAAAGCTCTTAGACTCAGGTAACCTAGGGAGTGATGAAATGATCAACGGTTTCATCAAAGAGCGTCTCTTACAGGAAGATTGTAAGAAGGGTTTTATTCTAAATGGCTATCCTCGGAATCTCAACCAAGTTAGGTTTTTAGATTCCACAATTAAAATCGAAAAAGTGGTGGTCTTGGACATTGCAGAGAAAGTGGCCATCGAACGCATCTCTTCAAGAAGGGTGTGTAAGAAGTGCAATGCCAGTTACAATTTAAAGACCATGCCTCCTCACATGGAAGGGATGTGCGATCGATGCGGAGAAGAGCTCGTGCAAAGAGAAGACGATCATCCTTCCGCCATTAAGAAGCGCTTGCAGATTTATCATGAAAAGACAACCCAGATCATAAACTATTATAAGAAGAAGCACCTCGTGGTAAAAGTGGATGGGGCAAAACCAATTGAAGAAGTGCAAAAGGGTTTGTTAAGGTTGTTAAGAGCGAGGAAGAAAAAATGAACAACCTTACCAAATTAAAAGAGATAAGATCTAAAAGTAAGGTTGTTCAGGCCAAAAAAGGTACCCAACCAAAAGCATTAAAAAATGTGAGGTATCTTTTTTGAGCATGAAATCAAATATAAAAGCAGTTATTTTTGATTGGGGTGGAATTATTGTTACCGATGGATTTAAGCGAATCGTTCCTATTTTATCTAAGAAGATCGCGATTTCCGAGGAAGAATTATACCGCGCCTATCTAGACACCATTGATCCCAATTACATAAAGGGTTTAATTAAGGTGGAAGATCGCTGGAACGCCATGTTTGATAAGTTAGGCATCCGAGCGCCCTTAAGAGATTTCTTAATGGAAGTTCATAAGATTTACCAACCCATCAAGGGCTCTATTGAACTCATTCCCAAGTTGAAGCAAGCCGGGCTTAAAGTGGGAATCATATCAAATCAGAGCGAAGACACCCTCACCTATCTAAAAGAAAAATATCCTACGTTATTCAAGCTCTTTGATTTCTACATTTGGTCCTGTGAATTAGGCTATGCAAAGCCCGATCAGCGCATGTATGAAAAGGCCTTGGAAGCCGTAGGCGTTCCTGCAGATGACTGTCTTTACATTGATGACAATGACAAGTTCTTGGATAAGGCCAAGCACTTGGGTTTTCACACCTTAAAATTTCAAAGTCCAGAACAACTGCACCAAGCATTCATTACAGGAAAAATCTTAAAAGAAGATCCACCTGAGCGGGATCGCGACGCATTACAGAAAAATTATAAGTTTGTGGGTAAACTTTAAGCATTTTCTTAATTTTCATATGCGATCAAGTGTTCCAAGATGAATAAAACCCTGTTTTCAGGTTTTTAAATGTTTAAGACTAAAAACCAATTTTACCATAACATCGAACTGTACCAGATTAGTGAGCCTAATGCCGACGATAAAGGCTTAAGCGGTAATCAAATCTCATCATTTTCTCGTCTGCAAACTCAATTATAAAGCCTATTAAACTAGGACACTTCGTCATAACATTAGGGAACATATTGTCACTAGATAGTAATTAAATATAGATAGATTTATAAAGGCAAATCTGCTGTGTTGCATAATTCGGGCAACCCTTTGGGTTGGGGGGATGTTTAGGCTG
>JBBSWA010000020.1:0-19498 GCA_038046485.1 Nanobdellota archaeon
GGATATACCCCTTACTATGCCAGCTTCCAAGCCAACAAAGCCATGCTCATGGACGGTGAAGCTTCTCCTAGTCCAATTACCCCTGGCAAAGTAGAAGTCCAGACGAGCGTGAGTTTGGTGTATGAGATTAACCAGTAGAGTTTTATTTCTGAAAACCCTTAGCCAACGTTGGCGCAATCATATATCTGCCAAAAGAAACCAGGCTGCTGTAGCCCACTTCTGCTTTCACTGAGGGTTTGTTCTTCCTTGAAAACGCCGCTTGTAGCGAGGCAAAAAAGGCATCCTCTGAACTCAGGTCGATGAGGTTAGCAGGAACGCTTGTTCTGGAAAGACCATATTCACTTATGTTGAAATGTGAGTCTGAATTCGCAATTCCGACTAAATCATATTTATCTGCCCATCGCTGTGCGGCGACGTTTGAAGGATACATCCACAAGGTGTTTTGATGATTTCCCACTTCGATGACAGGTTTGTATATTTCGAACCACTTTTCCCTTTCTTTTAACTCACGCTGGTTCGGATATCGAAAACCAATCCTTGGCGCGGCTATACTGAATGGATGGTCTAGAAACCAAAAGGCCTCTGCGGCTTCACTCCGATGAATGGCGTCAGCTAGGCTCAATTGTTCTTGAGGTACTGTGTGATTCCCAACAACAATCATACCCTGGTTTTCCCTTACATATAATTCTAAACCCTGTACAAGATAAAACCGATTGTCCCCCACCACGGTAGCAACGATGCGCTTTCCTAAACGAGTATGATCGATCCTTTCATCCTCTAACTTTCTTACAGCGCCTTCTAAGTCCAGGTGCCCTTGATTGTCACTTCCCTGTCGGCCGGTTAATGCTAAGATATCTACGTTTCTTGATGCCTTCTCCAAAACTTCTGTTATGGGAGCTGATTCAGCCACATGAGCATGTAGGTCCATATATATCCTATTTGGATCTTTCGGAGGGGGTGATGCTCCCAGAACTAAGTCGTGGACAAAGTGAGGAAGTGCTCGAAGAGTCTCTGGGTGAGCTGAGTGACGTAAACCCTGCCCAACTAAGGTTGAGACGTCGGAGATGAGTGACATATAGTATAGAGTAAAGAGGTGTTTTAATACTTATTCCTAAGGTTTAAATCTACCTTTGTTTTCTCAACTCTATGACTTCAAACATGAGCAGATTCGCTCAAGGCTTTGCGTATCTTGGAGCTTCTATTGCTATAGGACTTGGAAGATACGGAACTTGGATGAAGGATAGCGGGTTTGATACAGCATTTGCCGGGCTAGGCTATCATGTGTTTACCGATTATTTCAAGCTGATCCTGCCCGAAAAATATGCGAAAATGACCTCGGCAGCATTTACCTTTACAGGATGCTGTACTGCAGAATGCATTCAGGCCATGGAAATCCCTCTTATAAAAAACCATCCAGATTGGATCGGTTCAGTTTATGATCCCAAAGACTTTGCAGCGTATGCTATCGGCGTAGGATCTGCATATGGAATAGATCTATTACTTGAACGAATAAGTAACAGAAAAACACCGTCTTCGTTAGAAGATGTATCCTAAAAAATGAGTGCCCCAACTTGCATTTAATAGCCACTAAAAATAAGAGTTCTTACGAAACCTTTAAGTTCTTCCTCTTTTAAAACAGAACATGATCAAAGCCATCCTCTTCGACTTCGATGGGGTGCTTGCAAGAAGCAATGCGCTTTATCTAAAAGAGTACCTTGCCCTCTTTAAGAAGCACGGAATTCCTGTCCAAGAGAAAGCATTGCTGGCCCACTTCGGAGAGGAGCATCTGGTCTTGTTCCACCATTTTGCATCTAAAAAAAAGTTTAATATTTTGCATCGCGAATATCATAAAAAAGTACTGACTCCTTCTTTTTATAAAAAAATACGTCTTATTTCAGGTGTGCGGACTATGCTGCAACGCCTTTCGTATGACCATTCACTTGGACTCTGTACAGGCGCTCCACGCAAAACCCTGCGTTACTTACGCAATGAGTTAGGACTCAAACATTATTTTCGTTACCTTAGCTGTGCAGATGATGTTCGGCATGGAAAGCCTGCGCCGGACTTGCTCTTGCGTGCCTTGAGTAAACTTCACGTCAAACCTTCTGAAGCCATCTATATCGGAGATGCACCCCGAGATTATTTATCGGCGAAACGCGCCGGAGTTCCTTTTATTGCGGTGCTTACCGGGGTTCTTACGCGTTCAGAATGCAGGAAACTCAAGATAAAACAGATTTTGTCGGATGTGACTAAACTTCCTCACTTTTTAGAAAGACTTAATTAGTCCTTGTTTATTTAGAGGTTCATGGGCATTCCTCCTTCTCGGCGAAAGAGTAAGGGTAGCGCTGCTGAAAGAGAGCTGATTCACCTGTTCTGGGACGCTGGTTGGACGGCGCACCGCATTGCCGGCAGTGGGAGCAGTCAACGCCCCAGTCCAGACTTGATTGCTGGGCGTAGCGGAAGGGTTTTAGCGATTGAAGTTAAAGCGACAAATGATGAAAAAAAATATTTTCCCCGCTTAGAAATTGATGAATTAAATGAGTATGCCACCAAAACAGGGGTTGAAGCCTGGGTTGCTGTAAAGTTTTTACGAACCCCTTGGTGGTTTTTGCGCACCAAAGAACTGGAACAAACCCCTTCTAGCTATGTGTTGACCAAGAAACTGTGTGAAGAAAAAGGATGTCCCTTTGAGAGACTTGCGGCTATATTCTAAAATGCTAAGAAACGCAAGATTTGTCCTGCTAAACCTGCAAAGATCACCATGAAGAGGTTATCATCCAGGATAAAGATACGCGCTTCTACACCTGAAGCCACGAGTGCCATGATCAAGACAAATACGGGATTACTTAAGATTAAAAAACCGGCAATGAGGCAACCAATGAAACACGCCATGAAACTCTTCCAATGGTCTGCCTTTTCTTTCACTAAGGTTTTTCGCACAACGCCAGCAAATAGATCTCCAAGGACCATCATCAAGATCGAAGCCTTTGCGAGATCGTAATCCAACGCAGCAAGGGTCAATGAGATACCTAGTAAAGTGGTTGTTGCAGGAGTGTGCCCGAGTGCGTGCTGAAAGAAACTAAAGTGCTTCTTAAACTGCAGATAATCATATACTAAGAAAACAATGGCGAGCAATAGCAAGAAGCGAAAACCTGCCATTAGGTCATATTCATAACGAAAATACTCGAAAAGGGCTAAGACTGGGATCCACAATAATTGTAGAAACTTTGGCCAGACTTCCTGCAAGTTCTTCATGATCTATTCGAGATGCCCCCCTCCTTAAAAACATTGCGTTAAGTAAAGTACTTTTCATAGGTTTTGTGATCGACGATCATGAAGCAGAGGATGTATTGGGTATTGTCTAGATTGTCTTTATCAAGTGTATAGAGCATTCTCTATTCTGTTTTTGTAAGGTCGCAGCAAAAACAGTTATTAAGATTAATAAACTCTGGGTGGCCATAGCGTTGAAAGAAAGCGTTGAGCCGCGCACGATTCTTTTCTAGATTTACCTTCTTTATTAGCTCCCCATAAGTAAAATCGCTCTTTATTATCTCTTTGAAAAAATTGAATTTTTTGAGAAGAAGTCGGTTCTCTTTTACATTTTGATTTGTAACAAACTCTTTGTGTTTTTCATCTGCTTGGCAAATTAATCTGAAAATGACCCTCATTTACTTGAGAGAATTGAAGCTTAATAAATAACTTTGCTCAGAAATTCCGGAGATTTTTCGGATTGACGTTATAGGGTCGTACCTTTGTTTCTAATGCTTGATAAATCCCTTGGAGGAGCATAAACTACACCTCCGCTGATCGAAGTGATGAGCATATTATTTTCTTCTAGGTACTTTAGGCATTCTTTGATCGTTTGATGTGATATTTTATTGCCGAGTTCTTCTTTTAATTCATTGATGCTTTTTACGGCGCCGAGTTCCTTGAGCTTTGCTTCTACGGTGCGAAGGGTTTTCAAGGTTGGGTTGAACTGTTGGAGTTGCATGTTTGTGTATAAAGTTTATATAAATGAATATTAAGTTGGTATATAAATGTTATTCTTTATAGCCTGCAGGTTCTACAGAATGTAAGCGAAAATGTATATAAGCCCCCTCTCACTCACCTTTCATAAAATGAGCGATTTCATAAAACCTGTTGCGACACCCAATGCGGCTTCTCCTGCAGGGCATTATTCGCAAGGCATGATTGCCGGAGATTCCTTGTATGTAGCAGGTCATGTTGCACGAGATCCTACAACTGGGGAGTTTATTGGAGGAAGCATCCAAGACCAAACGGCTCGTGTTCTAGAGAGCATCGAAGCGGTCATCACGGCAGCTGAAGAAAGTGAAGGATTGGAACCTCTTGGATTGAAGCGGGTGGTGGATGTTCAAGCCTTTTTAGTGGATATGAATGACGCGCCCGGAATGAATGAAATCTATGTTAGGATGTTTGGTGACCATAAACCCTCTCGAGCAACTGTTGCTGTCGCTGCACTACCGAAAGGCGCTAAACTAGAGATGAAGTGCACGGCGTATCTAGGGCCGAGCGTTGAGAGTGAGAGATAACTCAGGCTTAAACACAAAACTCGTCTTTTCATCGAAGTAACCGCACATGAACTTGTCTAGGGGGATTTTAGAACGCTCGGAAAGCATCATGGCGTAAAAGAAGGTCTGTGTTGTGGCGTATTTTTCCTTGTCAGCCTTGGGCTTAAAATCCCACACCCAGACTTTATCGCCTTCAATTCTTAGCACGTCAATGTGGCCGGATAAGGGATCTTTGGAGTCGAAGGCCTTTTCAAAACCTGTCCATTCATTCGGGTGCAACCAGATGGGCACTTCCATACTAATTGTTTTATTGTCATTTTGCAACATAAACATCTGTACATTGCTATGCGCTGTGCCGTAATGAGCCGTTGCTAAGCCTTGCTCGGCCAATTGACAGACTTCATGATTTTTGATCTCTGTGGGTTTAATTCCTAGATCTATTTTTAACTTGCTACTTCTAGGCCCTTTTTCGAAGAATTCATTTGGACATGACTTGAAGGTATCTTCAAGGTAATTTCTCAAATTAGAAAAACCATTGCCGCACAGCCCTTCTAATTTGACTGTGTGCAGACGGTAAAAATAATACCAACCATGTTTCAATGCTACGTGCTTAATCAAAAACCCATCCACCTCTTGTGCAGGTTTTTGGTGTTCTCGATGTAAGCATCATTTCAAGCAACCGGATTGTCCATCGAGAACAATCAACGTCTCTTCTTCTTTCTAGCTGGACGCCTGGAAGCAATTCTTTTGGAAACCATGCTTGCCATGTGCTGCTCTTCCTGCTCGATCTTGTGCTCTTCACGAAGTACTGACATCGTCATAAGCTCGATGTGTTTATCGATCCTTGAGATTCTGCGCTCGAGAAGCACTAAAATGCGTAAACTATACACAATGGCTGCTAAAGTACCAATGATAATTGCTAAAATGACTGTATCGAGTCCCATTTAACCCACCTCTTTATTCTTAGATAAGCTTAATCTGGGTTTATATATTTTTCGCAAAGTAATCAAGCCATCCCCGCAGCCTTCCTCGTCCAGTTCCATTCTTGAGTAAATCCGATGATCATATTCTGATTCGGATACGACTCTCCTTTCCAAGTCTGACCAGCTGTGCACGCCTTCCTCATACGATGCGATGCAATGTGCGATCTCATCTAAATCGTCTTCCGAGCCTTTTATATCTATAACCTTTGCTATGGGTATATCTACTTCATCCAAACCTAATAGATAGGCCACAAATAATCGATTATTTCCATCTATAGTAGCATATGAAAAAGAAAACCCTTCGCAACGCACTATTTGGATAGGGTGTTTTCGATTGAAAATCCTATCTGGATGGTGTAAGAAGTATTCTACTGCTTGCCTGCGCAGATAAGTTTCTCCTGGTTGGATCTTGTTTAGCTTCATTGTTTCTGGTGAATTTGAGCTTATTTAAAAGCGCTTTTTGAGCGCAAGCTTTATATAGACGTTCTTCTCTAAAAAGATCCATGCTCAAGATGAAACGCGTGTCACAATCCTATGATATGCGTGTATTTACCGACCAAGGCGATTACTTTGGCGATGTTGAAGAAGCCATCTTAACCCAGAGCAAAGTCTTTGGTTGGCGAGTTAAAGCGACTAAACATTCCTTCTTGAACAAAGTACTCGGAAGCGCTAAAGGTGTTATTGTGCCTCACCAATTGGTCAAAGCCATTGGGGACATCATGATCATTAGCAAATCAGCTATTCCTGCACAAGGTGCTGAGGAAGAAGAGTAAGTTCTGTTTAAGTTCTATTTTGGAAGTATAAGAAAGCTTTTTAAACCACCTTCTTTTCCAGTTCCTTATGGTCGTCGTACAAGATCGAAGCTTACGCAAACCTACTGGCGGTAGGTATAAGAATGTTAACGCTAAGCGCTTAGCCAATAAGGGACAGATGGCTGCCTTGACCAAGTTGGATGAATTGGTTAAAGTATCTAGGCGAACCCGAGCTGGACACCTGAAATATGTGGCTTTGAGCTTGAATAAAGCCAATGTATTAGATCCTAAATCCAAGAAATTCTCCATTGTTGACATCAAAACCATCAAAGAAAATCCTGCTAACCGACACTATGTCAGACGAAACATCGTCACGAAAGGAGCCATTATTGAAACCCCAAAAGGCCTTGCGCGGGTTACGAATAGACCTGGACAAGAAGGATATGTCACGGCAGTACTTGTTTCTTGAGTTTGAATCTTTTTCAACCTTGCTTTTGATGACTTTTCTCTTGAATGGTTTATTGGCTTAGAATCGGAGATCATACCTTATAAACTATATAAAATTTCACTCCTAAGTGGTGAATAATCGGAATATTTATAAACTTCCAGATTATTCTCTGTTATGCACGCAATGCAAACGGCTGTTCGACCGGCTATCACTGATAAACTTCTTGCTGAAATATTTCCCCCCACTTCTTCGAACTTAGCGATTCTTGAACTTGCCTATCAAGGTGCTGTGCAAACACCTCTTAAAGCCCTTGCCGACCGACTTAACTTTGTTGAATGGATGGCGATACACGTTGGTCTCACGATCGCTCGCCTTTCAGACGAACAGACACAATCTGTCTGGCGGCGAGTCGTCGCAAATTGCCATGGCCTTTCTTGGGGGGTGGATAGAGAAGGGGAGGCTAGGGAATATCAAACTTTTCAAGCCTTTGTCCAAGACACATTAGGGCAAGGTCGCGGTCTCTACCCTGTTGTTCATGATGTCAATAATCTGGCTTTTCCCATTCTTAAACGAGACACGCAGATCTGTCATCTTCCACCTGAACAAGTAGCTACGTATCGCAAAATGAACCCATACCAAGGAAGAAACTTGGAAAAACGACTTGAAGATGTTTCAGACAGAACACTAGCTGTTTTGCACGAAAAAATCGTTGCATCCCCTACTGACTTTGAAGATCAACTGCATTGGTTGCCCAACACACGCGATCTGCGCGCTGATCGTCGAGGTCATGAAATAGCAACTTCTCGACGCGTTAAGGCTTACCGGAAACAATACGGAGAACTCCTACGCCAATATCCTCAAGGGTATGATGCAAACCTTGGTTTAGATCCTATGCCCAGAGCTAGATATTCTCGTGCCCCACCTCCTGTACAGCTATCGCTTGAACTAGCTCTTAGAAGCAGACCCTGAACCTTTCTCGCCCATTACCGTAACCGTATAATCTTAGAAATCTTGGTTAGGGTTAAGACAATGGCGTTTAGTATCCTAGAAACGATGATGGCATCTTTTGTCTTTAGCTTTCCAAAAATTCCCTTGGCTTTGTCGTATAATAATAGGTCTTGGGTCAAGTAATAATAGGCTACTTCTGTATTCTGTGTATAGTACGCTTTCATGAGCTCTTCATAAACTTGGTATAGGCTTTCTACCATATTATCTACTCGCTTTTTTTGCGCGCTGCTTAAAGTGCTGCTTTCTTTTGCTAACTCCTTTAGATGATCGCCCAACCCCTCTAAGGAGACATTCAACTGGTGTAAAAGCATGACTTCGTAATAGTCTGCAATGTCTTTTGGAGGGAGTTCGTTCTTTAATACGGCTTTTACTCCTCGCGAAATCCCCCAATACAACTTGTTTACAATCTTATCCTGTTCGTAAAATTCTTCCACCGATATCTCTTCGCGGTGTTCATATAGGTCTTTGAACATGGCCCGTAAGGTCATGTCCATCTGCTTCAATGCCCTAGGTAAAGTGATATCGTCCATGCGCAATAAATCTCGGATGGACAAGCTCTCCCGCTGCTTTTCAATCAACTCCCAACCTGGCAAGTGGCCTAACTGCTCGGTAATGGCTTGATCGGCTTCTTTACTTCGAAGACCCTTAATTGAGACTTCTTCATACCCAGAGATGTATGCAGCAATCAGTCGGCGGGTGATCACCCGGATTGGTTCTTTTGCTGTTAGCAAGAGTTTTCGAGGTTGATTCTTTCCTTTTTTGCTAAAGGGTAGGAGCAGCAAGTTTTCCCCTTGAGGGTCGACGTAGATCAAGCTGCCTTTTTTAAGACTGTGATGATCCAACCAATTCTTAGGAACTGAGATCACGTACGAGCCTGTGCCTGATTTTACTAGTTTACGGGTTTCCATGCTTGCCTTTTTCCGGAAACTTTCCGGTACACATATGTATACCGTTTAGTATATGTGTTTATTATAAATACTTTATGGCTATCCCCCTTATAAGATTTTCCAGAAATAGGAGTAGGGGGGTGCCGAATGATAAAAAAAATCGCACTGTTCATTATCTGTTTGTTTCTTCTTTCTTCCTTTGCCTTAGCGGCTAATTTTGGTGTGGGTGACCCCATAAGTGTTCAGAATACTGGAGCTTCTGGTCTTAATGTACGCGATCAACCTTCTACTAGTGGGGTGGCTTTATTTAAAAAATTCGATGGCAATCAAGGCTCTGTGCTATCTGGGCCGACTTTTGCCAATAGTTATACTTGGTGGAAGATTCGATGGAGTGACGGTCAAGAAGGCTACTCGGCAGATGGGGATGCTACAGGGGCTTGGCTCACTAAATGGTTTGTTTCTCCCTCTATTAAATTCAGCGTTGGAAATACAGCTCAAGTTTCTGGCACTGGAGGCAGTAATTTAAATGTTCGAGGTAGTCCGCCTGACCTAGCTTTCATTGGAAGCGTGGGAAGCACTGCTCAAGGCAGTGTTGTTGCTGGGCCCTTCTACGGAATTCCAAAAGGAAGTTCTGGATTCTATCACTTTTGGCAAGTCAATTTCGGCAGTATCACTGGCTGGGTAGCCGAAGACTTCCTCACTAAAATACAGACTACTACAGTTCCCTCTGCACCCCAGAATTTAGGAGCCAGCGCTGGCGACCAATATGTATCCTTATCCTGGAATCCTCCAGCTAATAATGGCGGAGCGACCGTTACTTTATACAAAATTTACCGAGGAACCTCACCCGGCGGAGAAACTCTTTACTCTTCGACTAGCGCCACTACCTTTTTTGAAATGAGCGTACTCAATGGCGTTACTTACTATTACAAAGTCTCTGCTGTGAATGCTATTGGCGAAAGCGCTCTTTCCAATGAAGTGAGCGCCACTCCTTTCTCTATTCCGACTACCACTGTTCCTTCTGCACCAATCAATCTCGTTGCTTCTGGTGGGGCGAACAGTGCCACTTTATCCTGGAATGTCCCCTCTAATAATGGAGGAGCGAGCATTACTTCTTACAAGGTTTATCGAAGCACAGCATCTGGACAAGAAAGCTTTTACACCTCTACCAGCGCGACTTCTTTTTCAGATACAAGTGTTTCCAATGGCATCACGTATTACTACAAAGTATCGGCTGTAAATAGTGTTGGAGAAGGTAGTCTCAGTGGCGAAGCGAGTGTTATCCCTTTCGCTACACCCGTCACAACCGTTCCATCGGCACCCACGAACTTAGCGGCGTCTGGAACTACAAGTACAACCTTATCCTGGAATGTCCCGTCCAATAATGGCGGTATGAGTATTACTTCCTATCGAGTTTATCGAGGAACTTCATCTGGTGGAGAATCGCTCTTAACCACGACTTCGTCCAATTCATATGTTGATGGTTCGGTATCTCCAAGTACTACCTACTATTACAAAGTCTCTGCCGTGAATAGTGTTGGAGAAAGCAGTCTTAGCGGTGAAGCCCAAATTACGATTTCCGGAGGGGGTGGAGGAACCACTGTTCCTGGTGCACCTGCTAACTTGGCTGCAATTGGAACCAACTCTGAAATTGATCTTTCCTGGAGTGCCCCTTCGAGTGATGGCGGTTCGGCTATTCTTCATTATGAGATTTACCGAGGAACCAGTTCGGGTGGAGAAACATTGTATCCTGCTACGAGCGCTGGAACGACTTTCAGAAATACAGCGAATGTTGTATCCGGCACGACGTATTACTACAAAGTCAAAGCGGTGAATGCTGTTGGTGTGGGTGGATTTTCGAATGAAGCGAGTGCGAGCTTGCAAGCAGCCACTACTGGTATGACCCCGGAATTACTTGCGGCTGTAATGGCTACCCTTTCTAAAGAAGTGCCTGGAAGCTTCCAACCTATCGAAGAAAATGGAGACTTTGGCATGGGCCCTGGATGCACTTATAAAATTAGCGGAGCCTGTCGAGGAACCCCTTATGATGGCGGAGTGGATTATAAAGGAAGAGGATATATCCAAATTACTCACCAATACAATTATCAGACTTACTGTGGAGCCGATTGCATCGGAAATTCAACATCTACTCAGGATGTATGCGGATGCAAGAATCAATGGCATTGTACGGTAACAGATCCGGTTGTTTGTCCTATGGTTAAAGCACTCGAACCCGGTCGAGCGGCAGGTATTTTTGCATCGTTCTATAATGCCCATGGTCTTGTTAGCCTAGCCAACCAAAAAAGCTATCGAGCTGTCGGAGCCGGTATAAATGGAGGGACTTATCCGGATGACTTTAAAACCAAAGCCGATGCTTTCCTAGCTTTATTCCAGGCCAACTCAAGCAACACAACCACGCTTATTCAATGCTTGAATACCAATACGGCTGGATGTGGACCTCAAGTATTCCCTGCTTTGTTCACTTACTCAAGTACATTGAATACAAACTTGTATCAAGCTTTACGGTCCATAACCGTTTCCTTTGGGGGGGGTTCTGTTTTACAAACCTTCACCAAGCAATTGAAAGTGACTTCATCTGGAGCAACGGCTACGGTTACTTTCACTTATACGCAAGGAACTACAGGCTACGTGGTCTCTAAGATTGATTACGTTGGAAATGGCTTCTATGGGCAAGTACACGCCAGCATCTTAGATGCAAGCACTAAGAATTTGAAGTGGTCGAATACCTTCTGGAACTTTGGCTCTAGCGCTCAGAACCTGTATACTGGCTCTCTGGCTGTAAACAGTTTAGATCAACTTGCCTTGTTTATCAAAGGATGGGAACCTCTCTTTACCTTGATCTCTGGATCAGACACTGGAGTCTTTGAAGTTGGAAATGGCGCTAAACCTGCTGTGACCGACCCTGGATTAACGGTTTATGGTGTCAAAGTCTTTAGTCCTGTGGAACTTCGAGCGTATGATGCGCAAGGACGCGTGACCGGAAAGATTAAGGGGGTCATTGTAGAAAACATCCCTGGATCGTCATATGACTCTGCTGCGGAGATGGTACTCTCTACTACACCGATTGTCCGGTACGAACTCGTAGGAACTGGAAACGGAGTGTTCGGAATTGTGAGTGTGTCTTCCACTCAAGAAAACCCTGAATTAACTGTTCAGAACATCCCAGTCAATACAAGTGAGATCATAACTTTCACACCGAGTGTGGGGAGCATAGCGGTAACAGTCGACCAGCAAGGCGATGGAACTGTGGATGCCACCTTTAATACCAGTAGCAACCTGACCGCAGAGGAGTTTGTCCAAGAAGTGCGATTGGCGACTTGCAAAGTCACCTTCCGAACCAGTTCTTTTGATGGAACGTATGGCAAGCATGACTGGATTGCTGTTGACACAACTGGTGATGGAACTTTAGACGGGTTCGAATTCCAAAACAAAAATGCGGCAAAGAAGTTCTGTACGGATAAGAAAAGTGTTTTCCTTGGAAAAACCTTGGAAGGGTACAGCATCTGGAGACAGAAAGAAGATGTTGACAAGGATGAGGAAGATTCGGACGAACATGAAAAAGACTCTGACGACCACGAAAAAGATGCTAGCAACCTACTCTCTGTCTGCAACCCAGCCGACGATAAAAACCGGATGCTCTTCCACCATAAAGACTCCACCCAAGCCGTGACGGATACGAAAATGGTGCAAGGCTATGAAACAAGAGAAATGGTTGCTTGCTTAGACTCGTCCTCAAGTATAAATAGCTCCAATGCACCCACCTCAGACATCCCTGACGACTTTGAAATTGACACAAATCACTCTGACTCGGACTCCACCAAGAAGCACTTCTTCCTGAACTTGAAAAACTCCTTCAAAGAAAAACACGAGGGGAAGAAGAATGTAAAGATTAAAGCAGATGACCAGCTCGTTGTTGAATTCCCTTTTGACTTTTCGGATAACAATACAAGCAATGTATCTATTGAACTTCGGAATGTTGGAAAAGGAGGCGCTTCTGTAAAAGGAATCCACTTAGGTGGTGAGCGAAAAATATTACACTTCCCCCAATTGACAGACTCGAACAAGATCTGCATCCTAGACGCTGAAGCCTCCCTAGATGAAATTACTACGGATTGCACAGGAGAACATGAATACGTAATTACTTGTGATGGCTCTGTCTCTGAACAAGGATACACCTGTGAGATCGTTGACAAAACCTTCACTGTGCATGGTCTTAAACACTCGGCTGTAAGTGAATTTAGCGGAGCTTCAAGCAGTAGTACTGCTAGCAGCAGCGCTTCCACAAGCAGTGCAAACAACGGAGGATACGGAGGAGGCGGCAGCGCTGGAACACCTGGCGAAGCATTCAGAGGCATTGTCAAACGAACCTTCGATGAGAAAAAAACAGCTGAAGAAGTAAAGTCCTTGCAAAGCCTTGCTCAAAAAACAGTTCATGAACCTGTAGCGCAAGAAAAAGTAGAACCTTTACAGCTAGTTGAGCAAGAACCTGTTCAGCAGCCTGTGCTTGTTTCATTAGCAAGCGTAACTGAGCCATCAGAGGAACCTGTGGTTGCTCAAGGCTCTTCATGGCTGAAATGGATGCTGTTGCCCATCGCCCTTATTGTTATAGGAACCTTGTTGTTTGTAAAAAGGAGAAGAAGACAGGTTAACCCCTGAAGGCTATCAGGTTGAGCTCTTCAACAAAGAAGTCTTTGCCTGCACACCCAAAGAAAGGTTTGTGTACAAACTCCATGACAAAGATGTGAAGAAAGCGGTCTTAGATACCCAGCACTCTACCTTGTATTCAGAGGTTTGCGTTTAGAACCTTTTTTATTTTTTTATCCTTCTTTCTTTTAAACCCTTTAAGCTTGGTTTTAGGGCAAAGACTTATAAAAACGCCATAAATGTCTCTATATAATAGTAATAAGCTTAGGTGAAGAAATGAGTGATGATATAAGCCCTGCACAACCCCTTCTCGGACTACTTCCGGCCAGCCGGAATGCACTCTCTGAATTAGTGGATGAATTATGGATCAAAACACAAACTGATAATTTGCCTCTTACTGGCGAAAAGGTAGATGCTTCCTACCGCCAACTTAGATCTCAATACAGTCAAGCGCTGACTGTCGCTGAAATCATCGGACATAAAGATTTAGGAGAAATCAATACAGGATTTTTAGCCATGCAACGGACTTATGCTACGCATGTCAAAGAATTCGTAGAAAAAGGAAGGCAACCCATTGCGACAGTAATCAATGGAATTGAAAAAGAAGTAGGAGAACTCACTGAGCTTAGGACTAAAAAAGCTCCCCTTTTACAAAAAGCTAACACTGGTGAACTCGATGATCAAGGGTATGAACAATTACGAGCATTATCTGGGAAGATTAGAAAACTAGAAACTGCTCCAGACCGCACTCAATCTCTGAGACGTCAATTGGAAGCTATTGACTTGGTTGTTGATCATCTCGATCAAGTACTCAAATTTGAAGGTTTAGAATTGCTTGATTACCGTATTCCCCCTTCCCATGAAATTTTGGAGCAAATAAGTCAAGGAACTTATCGATCCATCCCTTTTGAACCTATAGGTTCCGGTGAGCGAGAAGCTCAAAGTATCTTTGGGGGGGATGTTGTAACTGCGGAAAAAGCATCAGCAGGACCCCTGCAACTTGCTGTTGTCGCACCTGAACTACAAAACATTATTCTCATCAAGCGAACTGTAGATGCGTATACGCCTGGTGATGTATTCCTCTCGGGCAAAGTTACACAAGATGTTATGGCGAAAGAAGGCTATGATAAAGGGAACCCAATTGGTGCGAAATTCGCTGGGAGCTACCTCGAACGAGCAGCTGCTGTTTTCGGCGTAAAGCTCCGCACAAAAGAAGGCGGAAGGTTGTTCGTAAAAAATGAAAGATATACTGTTCTTGATGATCCGATTTTCTTTGGAAGAATCACAGAGCATATAAATCCACAAGATGCTGCTGCCATTAATGAGTTTTATCTTAGACATGCTTTAGGAAGGATTTGGCTAGAGGCTATAGCATACGATGGGTTTCGTGTAGATCAAGTTATGGCTGCTGGTAGAGAAGATGGATGGCCTCTAACTAGTCGAGTTGTTAGCCTGAACTTTACTAAATTCCCTGGTGAATATGATGTTGAACAGATTAGCGACCCAGAAACCGATGTACGCATTTATCGTAGAAGGACGGTAGAAGCTAACGAGCGACAAGTGGCCGCGGTACGAGAAGCCGTTAAATGTTTTGGATCTGGTAGATTTACTGATCGAACCCTGGCAGAACGCATCGTAGAGACTCAGGAAGGATATACTATATCTACTGTTGTTATACAGCATGTACTTGGAAAAGAAATTGAATTTCTTGGATTGAAGTTGGTTACTGATTCTCCTCCAACTTACCAAAAAAGCGATCGACCAGCCAGCGCTGCTGAGCTACGTGTGAAAAACAAGCCGAAACCTGGCAAAAGACAACTTGTGTGAATAAAATGGCTTCTTTCCCCGCTGAAACTAAACGATGGGCTCGCGGTATCAAAAGACGCATTGCAGAAGTCATTCAACTCCAGACTCAACCCGAGCAAAGCAGATCTATTTTAGAAGAGCTTGTCAGAGGAGCCAGTGCATCTGCTGACGCTTTTCATCGTCTTTTTATTAGTGATCTATCGGCTCCTTTCAGAATCCAATCCACTTCTATGCTCTTTACAGATAAGAAGCGCTTAGCAGACACCATTTATCACGGACTTGAATTTGCATATGGGTTTGAAGAGTGTCTTGCAACAGGGCAATACGCTCCATGGCCGCACGAGCTTTCCATGGTGAATTGTGGTTCTCAAGCTATGGTTGATTTTGCTGCTGAAATCGAGTGTGATATGGATCCCGTTTTAGTTGAAGTGGCAGGATTTCAACGAGAAGGAGAAACAGGTGGCGCAACTCACTCATTAACCATCGTAAAAGTGGAAGGTGAAGATTGGGCCATTGATCAGGCTCAACACGCACTGGGCCCCATAACTTGGGACTTAGAAACAAATACTTACCGAGTTAAAAATAAGATACGAGAAGATAAAGAAGAGACCTTTCGCTTTCTTTATAGAGAGTTATATACTGAGGATGAATATGTAGATCGGATCCAATATTTGCGTTCTCCCGAAGGAGCTGCTAGTATGCTGATCTGCGGCCAACGGGTGAATAGTCCTAAAATGGATCGTTGGAAAGCCCATATTCCCCTACACACTAGCTGTTATATTCGGTATGACCCCGACACAAGAAGTATTTTAACCTCCGTCGGTTTTGATCGTCCATTAATCCAAAATAGAGGCCTTGAACATAGAATCACATTAAATAATTCAGGAGATATTCAAGAAGAGGTTGTAACTGGTTATTATTATAGTGAACTAGGCTGGGCAGAATTTATTGATAAGTTTCCTTTAGTGACTATTCCTTCTGCTAAAGTTCCTGATTTAATCAGAGGATTGAAGGATTTATCTGTTAACAATCAGGTAGCATTTGAAGATCGAGTGATGAGTCTTTTTCAAGGTGGCTCTCTGAATGATTCTGATTCTTATTTGGCCGAGGCCATTCAAGCTTCTTATCAGGCATTAGAAGCAACGCGCTTTGGAGAAGCTGCACGAATGATCTCTATCGTAGAAGCACTTTACCAATGCGAACGGCGAACAAGAGACTCTGTTTTAGTTTATCATGAAGCGGATCGGACCCGTGTGATGGAGCAGTGGCGAGACGAGGACGCAAACGTAGATGTGGTTTTACGAGCTATGAAACATTTCAAAAGAAAGCGCAAACAATTAGAACGTATTCGTCGAGTATTACCTCATGAATATGCTCGCCTTGTTAGATCTGTACATGTTCTTGACGCAGACCATGTGGAAGACCCTGAAGTGAAACGCTACCTAAGCATCCGAGATCCTTTGGAACGATTGACGTATATGCTTGAGCATCAACCTCATTTTTTTGATGAAGCTGTGGATCGACGACTGTTTGTTAAGCGAAGAGTTGAAGAATACGCAGAGGATTTACCTACATTGGAAACACATGCTCGTTCGATTCTTGGCGAATCGTTTGAGAGATCCATTTTGAGCGGTTATGCGCGGATATTTGCTGAATTCTTAGGTCATTTAGCAGGATCTTGGGAGCATTTAAGTTTGAGCAAATACAGGGAAACTACCCTTGATAAAGTACGCAGTTACAAAAAACCTTTCTAGATAAGATATGTACTTGTTGGGGAACCTACCGCTTCGTGCCCTGCACCGGATCCTTCTGTGTGCCTTCGTCCGCTCCTATAACTTGGACTTGGTGAATGGACAGGAGGTCTTGAAGAGGTTGTTACACCTGCTGTACCCACGGCAGCTCGTGCAGCAGCACCTACAGGCGGCGCTCTACTTTCTACAGGCGCTTCAACCGCTTCAGTTAAAGAACCATAGATCTTTACGACATGAGATCCTTCAAAGACAGTGGATTTTATTTCGCCAGCGCGTTTTCCTGCCTTGGCTCTTGCTTGATCTACAGCTTCATCTAAAGATTCACTTCGACCCATTCCTAACAATTTTTTAGGTGATAATTGGGTCGGAAAGTTTTGAGCGTTATATTGTGCGGTTGTTGCATGAACTTGGTAAACAACACTTTCCGGTCTTTTAGCTATACGGCCAGGGAAGCGCTGTTGCAATTTCCTTTCACCATGCTCTAACTGTCTTAAGAATTCTTCTTTGGATAAGGCTCGTGCATTTACGCTCATTGTGAAGTAAGGCACTTTTACGGTTCGTCCTGCTTCTACTAGGACTTCGCTAATTTTATAAGCTAAATTACCATCATTCGTTGCTTGCTTAAGAGCTGTTAGGTAGTCAACCTCACTTTCACCTGTTCTCGTTCCGCTCTCTCCTTCTACTGCTTCTAAAGGTTGAACAACAACAGAGAATGTTTGCGATATAAGTTGAGAGTCTTCAAAATCAAGCCCTGTTTGTGCTTTTAATTTTTTATCTAGTTCTTCAGTTACGAGTTCAAGAACAGATCGTGCTCCTTCTTGTGCAGGTTCATGAGGACCTGTTACAGAAGCGGATATGCGCATTGTTTCGTGACCGTTTGTATCTGACATAGTATTCCTCTTAAAATGAGTAATTTAGAAGAAAGCATCGTTCTTTTTAAAGATTTCTATCTTCTCTCAGCTAATTGTTACATTTACTTGATTTTTACTAATAGGTTGGGACGAAACTATGAATAAGTTTTTTGTTATATATGAAAAATTGTTTAGAACTTATAGGCCTCAAGGTTGGTGGCCCATTCTATCCTTAGCGGGGAAGAAGGGATTTGATGCGGATGGCTATCACAAAGGCAGCTATGATTACCCTTGGAATGAGCAGCAACGCTTTGAAATCATCCTTGGAGCCATTCTGACCCAGAATACCTCATGGAAGAATGTGGAGAAATCCCTTAAGGTGCTCCAAGAAAAAGACCTCCTCAGCGCCGAAAACATGGAGGCGCTGTCCGAACGAAAACTTGCTTCCTTGATCAAATCCAGCGGCTACTTCAACCAGAAAGCAAAGAAAATCAAAGCGATGATTGCCTTCTTGAAATCAAAGAAGCCTATTACCCGAGATAACCTCCTATCTATATGGGGTGTTGGGCCTGAAACGGCAGATTCCATCTTGCTTTATGCATACCATAAACCTGTTTTTGTGATTGACGCGTATACAAGGCGGATTTTTTCAAGGATTGGACTGTGCAAAGCGGATGTGAGGTATGAAGAACTACAGCAGATGTTTCACAAAGACCTAGAAAAAAATGTCGAACTTTTCAATGAATATCACGCCTTGATCGTGGAACACGCGAAAGCGCATTGTCGGACGAAACCAGATTGCGAGAAATGCCCGCTTCTGTCTTTGTGTAAATATGGACGCAGGCTTAAGCCTGATTTGGACTAAACTATATAAACTGCCTCTCGATTCTTTCTTTATGCGATTCATTCGAGCAGCCGGACTTGTAGCCCTCTTAGCCATGGCTGGCTGTGGGTCTGGCACAGATGAAACAGGAATTCAAGATGTTTACGACGTAACCCCTAAGGTTATCCGTCCTCTGCAACCTGGTAAAAAGTCAGTGTCATTCATTGTTGATACTTCAAGCAGCATGAGCTCTAGAATTGATGGCGTTAGAAAAATTGAGGCTGCCAAACAATCCCTTCAATTGGTTCTTGCTCAATATAATGCCCATAACCAACAGTTCTATGACATCCAAGCAGGACTGTTCGACTTTGGCGGATGGGCGAGGGTACATGCCTCATGCCTATTGGAGACTTTGACTATACCACTCTTACCAATAAAGTAAGCCAACTCTCTGCAACCAGTGGAACTCCTTTAGGGGTTTCTCTTGCCTATGCCGAGCGATCTCTAGATCAATTGGGAGATGGTGCTAAAAGCATTGTGCTCCTTACAGATGGCCAAAATACAAATGGCCGAGAACCTGAAGAAGTTTTTAGACAAATCCAAGCCACTAATGTTCAGTCGGGAGATCGTCTCACTGAATTATACGTCATTGCTTTTGATACTAACCCTGAATATTTCCAAGGCCTAAAAGACCTAGGCGCTCATGTCTTTAGCGCCCAAGATGCAGGCCAACTTTCTACTGTCTTAGGGCAAACCAAAGATCTCATTCTTGAAGCGCCTGATCCTTAATGAATTCTTAGCCATTCAATGACTCTGCCTTGATCGTAGAACATGCGAAACGGTATTGCCTGGTAAAACCAAACTGTCTAAAGTGTCCATTATGGCGGGTTTGCGCGTACGCGGCTTTACAGCCGCCATCAAAATACGGTAAACATCTCGACTTGCTGTGTTGCATAATTCGGGCAACCCTTTGGGTTGGGGGGATGTTTAGGCTG
>JBBSWA010000021.1:0-17910 GCA_038046485.1 Nanobdellota archaeon
AAAGAAGGAATTTTGCCTGGTTTTTAAACTGTAAAGGAATTATGAAATTGAACATTTTATGTGTTGTGGGGCAAACTTTTTATACCCATTTTTATAAGAATGAGCATGAGCCTTCAAGAAGCCCTTATTCCTCGATTTGAGAAGCATATTCAAGAACTAAGTGAATTCACTGAGATTCCTTCGGATTGGGCTTGGTGGGATAAGCGGGATAAGAAATTCAAGAAGCTAGCTGAGTTGGATAGTGAAATCGTGCAAGACATCTTGGATTTACATGATGAGAAGTGGATCCAACCGCTCGAGGCAGCTAATACCTATGAATTAATGCATCACTTAGAGTCTGAACTCACAAAGGTTCAGATGGTAATTAAGTCGCTTTCCAGTCTTTCGCAAGATCTATATCGCATTCGGGACCGCCAGTTAACTGAAGTGAATCAGCGTGAGGAGTCAGAAAAGCTCAACATCATCATTGGAGCAGTAGATCATCACTTAAGAAGGATTTTGGTGGGCTTAGCTCAGACCTTACATGAGAAGGATACACGAATGGCATGCGAGTACGAATTGCAAGAGTTCACGAAAGAGCTGCTTCAGGAGCCTAGCTTGAAAAAGTGGTTGACTGGAGTGTATGTTTCAGGTAAGCTACTGCACAGAACAGTAGAGGAAGATCTGATCGTATTGATCAAGGGGAGATCCAGTATTTTGAATGATAAAGAGCGTATGATTGCAAATCTGTGTGCTCATTTAGAAAAGAACATCAGTAAGAAACTAGTAAATGAGGTATTAAAACAATATGGATTCAAGCCTGAACTGGATATTGATATCAAGCTGGTTTACAATAATGAGCCCTTGTTCGATAAATACTTAGGTGAATGGAAGGTCTTGTATGAACATGAGCTTTCAGAACTGCAAAGAATAGTATGCTGGGTGAAGCCTTAATATAATTTAACCTTCCCTTTCTCCGTATCCACAATCGCAAACCTTCCTTTATAGGCTGGCCCGCAGTTAACAACTGTCGTCTTTCCAATCTTCACCATGCCTTGGTTCTCGTGCATATGGCTACAGACAACGTACCTAGGCTGATGCTTCTTGATGTACTTCAGCACATATTCATCGCCTAAGTGCTTTCCATCCAAAGGACTTGCTTTGTTCCTAATTTTATCCAGCTTCGTATGGTAAGGAGGATCATGACACATGAAGATGGCTTCTTTTTTGCGCTTAAAGTTCTTAAAGATCGTCTTGAGTTGCATATCCCACAAATGGTTCATGTGTTTGATTTGAATAGGAATTTTCTTAGGGGTTTGTGTAAACTCTTTCAGGCTGGGCGCTCGATACCCACTAATGCACCCAATCTCTTGCCCATGAAAGTTCGCAACGCCCATCTGAACGAAGTGCAAGCGTTTAGAGCCATGCGCTAAGGCTTCCATCGTATACCGTTTGTATTTCTTCTTGTTCTTAGCGCTGATGTCTTCAGCCATATAATCATGATTTCCTGCAATAACAAGAACAGGTCGCTTGAAGCCTTCGAGTTTCTTCGCCATGGCTTGCTGGCTCTTCAAACTATGCTCAGTAGCTTGTCTTAGTTTCTTTCGGCCAACCAAGCTTTCAAGAGAAAGTCCTTCGTGAAGCCTGTGCCAGTATTTGAACTCCAAGTTGCGCATATAGCCGCCATCCGCTAAGTCTCCAGGACATAAAACCAACTGAACGCCTTCTTTCTTAGCAACTAAATAAGCCTTAGAAGGAAACTTACCGTGCAAGCATCCAATACAAAGAATCTTCATAGGGAAAGAAAGAAGGTTTTAAGCTTTAAAGGTTGCTGTTTTCTGTAAGCTCTGGAGGATGGCTTTAATGGGTTTTTTGAGTTTCTCCAGCTCAGGTTTATCGTTCCAGATCTTCTCGATGTTAATACGATGCAGGTTGTAGAAGAATTTAAGTTCATTAGGGTCAGCCATTTTAAGAGCGTCCAATTGCGGGGCAAACATTTCAGCATATCGGTCTCTTCGTCGAACAAGCTTGGTTGTTCCATCCGGACTAACCAATACAATAGGAGCCCGCTTTAAGCTGTTAAAGTTGCTCGCAAAGACTTCGGAATAAGCCCCACAGTCCATGATCATGATGAAGTCATCTTTCTGGAGTACAGGCATTTTTTCATTTTTGCTGAAAACATCAATGCAATCACACGTGCAGCCAGTAACCCGATATTTTTCTGTTCGGGGTTGTTTCATTTTATTGGCAGGAAGCAAGGGATACCTCGCATTAGAGATAAACTTATCCGCAACGAGGTTGTAGACGCTTCCATTGGTGATGAGGATGTCATTTTTTCCCATACTTTTCTTGGCAACTACCTTCATCAAAGCAAGTTGAGCGTTGCCAACAATGTATTTGCCAGGTTCAAAGATAAGGTAAGGCTCCGGGAGATTATATTTCTTAAGGAGTCGTTGGACTGCTTCGACTATTTTTTTGCCTCCTTGTTCAAGATCATAACTCTTTCCATATTGGGGGTGGGAGTCATCATTAACAGGGAATCCTCCACCTAAGTCCAAGTACTTGATTTTAGCTCCTTTGTCCGTAGCATAACGGACCATTTTGAGCATTTTTTGGGCGGCTAAGATGTAAACGTTAGGGTTGGTGATGTAGCTGCCATGGAAATGAAACCCAGTCAATTCAAGGTGGCGGTGTTTCATGGCGTAGTCCACAGCCTTTTTTGCTTCAGGATAAGGAATGCCATATTGCTGGTAGCGAGTGGTGTAGTTACCTAGATCAATCAGGGGATTCAAGCGCAAGAACAAGTTAATCTTGAGTCCTAGTTTCTCACCCACAAAGGCTATTTTCTCCAATTCTTCCATGCTGTCCGCCGTAATGGCCTGAACACCAATCATGGCAGCAAAGGCAATGTCTTGGTAGCTCTTGTAGAGGTTGGTGAAGGTGATCTGGCTGGGTTTGTAATCCGCAAGTAAGCCCAGGATGATTTCTCCAACGCTGCTGGCATCCAGTTCAAAGCCTTCTTCTTTGGCAAGGCGGATGATTTCTAAGTTAGAATTGACTTTGCAGGCAAATTGAGGTCTTAGTTTAGGATAGGGAAAGGCTTGTTTGAAGTTTCGCAAGCGCTCACGAATTTCACGCTCGATCAGAAGAAAGTGAGGAGTTCCATATTTGCGAGCAAGCTGCTCGACAGAAACACCTTCAACGTGCAAAACCCCATTCTTGTCTTGGCTTAGAAAATCATTCCAACGCTTTTTAGCGTATCGGGGAGAAAGCGCTTCGCGAGAGGAGAGAGATTCCGTTTGCATTTCTTTCCTCAGTCTTACGCATTCCTCGATAGAACTAGCATGGAACTAGCCATGTAGATTGAGAGGAACATAATAGTCTAACTAATATATTTCTATTTAAAAAGATTATCCTTTTTGGAGCTTTTAGAAGTATATTTATAGTCTAAAAGATTCCAGAAGGCCATGGCACACATCTTGATCTTCGGAGCCAGCACCGTCTGGGGTGCTTGGGATACTGCGCAGGGGTGGGTTCAACGTTTGCGTAAGTGGGTGGACCCAATGCATAAAGATCCAGGTTTTTATTGCCTGGTTTATAACTGCGGAGTTTCAAGTGAGAGTACAGACGACATCCTAAAGCGTTTTGAAACTGAAACAAAAGCCCGATCAGAAGAAGATGGGGTAAAGGCGATTATCTTTCATCTTTGTGGCAATGACGCACAGTTCAGCAAGGCAAAAAACAAGTTTAAAGTGCCTCCGAAGCGATTTAGAGAAAACGTAAAAAAACTTATAAAGCAAGCAAAGAAATATTGTAAGAGAGTTGCGTTTGTAGCCTCTCCATTAATAGACGAGAGCAAAACAAACCCAATTTCGTGGAATAAAGATCAGTTCACAAAAAACAAAGATCTGAAGATATACGATGGAATAGTTGAATCCTTGTGTAGAGAGAAAAATGTTTCCTTTGTCAGATTTGATACAAAGGATTGGATAAAAACCTGCTTGGCACCGGATGGTTTGCACGCAAACGACAAAGGGCATAAAAGGATATGTGAAGTAGTTAAACACTTCTTAGTCAAAAACAACTGGATCTAAATCAAGTGTTTCTTGAACCATTCTAGGGAGAGTTTAGCAATCATCTTATTTTGCTCGGGTGTCGTGCGCCAGTGTTCCATCCCCTTTATGATCTCCATTTTTTTCTCGCAATTGAAGAGTTGATAGGTGTCTTTTCCAGCATTTAAGTGTTCAGCATCTTCATCACCGAAGATAAGTAGGGTTGGGCAACGCACTCTTCGGGCATAAGGCTCAGGTTTGAAGTGTAGAGACTCTTCAAGGAGCGATAAACCATAATTTAGTTTTTCGCCAGTAGCATTCAGATTGAGTTGGATATATCCTCGTTTTCGATTTTCTTTTTCATAGTCCTGGATCCAGTCTTTCATAAGTTTAGAAAGGATAAAAGGGTTGTGCAGAACAGCAGCTTTAACCGTTTGAGGGGCAAGGATGAAGGCATCTGCACCCATACTAGTAGTGAACACGCCGATTCGTTGAGGGTCCACAGGTTGTCTTCGGATAAAAGCAAGGGCAGCTTTAAAATCTTCAGCGCATCTTCGTCGAGTGAAATGTTTCCAGTCATTCCAGCTTTCTCCATGTGTATTGAAGTCAAAGCGAAACGTCGCGTATCCATTTTTTACAAGCTGCTGGGCAAGGTAGTTCATGAAGGAGTAATAGGTTTTATGACCCTTTAAGCCGTGCATCATGACCACCACAGAAGGGTTTTTCTGTTTAGGCAACTCTAGCAATCCAACCAATTTTTTTCTTGTTGAATTGTAGAAACTTACTTTAACCATACACCACCTGCGTAGTTCGAATAGCTTCTTCAACCAGCTTCGCACAATCAATCCTCTTCTCTTCCTCTTCCACCACAACCAACTTCGCTCGGGTAATCGGATGCTCAGGTCCCAAAGTACAACAAATCTCGGGGCCTTTAGATAATTCAAACGTCCCATATTGTTCAGCCAAATGAATCGTGTCAATTTTGTCATTACATAAAATCGGACGCAAGATGGGTAGGGTAACGGCGCGACTAATCACACTCATGTTCGTCAGCGTCTGACTCCCTACCTGTCCAAGGTTCTCTCCCGTAATTAGTACTTCACAGCCTTCTTGTTTGGCTAGCTTCTCAGCCGTTCGAAACATGATGCGTCGCGTCAATACATAATAGTACCTAGGATTACAATGTTTATGAATCTCGGCTTGTTGAGGTCCGTGGGGGACAACCATAAACTTCGTAACGCCAATCTTCTTAGCGAGCTCTGCCGCTTTTTGCTCTGCTTTCTCATCCACAAAGGGCTGATTCGAAAAATGTGCCGCTACCAGTTCAACGCCTTGGTCAATCATCAATTTACCCGCTACAGGACTATCAATCCCGCCGCTAAGTAAGAGTAAGGCTTTCATAGACACTAAAAAGAGTCTTCATTTTAAATACTTAGGGTATAGAAATCTTTATATAAAAGACCCTCTTCCTAAAGGATATGCCAGAAGCAATAACAGTATCAAAAAAGAAGGCGAAGTTGGTGGAGGAAGATGAAATCGCCGAGATGTTCAAACGAGGGCTTGAGGATCTTAAAGCAGGGCGTGTTAAGAGAGTCAGATAATTAGTTTTCTAACATATGTTTTATATTCAGGCAATAATTCAATAATAGTGTCTATAGTGGTTTGTTGCGTTTTCTTATCACTAATGCCAACGATTAATACAGCCTTCCATTCTTCATAGATTAAGTAGTAGAGACGTTTGCCCCTTATTCTTTTTTCTCTGATAAAAGGATATCTAAGAATATCGCCCATCCAAGGATTTTCTATTAGTCTATTTACAATCTGGTCAATGATATACTGTTCATTTTTGTCTAATTTTTCTAGTTCTTTTCCGAATTGTTCCAATTGAAAAACCTTGTACATCTCATCTGTAGATTCTAACTTCTATAAATGCCTGCTTTTACACCAGTTAGTAACAGTCAACGTTCGTAGTCTTTCCTACACCTACTCCCTAAATAGTTCTGCGATAAAAGCGTCTTAGGTGATAATCATGGACGCTCAGAAAAGATTTTTGCGTTTTAAGTTGGCCGCAGTAGGCACAGGATTACTTGGGATTGGAGCATTAGCATACAGCCAGGGTTGGATCGCTCTGAGTGAAGCAAACGATCCAAATAAAGGGGTGGTGAAGTACGTAACGGGTTTAGGTAAACCAAATCCAGAACAAGCTGCCAAGTCACTCGTAGAAAGCTTGGATCGCTTGGGTGCTGCACAAGTAGAAGGTCCTTATCTAAGTAAAACAGTCGGAAATGTATTTGAGCATAGCTCAGTCTCAAAGCGTCATGAATTATTGAAAGGCTTGGAAGCTTATTTAGTAAAAGATCATGAGTTTCTCGCAGAAGTATCAAAACGAAGTATAGAGAGAGAAGTATTAAGTGAAAAAGATACAGGATATCTCATTTCAAGGGGTTTTAGTAATCTAGAAAGTGAATCTCAAAAAGATGTCTTGCTCGAATTATACAGATCTTCAGATCCAGAAATCCAAGTCTGCCTAGCCGAGCAAGGTTTAGCAGATCATCCAGGGGGCGTCGCGAAAAAGTGGATGTCAGATATCTATGGAGAAGTGCGCACTTCCTTGAGGGATGCGGGCGATTGGACATTTGATCGCAAGGAGGAACCATGAAACATTACTATCCAAATCCTCATCCAAGAAGAAGTGCATTGTCGCATCCGATTCGAAGTCTAGTGCAAATCGCTCTTGTAGCCTATATGGGTTGGGCCTTTCGAGGGTGTACGGAAAAGCCACAAACCCTAGCCTACAGGCTGAATCAACGAGTAAGTGAAGCGCCGGCTAGAAATGAAAATCTAGTCAACCAAGAGATGGATGAGTTATACTTGCTCAAGAGCAAGGCACACCGTCATCATCCAGTCTTGGAAGGGTATGTGCATCCAAGAGAAGTGAGGCTCATCTGGGCAGAAGAACGGGGCAAGGACTATGCCATTGTGCAGCTAAAAAATGGGCATGAGTATGTGATTCGTGAAGAAGGGCTTCAAGAGCGTTTTGATCGCCTCTCCAGTTTGGAAAAGGAAGTAAAAGCTACAAAAGGTGATGGTAAATGAGAACAAAGTATAAGTCGCAAAGTATGTCTGAAGTGTTAGGTTCTTACGCAGGGCCTGATGTAGATGAGAGGACTAAAAGAATCATTCTTTCGGGAGAGACAAACTCCTTAGATGCTTATGAATCAGCATTGAAAGACCTAAAGGAACAGGAGCGTCGCTTGAATGAAATCGGCCGAGAGCATCTTTCCAGTCCTGTAAAATTTCTGTACCGCCTGGCCGACGGGATTGTAGGGGTTACGGCGTTTGATTACAGGGTAAAGCACCAGGAGAAAGGACTGCGAGAAGCAAAGCAGGCATTGGAGTTTAAGCTAAACAAGTACAAGGATCTTTCAGAAACCGCAAGGGAGCAAATTCGAGACTTGCAAAAGCTAAAGCGCGGAGCGCGCCTGATGCGCAGTAAGTATCTAAGTATGGAAACGTGTTTAGTTCAAAAAGATCAAGAGTTTGCTGAGCGCATCGAGCAATTAAAGGAAGCGCGTTCAAAGAACCCTGAAGAATTCACAATTACTGATGAATTAGATAAGGTAGAAGCTGAACGAGAAGATTACGAGCTCGACTTGGAAACCGTAGCCGAGGAAAAGGCGCTGGTCACAAGTAAGTTTGTGAATTACCATCAATTGATTGGTGGGTTGCAGCAGAACAAGGTTCAATTGGATGCTTATGCAAGAGCCTTGCGCCAAAAATATTTCTCCAACTCATTATTAGAATCGCGGCTTTTGGGAGTTTCAAAACAAGGACTAGATCCAATAGGAACTATGGAGATCCTAGTTGATTCCACTCGAACAGCGCAAGGAGTGGAGCATTTTGCAGATGCAGCGACAAGCATCCAATTGGATGGAGTGCAAGCCGCATTGAGTCTTCCGCAGGAAGAGTTCTCCTACAGTAAAAAGGTGGGAAAGGGCGTTAAGGAATTGAAGCGCAAAAGCAAGCTGCTAGATAATGACTTAGAAGAGTTGGCCGATCGGATCCTTGAAGAGGAAAGCCGCCGTTAAAGATGAATGAGGTAAAAAATGTTAGAATTAGATAGCCGATTGGTAGAAACAAAGGTAGAAGTATATCGCCGGCAAATGCTCCAAGAGCTTGAGGGGGCAAGAGAAGAAAAAAGGTACGAGGGGGAGCATAAAAAAGCAGTGGATCTTGGAGCTCGATTGGTAGGGGTTTACGCAGCCGTGCACCAGAAAATAGAGGGGCATGTAGAAGGGCATTATGACTGCAGGTGTTCATTTGTGAATGCACAGAGTTTGTACATCGCTTCGCAAATAACTTTAAGGGAATTAGAAGGATTAAGTTTAAGGATTAAGGAAAAAGGAAACGAACAAGAGGTGATCGTAGGAAATAGGCTTTCCATTGATTTTGGGCATTCATCCGAGCGCTTGAGTCGGAAGTTGATGAAAGATCAGCTTGGAATGATTAGTTCTGTTTCAAGAGATAAAGCGTTGGATTTTTGCAGGGGATATTTAATGGGGGTATCTGAGCAATCAGCAAAAGAAGGGGGTAAAGAAGCCTATCAGCCATTATTGGATCAGGTCAAAAAGCAAGGGTTAGCTTTCAAAGGGTATGTGTTTGATGGTTTTTGTGAGAGAAGGATAAGAGCGCCCAGTGAAAAAACAAAGTTAGATGAAGTTGGGGGCAATGTCGAGGCAAAGCAAGAACTATCTTATTTAATTAAGGCCTTCCATAATCCCGAGAAGAGAAAAGAATGGGGGTATGTGTTTCCAAAAGGGCTTCTTTTTTATGGGCCGCCAGGAACAGGTAAAACCTTACTTGCAAGAGCACTCGCAACAGAAACGAATTTGGAGTTAGTGGAAGTACAAGTTACAGATTTCTTAAATAAGTGGGCAGGAGAGAGTGAACGGCGTTTTGAAGAAGCGCTTTCGGGAACGAATCGCATCTTTTTCTTAGATGAACTGGACTCGATCGGAAGGGACAAGCGTCTGGTGAATTCAGACATTGGTATCAACATCGTGAATATCTTAGCGTTAAAAATGAATGAGGTGAAACCCGATCATTCAGTGGTGTACATTGCTGCAACCAATGAGGTGAAAAGCATTGATAAAAAGTTAAGAACTCCGCATCGATTTTCTAGAATTATTCCGTTTCATTACCCGGGAAGAGAGGAGATTGGAGAAATCGCAAAGATCCATATGAAAAAGAGGCTTTCTCGGATGGCTGGAAAACAAATAGAGGAAAAAGGGAACGATCTAAAAGATCGTCTTGCAAATAAGTCAGAGGAATTGGAAAAGAAAGGAAAACCTCGTCTAGTGGGGGCAGACATTGCCGAAATTGTTGAGCGCACGTTTGAAAGGTGTTTTCGTAGGGACTTGGATAAGGGAATAACAAAGTTGCCTAGTTTGGATGATTTTGTAGAAGTAATCGAAGCATATGACACCTTGCGTGAAGAAGTGGGGGTGGGAGTTTGAGGTATGAATCTGCGTATGCAAGAAAGTTGTTTCGAGAGATTTTCTTAAAGGGTCGCAATCCATCATGCAGCAATCAATCAAGCAGCAATCCAGCAAGAGAATTCGAAGCGCAATTAATGGAAGTTCAGAAGAAGAAGCCGGTTCAAATCTTAGCCTCAATCCGGGGAAGAAGGGTTTGTATGGAGCAAGGGTTAGAACAGATTGCAAAAGAACTAAAATTGCCTGCAACAGGTTTTAGATATTTTCCTTTTGTGGCGTTGGAGTGCGATTCAAAAGAAGCAGAACGTGTATGCGCTTACTTGAAAAAGCGTTTTCCTTGGATGAGATATGTTTCACTCGCGCGAACCCTGTACATCCCTGAGCTGTTGCCAGGGATGGGCGGTTTTCCTGTCTCTCAGAAATTACATCAGCGTCGAGGGGAGGCTTGGAATCTAGAATTAATTGGAGCGAACATAGCCAATCAAACAACTCAAGGTAGGGGAGTGAAAGTAGGAATCATTGATACAGGCGTTGACTACACACATGAAGAAGTGGAAAAGCGTTTTGGGAAAGTAAAAGGATATAATTTTGTGGATAATACAGAAGATCCCTACGATGGAAATGGGCATGGTACACACGTAGCCGGTATCGTGGCAGGAAAAGAAGTGGGTGTAGCTTCAGCTTGTGAATTGTACGCAATTAAAGTCTTAAGTGATGAAGGATATGGAAGTGAAGCCGATGTATTGCGGGGAATTGAATGGGCAATCGACAACAAGCTAGAAGTCATCAACATGAGTTTGGGTAGTTCTCAGTATTCCTATTTTGAAGATCAAGTCATTCAAGAAGCATATAAAAGAGGAATGGTGATTGCTGCAGCAGCAGGAAATGAGTATTACGGGCCAAGTTACCCGGCAGCATTGGAGAATGTCATTGCCGTAGCAGCCGTGGATAGGAATAAGGATCATGCCGAGTTTAGTAATATCTACCGAACAAATGATATTTCAGCGCCCGGAGTCAGCATTTATTCTTCTGTTCCAGGAGGCTATCAAGAGTTTTCAGGGACCAGTATGGCAACGCCGCACATTACAGGCTGTATGGCATTGGCACGCAGTCTGGATAAAAAAGAGCCAGCGGAGCTAGAAAAATTAATGAAAGAAACAGCAGAAGACTTAGGGTCTTCTTCAGATCCGAATAATGAGGAGAAATACGGTGCAGGTTTAGTAAGAACAGATGAGTTGGTTGAATCATTGAGTGGAAAGGCCTGGAAAAATGCACCAATTCAAGAGGTGAGGTTCGGATGAGTTTAGATAAGAAGGTACGCTTTGAATACGACCAATTGAACAAAGAGAAAGTGATAGAAAGGGTTGAAAAAGAAGGATTTGAAGTGATCTCCTTAAAGTATACGCAAGGCTTATTTGGAAAATACGTGGGACCTAACGATGAATATCAAAAAAGAGTTGAATCATTGGAAAAGGAGGGGATTAAAACAGTTTACAGAGAAAGTAATGCAAAAGAATAAAGGTTCATTCTATCAAGTCAGGGTAATGGTTGTATCCCATTTCTCGTAGACGAAGGTAGGCTGGAAAAACCAAGTCGTAAAGTTGAGCTTCGATTTGTTTAAGCGATTCGCAAGAAGACGTGCGTTGACGTTGTAATGCTTTAATCGCATCAATGGAAACTCCGGTCTCATGAAAAACCCGGTCAATCGTGACAAGGAATTCTCGGCGAGTTTGTTTAAGTTTGAGAGTACTATATCTTCGAACTTTAGATCTTTGGGCTGCCTGCTCTGTTTCTTCATAGGTTTTGTCTAAACGACCTATGGCTTGGGCACGTTTTCCAGCGTAACTGGGTTGAATTCCTAAGTTTCCTTCAAGAGAAAATGAATCATCAGGAAGGTAATGATGAAAGTTGTTAAAATATGTGGTACGCCAGTTCTCTCCATGTTGTTCTCGGCATTCACGTATTTCCTCTTCAACCTGCGTTGCCATGTCTTCCAATGCCATGGAAATAGGAGTAGAAGTCAAGGATATAAACATAATTCTTCGGTAACAGAAAGCAACATATTTTCCATATAGTCAATAATAATACCTGCACACAATCATTATAAACTTCTCGTCGCTAACAAGTCTCATGTCATTAAAGCTATTCAATACCTTGACCCGTAAAAAAGAGCCCTTTCAACCATTAGATCCAAAGGAAGTAAAGCTCTACACCTGTGGCCCTACGGTTTATTTCTACACCCATGTCGGCCACGCCCGCACATACTTGTTCGAAGACATCCTACGTAGAGTCCTAGAATACAACCAGTTCAAAGTCAAGCACGCGATGAACATCACGGACGTTGGCCATCTCACTTCAGATGCAGATGAAGGCGAAGATAAGATGGACAAAGCCGCAAAAAAAGAAGGCAAGTCTGTCCTGGAAATCGCGCAGTTCTATACAGACGTTTTTTTTGATGACATGAAAAAGATCAACACCTTAACGCCTCATATTGTATGCAAAGCAACCGAGCACATTCCGGAAATGATTGCACTGATTCAGCGCATCGAAAAAAACGGTTATGCTTATGTCGCCGGAGGCAATGTCTACTTTGACATCGCTAAGTTCAAGCATTATGGCGAACTAGCCAAATTAAAGATGGAAGACTTAGAAGCTGGTGCACGCATCCAAGTCGATACAGAAAAAAGAAACCCGCATGACTTTGTGCTGTGGTTTACGGAGTCAAAATTCAAAAATCATCTCTTGAACTGGAAAAGTCCATGGGGAGAAGAAGGCTACCCCGGATGGCACATTGAGTGCTCTGCTATGTCCATCAAATACTTAGGAGAACAGTTTGATATCCATTGCGGAGGCATCGATCACATCCCCGTCCACCACACCAACGAAATCGCGCAGTCCGAAGCAGCCACAGGTAAACATCCCTGGGTAAATTATTGGATGCATGGCGAATTCTTGATTTTAGACAAGGAAAAGATGAGTAAGAGCTTAGGCAACTTAATTACTTTAACCACACTCCAAGAGCAAGGCTTTGATCCGCTTGACTATCGCTATCTCTGTCTTAATACTCAGTACAGAATCCCCATGGCCTTCACCATGGAATCATTACAAGCAGCCAAAAACGCCTTTTCCGGCTTGAAAGATCGTATTCTCGAAATGAAAAAACATCCTTCCAGTAAAGGAGACACGAAAAAATACGAGGAAGCCTTCCTAGAGGACATCAACGATGACTTGAACATGCCAAAGGCCCTTGCCACATTGTGGGGTTTGGTAAAGGACGAAGAAATCGGAAATAAGGAGAAGTATGAACTTTTAGCAAAGTTTGATACCGTCTTTGGCCTAAACCTCACACAAGTAGAAGACGTCCAAGTCCCAGCCGAAATCCAATCGTTGATTCAAAAGCGTGAAGACTTCCGTAAGGTAAAGAAGTTCGCTGAGTCCGACGCTGTTCGTAAGGAAATCGAAGAGAAAGGATATATTCTGGAAGACTCAAAGGATGGAGTAAAGGTAAAGAAATTATGACCCGATTATGTTCATTTTAGACAGACATAGGCTTTGCTTTCTTCCAGAGGGTTAGAAAATAATAAGTTAGTGCTCCTCCTAAGTCTTTGTCTTGAATCATAAGATTGATCTGATCAGAGAGCTCTTTCTTTTTAAGAGCAATTTTGCATTCAAGGCCATCTCGTAGAATAATAGAAAAATTATTGAACGGAAAATACCTTGTTTTGATCTGGGTCTTAAGGCATAATTTAGCCGCCATTTCCGCATTGCCTTCTTTTCTAGCAAAGAGAATCCGAACATCAACTCCCCGTTCAGCTGCTAGTTTGAGAGGTTTAAATAATTTATAAACCGTACTTACCTTTCGTAACTTCCATCCGAGAATATAGATCATTTTTTGAGCGGAAGAACAAACATCTAAAATATAGAGGTCTGAAGCTTCAACTCCATAAAAAAAAGATATGGGATCTTCACAAGAAACCGATTTTTTCTTCCGAGCAAGAGCTTCTAAGTCAATGACTGCTTGATGCTTAAGTTCAGTTAAGGATCTTAATTTTTTATCTACAAAATGAGTAAGAGACAATCGAGCAGGAATAGCCTCGAATAAAGAAACGACCCCTTCGTAGTGTTGAACAAAACCTTTGCGAATTAAGCTGCGAAGGTTGGGATATACAGCTGTAGGAGGAACAGAAGAGTGTTTTGAGATGTCTCGCGCCGTTGACCTTCCGTTCTCAACGAGGGCTACGTAAACAGCCACTTCATAATCACTAAATCCAAGGCGCTTTAACGCATCCATTAATAGCTATAAATTAATAGTAATATATAAGTGTTACTGAATCTTTCTTATGTTGACAAGAGAAGCAAAGGTCTTCTGGAGCATGTCATGATTAAAGCAATCATTTTTGATCTTTGGGATACAATAGGAACGAAGAACATTAGAGTATCAAAGATTCTTAAGGAGCATTTCAAGCTCGAGCATAAAAATGAGTTTACTGTGGAATATAAACGACCCATGCAATTACACGCATGGTCAAATAAAGAAGATATGGCTAAGAGCTTTCTACACTTCTTTAACATTCCTGTTACCGAAGCCAACATAGCCTTTGTGAAAAACACCGTTCAAGCAGGAGTAGATAAAGCAGCACTTTTTGAGGGTATGGAAGTGTTATTAAATAAATTGCACGAAAAATTTAAGCTAGGACTCTTATCAAACAGCACGATTTTCGACGAAGAAGCTCTAAAAAAAATGAGTGTAAACCATCTTTTTGATGCAAAAGTTTATTCCTGGCAAATGGGCACCTTAAAGCCAGATAAGAAAAACTTCGACAAGGTATGCGAACTACTGCATGAAAAACCAACAGAGTGTCTTTTTATAGACAACAGCTTAAAGCATATAGAGGCTGCAAAAGCGCTTGGCATGAAAACAATTCATTTCAATTTCACAGGCAATCCATTGAGCGATACCGCTTGTGAAAAAGAGTTTGGTATGAAACAAACTGATTTCAAAAATATAGATCAGCTGAAAAAAGAGTTGTCTAAATATTCAATTAATTAATATTGCCTTTGATATTGACTCGTTCTCGTCAAATAACCCATCTGGTTTCTATACTGGTCCGCTTCTCCTCGGCTCACATCCAATAGGGGCACTCGTTTATCCCGTTGACTGGCAGGGCCATAGAATCCATGAGTATATGGATAAGCGCCAAGGTATCGTTGATTGTTCGTCATGTATCGAGGTTTGAGTAAGTTTGGATTGCTGTAGAAATCATAAGCCAATTGATTATCTAAGTAAATATAGCTGCTATATCCGCCTTTTCGTCCACTCGCTACGGTGTTGGACATGGGAAAGGGATTGTAAGCATACGAAGTACTTTGTCCAACTCGAGCTTGGGAAACACCTGAGCCGGTAAAGGCTTGTGGATTCTGGTAAAGAGACACGCGTCCATTACTATAGAGTAAACCACTACCTGGCTTGCCTTGAACCTTAGGAGGTACATAGCCTTCATAATAGCCCGAGACCATACCTAAAGCAAGAATCGCAACGATAAATAAGGAGAGTTTAAGCTTCATAGTGTACAAACATTTAACTACTTATGAATGGCGAAAGTAGTATTTAAAGCTTTCGTTTTAAGCGGCTTTGCACATCAATTCAAACCAGCTCTCTCATCGTGTAAATCATGATCTTTTTCTGAGCTAAGAAATCTTGATCATCGCTCCAGATCCCATCGATTTTAAGTGCCAAAGCACAAGCGACAAAAGGCACATCTTTCATGTCCTGGTCACCGATCAATTTCTTGGCCTTAGGCAAAAAAATGTCGTATTCCAAGTGAGGAATCACTTCAATATTTATGAAAAGTAAGCTCATCAACAAATCAAATGCCTCCGGCGCAAGGCCGGATCTCTTCTGAATTTCCCGAGCATGCTTCTTAATTTCTTCGAGGGTAAAATCAGGCGTAACAAACGTGTGCTTACGAGAAGTCAATATCTCTCTACAGGTACGGTCTCGAAGAAGAGCAGCAAAAATACAATTAGTATCCACGACAAGCTTCACAATCCATGTCGCTTGGCAATGCCTTTTTTAATTCGATCCCCAAATTCCCGAACGTCTTTCGGAGTAAACGTGCTTTTTGCGACAAGTTGATCCATAATTTCGAGTTGTTCGGCATGTTTCCAGAGTGCCTTGCGAGCAACTTCGCTCCACCTGACTTCGTCATGTTTCTGAATAAGTCGATGAAGTTCTTCAGGTAACGCCAATGTCATGTTGACCATATCAATCCCAATCTAAGTAAATTAAGTAGAATAAGTATACTTACTTATTTAAAGCTTTCTGTTGATAAAGTCTTCTATTCTTGTTTTTGTAGCAAGTGTCATAAAAAAGGTAAAAAAGAAAGGCTTAGTTAAAGCCTGAAAAGACAGATCCTCTTCCTTTGCTAGCGCCAAAGACATAGGTGCCAGGTGCTCCAGGAGTGCCTTTGAGGTTGATGCCTCGCTCGCCCCAGTAGCCACCTTCTCGGATCCATCCAATGGGATATCGAGGGTAGTATTCGCTAGCTAATTGAAGGCGTTGGCTGTATTTCATGCCAGGATAAGGCTCTTGTAAGTCACCTGCTCGTAAGCCGGCCAAGTATAAATTGCTGTTTCCAAAGAATCCACCACTGCGAACAGTAGGGTCATGGTAAGGAGTTAAGGGTTGAATGGGAACACTGATGCCAGGAACTCGCTCGCTGCCATACATCAAGGGATGAGCAACAGGAAATCCATAGTTCAGTTGAAAGGCAGATACGGCTTGGATGCCGATGAGTAAGACGATGCTAAGGGTTAGGATTCCGACGATATTTTTCATAAGTGCCTCCAAGGGTAGGTTACGAGGAAGAGCACAGCTCTTCGAAAGTTCAACGCTTCAAGCGTTGTTACTACTACGGGAAGGCAAAAGCATTTATAAAGCTTTTCCTTCCTTTAGAAGGAAAAGTTCAAAACGATAGTTTTGTAGCTTTGCCCCGATGGCAGCTCAATTCAAAGGTCTTGGCAGCGAAAAATACAACTCATCCTGAGTTGACTGAGCTCCGTCCAAAGTAAATCCTAATCTTTGAACAAGAGCAATGCTTTTTTTGTTTTTAGGATGTATTTTTGCATAAACTTCAGAAAGCTTGAGTTCGTCAAAGCTGTACTGGAACAGGCGGCGAGCAGACCGAATTACATACCCTCTCCCTTCAAATTCTTCACCTAAGTAATACCCGATCTCAGCCTTTGTGTCCTTAGGAGTCAAGTTGATCGTTCCTGTATACTTGCTATTCGCCCAAATCCCAAAGCGCAATCGGGAAGAGTTAGAAGGGGCTACAATGCTTCGAATCACATCACCCACAGTTTGATACGTGATTCCGGCAACAACACCATCTTTGCTTAAACGCTTCCGATTCCGGTCAATCAAAGCAAAAATAGTATCTGCATCTTCTACCATAAACTGTCGCAAAGTAACCTCTTCATCCACTGTGAGCTCTAAAGGTTGATTCGACATAAAAAAAGAATTTTCCGCTTTTTTATAAACGTTTCACCAAAATTCCTTCATCCCTGAGTTTTCTTAACCCATTCTTCTCTCGGAATACCTGCCTGTCTCAATATGCGAATAAGAAGATCAGGGCTAATATCACCTCGATGTGGATTTGGAATAGTCAAAACAAAATCGCTTTTTTTCATACCCAAATGCTTGCCGCCAGAATAAGGGCCATCAAAGCCAAACTCTCTCAGTCCTGAAATAAGCTCACGCAATTTGAGAGGTTTAAGTTTAGTCATTCTCAACCTACAACAGTTTATATATTTCCTTTAACATATGCCCATTTTTTTCCTTCTTTCATACGTCTAAGGAGTTTATTTTTTACCAACCTCAAAAGGACAGGGGATAACGTTGTAATTGGATATATATGACCTTTTTCTTCTAGTATTTTCTTAACTCCCATCAATCCTTGTGGTTTATTAAAACAACCCTCCTCCTCTAATTCAATAATAATTTCAGTTGCTGTCTTAATTTTTTTATTTTTTCTAGTAGGAGAAATTAGGGCCCTAGTGTGTTTTAGAAGTTTTTTTTCTACAGGGTTAATCACAGCCACAATTCTAGCGATCTCTTCACTTGTTCCTTCAACTTCAATTTTAGTTCCAGACGCAGTCTCGATATTTGCCTTTGCCATTAAAATCCACCTTAATAATAGTAGTGAATATCATAATAGTATATAAATATTCCTATTTGTAATATGTTTTACAGCAAGTTTTAAAAATGCTTAATCTTATGCTTTATTATGTTACTAGAATACATCGAAAAGGCTATGTCCAAAGCCAAATACGAACGAATAAAAGATAAAGAGCCTTATTATGGTGAAATACCCTTATGTAAAGGG
>JBBSWA010000022.1:0-13347 GCA_038046485.1 Nanobdellota archaeon
AAAGAAGGAATTTTGCCTGGTTTTTAAACTGTAAAGGAATTATGAAATTGAACATATAAGAACTGGTCTTGAAAACCTTTATATACCTGAATTCAAAAGGAAGCGTATGCCGGTTAAGGAGTTGCGTCTAGAGCTTTTTCCTCGTTTTAAAAAGGTCGATGTGCGAGCAAGGCTTGACATCATCAACAAGTTCTTAGAAGGGGATTGGACAACCATGCTAAAAGGGACAGGTACGGAGTTTGCAGGTTTTAGGCCCTATAGTGTATTTGTGGATGATGCTTCACTCATTGATTGGAAAGCCACGTTGCGTTCAGGAGAGATTTTGGTACGTCAATTCGAGACCACCCGAAGTTTTCAAGTATTCATCTTGGTAGATGTAAGTGATTCGATGCTATTTTCTTCAACAGATAAGTTAAAATGTGAATACGCTTCAGAGCTTGCTTTCTCTTTGTGTTTTGCCATTCCTCGAAGTGGAGAAACCGTTGGGTTAGGAATGTTTACCAACAAATTTGTAACCACCATCTTGCCTGCTGCAGGCAAGCAGAATTTTTATCGCATCCTGAATAACTTGACCGATCCAAACAAATATGGAGGACCTAAGGATTTTAAGAAGGTATTAAAATTGACGAGTGCCTTGTTAAAGAACAAGTCCGTGGTGATCATCATCTCTGACTTTTTGGGTTTGGAACCCGGGTGGGGAAAATACATTCAGGTGCTAACGCAAAAGTTTGACTTGGTTGGAGTGATGATTAAGGATCCCAGAGACTCTTTTTTGCCGCAAAGCGCCGGTCAGTTTTTAGTGCAGGATCCTTTTTCAGAAGAAGAGTTACTCATTGATACGCACCAGTACGCAAAAGAATATAAAAAGGTAGCAGAGGAGCATGAGCGCAAAGTAAGGAACATATTTGAAAAGTCAAAGGCAAGTTTTCTTAGCTTGACAACCGATGAGCCTTTTTATGATCCGGTTTTGAAGTTTTTCAAAAAGCGTAAGAAAACGACAGCGTAATGGCCAAGTGCACAAAAAGGATTAAATGAGGGTACTTCGCTAAATGTCCAATTACGAAAATGTTTTAAAATCGAGCTGATTTGATATAAAATGAGACTTGACTTTGTAAATCCAGAATACCTATGGTTCTTACTAAGCATTCCATTACTGGTGGTGTCTCACTTCTATTTTTTGCATCACGCGCGTGCAAAGGCAATGCGTTTTGCGAATTTTGAGGCATTAAAGCGCGTAACCGGCAAAGAACTTATTACTAAAAACATCTTGGTACTCATCTTACGTTGTGTTATACTGGTTTTGGTCATTCTAGGAGCGGCAGGCGTTGAATTTTGGTATGTGGGTGCAAGCAATCAAAATGATTATGTCGTGGCAATTGACACCAGCTTGTCTATGACAACAACCGATCTTCCTCCGACACGATTGGAAGCAGCTAAAGAGTTTGCGGCAGATTTTGTAAATCATCTAGGGGGGGATTCAAACGTGGGTTTAGTGAGTTTTTCAGGGATTACATTTGTGGATGAGGCATTAAATCCGGATAAGGCAAAGATCATTCGCTCAATTCGAAACTTGGATATGAATGACGTGGGAGGAACGGATATTTCTGGGGCAATCATTACCGGAACAAACATGCTCATGAATTCAAAAAAGGGAAGAGTTATTTTGCTGATGTCAGATGGGAGTCATACTGCAAGTTCAGAATGGCCAATTCGAGATGCCCTTGAATATGCTAAGGTGAATCATGTTCAAGTTCACACACTCGCCGTGGGTACCGATCGTGGCTTAGTGCCCTATCTTCCAGCAGGGTACAACATCACCGAGGTGTTTAACCGAGACATCTTAAAAGTGATAAGCGACTCCACTTCAGGGCTTTTCTTTGACGTGGCAGATCGATCGGCTTGGAAGAGCGCACAAGACACACTGTTTAGCCAGTTCGATCAGGGTTTATTGCGCAAAAACTTGAATTATATTTTTATACTCCTCGCACTGATGCTGTTATTCATTGAATGGGGTTTAGTCAATACCCGCTTCCGGAGGATTCCATGAAAATGGTGTGGGTAGTGTTTTTAGCTTGGTTCTCAGCGCAGCTATACAAATGCCTTGTTCAGGGGTATAAAAGTAAATGGAATTGGTCGGTTTTAGTAGAGAATGGAGGAATGCCTTCAGCCCATGCCGCAGTTGTAACCGCCTTATCTGCAGGTATATATGTCGAAGAAGGCTTTTCGTTCTTGTTCGTAGCCTGTGTGGTATTTGCACTCATTGTATTAAATGATGCACTTACGGTGCGTTGGCAAACAGGGGTACAAGCAGGGCTTCTAAGCGGATTATTAAGCGCAAAGAAACGCTCTAAAGTACACCTTTCGAATTCCTTGGGGCATACTCCTTCGGAGATCCTAGCAGGGATTGTATTGGGTCTTCTATGGGTTTGGATATTTTACGCAAGAGTTTAAAAGAAAAAGTTTTTAAAGCAGATTAAGTTAGAAGACAGGGGTAGGATGCGGAAAAAAGGTGATTGTATGAATAAGTCCATAGCCATTCTAAGCGTTCTGTTGATGGCGATCTTGTTAAGTCTTCAAGTAGTGTGGGCATTAGAATCCTCAACCAATTCAACCACAAATTCATCTAAAACCACGCAAGTTTCTACCACAAAAAGTACTCCTACAGTAAAAGAAACAATTCCTGGAGGGACCAAAAAGTTCATGTCCAAGCAGAATATGCGGAAAAAAAATCTAGAAAGTCAAAACAGTAATTTTCCATATGATATGAGTGAAGCCCTAACCTGGATACGAGCAAATAAAATCTCTGTCCTAGATCCCATAACGAAAAAAACGCGTTTTGTAAATATCATGTCGGATGCAGACCTCGCTTCCTTTTTGCTTAGTCCAGTAGGGCTTAAGGCTTCAGGTCTTGAAAATTCCGGTTTATCCAAAGATAATCCAAACCGAGTTATTGTAGAAAAATCAACCAAAATTGGTTATGGGTTTAGCAGCCATCGAGAAGATTTGGATAAAAAGCTTTTAAGTCCAGGTCAATCCGGCAAAAAAGAATTGCCTTATTACATGGTAAGCAAGTCTACTTCCTCAGACATCCCCCAAACAGGGAATATAAATGAAGAATATGCTTGGCTGCGTAATAACTTGCAGTCCATATATGACCCGTTTAAAAAGAAGCAGATCTCCGTGACACGAACTGCCGAAGAGTACTTACGATACTTGTTAAAGGCTCCTCAAGTACGAAAGAACTTGGGTTTGCCAGCTTTGCAGGATAGCGATTTCAAAAAGAGTGCGCGTTATTAAAGATTCTTAGGTGCCAAAGATGCAAGAAGAGGTGCTTAGATGAAGAACGAATGGATCCTTTTAAGTGTATTGTTCTTAATAGGCCTGCCTGGAATCATGGGAGTAACCCCAAATACCAAGTTGACGCAGACAAGAACTGGAGAAGGACTTCACCTAATTGATTTAACACCTTATTCTATCCCTGGAGGTACTAGACAGTACTTGACCAAATCCCGGTTTTTACAAGCTCAAATGAAGGCCTATGCAGAGCAATACCCATATGATTTAAAGGCATCTGTTTCTTGGATTCGCAGTAGCCATATCTCGCTGATTGATCCAATTAGCAAAAGGTCGTTACTCGTAAGCTTGCTGTCAGACGATGCAATCATAGGTTACTTGCTACAGCCTTGGGGAAGGCAGCTTTCAGGTATTAATTACGCAGATCTTCCACCCAGAACAACGCAGATTGTGATTATGCAAGCTCCTTCAGGGAGGATGCAGTATCAATTCTGGGTGAGTTTACCCATCCAAGAGAGTATGCTGAATGCTCAAGTAAAAGAGGGCATGAAAAAAGCACTGAACACCGCAGCACCTCAAACCAAGGTGGATGCCGATGAAATCGCCTGGGCTAAGATGAATCTAGCGCACATTTACAACCCCACAACAAAGGCATATGTGAAGGTCATGACAGCCTCAGCAGAAGAACTAAGCCGCCTGCTTAAGATGCCCAAAGTACGAGAGAGTGTGGGTCTACCACCCTTAAAAACCCCTTCTTAATAGGCTTAAAATCATAGGATTTAAAAACATCGCTTGAGCCTCATTCTTTATTGCCTCCGTAGTTTAGTAGCTATAACGACTGCCCTGTATTATACTAGGCAAGCAGTAGGTCGAGGGTGCGAACCCCTCCGGAGGCTCCTTTATCTTTTGTCCTTTTTTCAGGGGAGAAAAATGGATACTTTTCGCTTGAAAAGTCCTTTAATAGGTCTTCCTCTATCCTAACATAAACATGGAAGAACGACAAATCGGTGGAGACGTAAAGGCAAAGTACGCGGCGGTTTTAAAGCGCCTTGCAGATGGTACAAACGAGTTTAAGGTAGCAAAGAACAAAGAGCTCACCTTAAGCTTCCTACGGGACGCTGAAGTGGGTAAAACCGTCTTAAACGGGCAAAAGAAACGCATACGGGAACGAAGACTGTTCCGCATGTACTACCTTCTAAAGCGCATGGATGCACTGTGGTTCCAGAAAGCCTTCGATGAAGTGACTGAAAAAGAGATGGAAGATTTCATCTTAGACCTTGAACGAGGCATTATTCATACCTACAAAGGAACCCCATACACCTCCGAGTCTCTAGCCACGATTAAGAAGTTCATCCGCAAGTTCTACAAATGGTTGCTCGGCAACGGGGAAGAGTACCCCCGAATGGTACGCTTCATCGATACGAGTAGGCATATCCCTGAAATCCGGGCTATTTCCAAGGAAGAAGTGGATAAGCTCATAGCCTACTCCTCCAAGATCGAACACAAACTAGCTTTAGCGTTCTTATTCGACAGCGGAGCCAGAGTACAAGAGCTGTACAACATCAAGATAGGCGATTTGAAGAAAGAAGGAGAAACCTATAAGGTGCGCATCCGCATCTCCAAGACCCGCCCAAGAACCATCAATGTGCCACTTTACACTGAATTCATCGACGATTATCTGGCTCAGCATCCTGACAAGGGCAATTCAGACGCATATTTCATTACCATAAAACCCAGCAGCCTCAGCAAGTTTCTAAGGCGTATAGGCTTACGGGTGTTGAGTAAGAAGCTCTGGCCGCATATAATGCGGCACAGTTCAGCTACGTACTACAGCAAATACGTCAGCAGATATCAGCTTTGTCATCGTTACGGCTGGGCTGCTTCCTCCACCATGCCTGACCGATACATCGACATGCAAGGCTACGTAGACGACGAAGTCCTCGAGAAAGTCCAAAAGACTGAGGTCAGCAAAGTCCAAACCGAGAACTCCGAGCTCAAAACCTCCATGAAAATGATGGAAATGCGCATGAAGGAGATGATGGAACGGCAGGAAGAACTTGAGCGCAGAGAAGAAGTTCGTAAGCGCGAAAACCACATTATTGGGCAGCTAAGCGAGAACGATGTCAGCAGCACAGAAGAAGAACTATTACATTTCCTAAAACAAAAACCAAACATCGTGAAGTTGCTCAGAGAAATTCAAGCCAACATCATAGAGTAAGTTTGAATTTCAAGCGAAAAGGTTTAAAACCGCCAGAGAATTGCTGAGCTGAATGACAAGAAATGTAAAAGAAGAGGTAAAATTATCTTTTTTTAAGAGACTGACAGGGAGGCAAGACCCTTCATCACAGAGAATAATTGCATCATTTTTAGTAGGAGTGTTAATTTTTGTAATCACATTTTATGTTGGATTTTACTTGAATAAATGGGCAACCAAAGCGGAAGCAAACGTAGTCTTCTACCCATTCATCGAAGATAGTTCATTTTTGCCAATACAAATAAATAACGGGCCGAAGGCCTTACACAGCGTAAGACTTAAGGTCAAGACTTGCTACATGGATAATTATGAAGAACACACAGTACCGGACTTAATTGCCGGGCAAGATTATCCTATTCATTTAACAGATGAGGACACTATTTTTGCGTTGGACAAAGTATTCAAAAGTGAAAGTTTTGTGTGCAATCCAAAAAATGTATCAAGAGGTGTCCAGTGCTATATCCAATTCTACATTGTTGATGGCAAGCTATACGTACCAGAGCAGGAATGCAAACGATATCGTTGTGGCTTTTGTCCTTACGAAATGATATTTAATTCAGATGGATATTCAAAAAACTTTTCAGGTTTATTTCCAGGACCGGTAGAGATCACAACCTATAAATTGATGATTACGCCAAATAACCCTAAGAAAATAAATAAAGAAGATATGAGACCCTTTGATCGCATAGAAATTAGCTTTTTCAGCCCCTACGACCAATGCATGATAAGAACGAATCAAGATTCCCAATACTGTGAAAGATTGTCAACAGATGTCCTTTTTGATAAAACTCTAACAATTGTTTTCCCCCCCTTGAACCAATCTTTAGGAAATATCAGTGTAAACATAACACAAGTAATGGAGAATGGATGAGATAATAAGAAGAGACAAAACCCTCACCAAATAAAAAATCAATGGAAGAATCCATTTTAGACATACAAGAAGTCATAAAGTCTATCGTGTCAATAGCTAAATCGATAATCGACGGAGAAATAACTTGGCAAGTATTTTTGTTTATTAGCTTATTCTCCGGGTATTTAGTAGTAACAAGTAGGGCTATGAAAGATATCAGCAACAATCAAGGATGGACTGAAAAGACATTAGGCTATTTGCTATTTTCAGCCCTGCATACATTATTTTGCGTTTTAATAGGTTCTGTACTCTTAATTGTGGCTGGTGTTATCTCAGTGGGGATCCGCAAAGAAGTTTTTGACATAAATATATGGTTCCCGAGAATTTTATACGCGTTACACTTTATCTTGCCGTTAAAACTCATCGAATGGGATAGGTTCTTTTCCTACATAAAAAATTCTATGATATTGTTGAAAAACGCATACTTCGGAGAATCAAAAAAGTTCTTAGACCTTGTGAGATTAATTGATCTGGCTATGATATTGGGGTTTGTTATTTGTTCATTGTTTATTGTTTTTGTTGTGTTTATTTTAATAGCTGCAGATGTTTCTTCATCGACATTTTTTCTTAAAAAGTCAAAACCTACTAATCTTCTTCTCGGAACTTGATCTGTGCCATCTATTTTTATATTCAGGAAATAATTTTTTGAAGCATTATTGCAACCAGCACCAACTCCAGATTGCTCGGTTTTCCATTCACCAAAAGGACCCGTAGTTAGGTCAGTAGTGTTGGAGAAGCACGTCCCCCCCCCCCGCTTGAGCGTCATACACCATAAAATTAAACTCATACGTTCCGACGTTAAATGTAGTTCCGGTGAAATACTGTCCTTGCCAGACCACAATATCCGAAGCCTGAACTTCACTCACAAGACTCATTACTATGAACAGGGCTATACCTTGGAAGATAGCCATCCGATATAGGGATACTCTTCTTCTGGAAGGTAACAAGGTCACGCCCATTTTCAAGGGATATTAGCTTATATATTTTCCGTATCTAAATAGATAACAAAAACGATACCCCTCCCAAAGAGGAATAGAGGAGCATTTCGGCTTCAAGCCGGTAGCCCTCCACCTAACTCATTCTAAGCCCACAGCGCCACAACCTTTTTAAATGTTACTACATTTATAACAATCATTACTAAAATGATAACAATACTAAAGTCAGGGTACTGGAAGATTGTACAGTTGTTTTACAAAGACAAATCCACCAAACTCCATCTTAGAGAGATCGCAAGACAAACAGGGCTGCACGAACCGAGCACCACAAGGTTCCTGAACGCTCTGGAAAAAGACCATATTCTCAAATCAGAAAAAGACGGCAACCTAAAAAAGTACAGTATAACACAGTCAAATAGGGCTTATTCCCTCTTCGAACTATTCGACCTGGAACGATTCGAGAAACTGCCCAGCATAAGAAAAAACGCAGTAAAAGCATATCTTAAAAAGCTCCCCGAGAAACCCATTTTTGTCATACTATTCGGGTCAACGGCAAAAGAAACGTACATTAAGGAATCAGACATCGACCTCTTGATAATAACAAACAACAGAGTATCCTCAAAAGAGGCAGAGAAAGAAGCAGACGCCTTAACAGCCATGAAAATAAGCACCTTCCAAATGACCTACAAGGCATTTATCATCGAGCTGAAAATGAAAGAGGACAAAGTAGTGCAGTCAGCCATAGAATCAGGCTACCCCATCATAAACCACATCCAGTATTACGAGGTGCTTTGCGATGAAGGAATATGACCTCCAGAAGTTAATGAACAATCCGAGTACAGTAGAAGAAAAGCTCAAAGAATTTTTAGAGGATGCTACATTACGCAAACAAGAAGTGGACAAAGAAGAGATAAAAGGCCACCTCTTAAAAGCAGAAAACAACCTGCGATTTGTGGCAGAAAACATCAAGCTGAAATTCTTTGATTGGGCCATAACTGGCTGTTACTACGCCTGTTACCATGCAGCACTCACCTTGATCCAAACAAAAGGTTACACCTCCAAAAACCACCTCGCAACCCTATGCGTGCTAATCCAGGAGTTTTACAAAAAAGAGCTAACCAAAGAAGACATCGAGCTGTTATCTCGCTTCTTAGACTACCAAGACATCTTATTCTATGTGGAGTCAAAGAACAAGCGAGAAAACGCCACTTACTCCACAAAGACCTTGTTCGACCAAAAGGAAGTAGAGCGGCAGAGGCTGCAAGCCGTTTTATTCGTGAATAAAGTAAAGGAAATCCTTGAAAGCTGTTCATAAATGGCTTTTTTCCCCCTAATCTTCGGCTTGAAGCCGGTAGCCCTCCAGAAGCTGTTTTTACCTAGCTCACTTATTTTATATCATTTTTCCGAAAGATTAATATAATCTTATTAGGAAGGAAAAGAATCATCATACCAGGCTGTTGAATGGTTAAAAAAGAGGTTCAGTGTTTTGTTATTCTTGGGATAGTCATGATTATTTTCTTATCTCTTTCCGCAATTGCGCTCGCAGAGGATGACGAAGAAGTACCAACACCAGAGGCAAGGATGAACGCCGCGGCAGACGAGCTAAAAGACTTAATGGAGAAATACGAGAATGCAGAAGTGGATTTCATCAAGCACGAAGACGTGAATATCGTCGACATGACAGGAAATGCTAAAGAGTGTGATATGGAGATTTATTACGATAATGGGGAAGTGGCCTCATTTTCTGCTAAAAACGGCGAGTTTCATGGGAGTTTGCAGTATGAAAAGCCAGTCGGTAAGGCGCGTTGCATTAAGGTATATTGTCCTTGTAAGATTGTGATGGTTACACATCAACAAGACAATGGAGAAATCGTGGAGGCTTTGGAGCGGTTGAAGAAGGCGATGCGAGAGTATTTAGAGGATAAAGCCAAGGGCGCAGCATCAGAAGCCGGGGAGAAAGTCGCTGAACATGTATTGGAGGGATTGGGCATTGCTTCAGCCCCATTCTTGATTGGGCTCAAAGCAGGCATGGATCTGGGTGCTCCAGCAGGAGAGATGGTAAACCGGCTCATCGAGTTAGTGTTTGATCACATACGAGAATTGGATGAAGTTAATTACAAGGAGTTTGGAGAGTGTGCTCCAAGCCGTGGCCATAAGAGAACGTTTCCGTTTTCTAAGCTGAGCGAATGGCTTCATTGGCACGATGAACCAGTTTTATACGATACATGGATGATTCGGTTGGATTGCGATCAGAAAGATGAGGGTTGGGTGGATCCAGCAACCGTTTCTCCAGATGAGATAGCTCGTCAGAAAGAGTTAGAAAGGGATCTAGCTGAAAGAGAAAAGATCCGAATTGCAGAGCAAGATGCCGCTCGAATTAAGGCAGAAGACGACGCCAGAAGGGCTCAAGAGAAAGAGGAGATGGAGCGAGGAAGGAGGGAGTGGGATGCTTACGTCTTGGAAAGGGATGTAAAGATAAAGAGAGATGCGGAAGTTATAAAGAAGGACTGCCTGATGTGTAAGGAATTGCAAGCGGCTATCGAGCAGAAGATGAAAGAATTGCAAGCCTTAGGTCCTCAAGTAGCGGAAGTGAAGAAGAAGCTAGGCGAAACGCAGAGTGACTATCAACGTAAGAAGGCAGAGCGGGAAGCCTTGGAACGGTTAAAAGACCGGTTTGATCATCCAAGATCGTCAGCGTCCAGTGAGGGCAAAACAGTAACGGAAAGCGATTTGAGAGCACGAGAGTATGCAGAAAGAAAGGTGTTTGACAAGTGGTTGAAGAAGGAGCTCACCTCACAGCAGTTGGCAGATGAATGGAATAAGTATAACCCTGAAAAAGCCAAGGAAGAATACAAGCAGGAATTGGACAAAGCAATCGCAGAGGCGAAGGCAATAGAGTCTTTGGCGCAAGAGCAATTCCAGCAAGCAAGTGCAGAGGCAGCAAGGCTAGAGCAGCAGATAAAAGACGTACAAGCAGCGATTGACGCGTTAAATGCAAAGCTGGCCGATTGTCTTAAGCTGTGCAAGGAACATGCAGTGGACATCATAAAAGGCACTTATGTTGTGCCCGATACAGACCCTAATACTCCACCCAAAGTAGGCACTGCTATCTCTAAAGACAGCTGTTCCGATACCAACCGAGACAACGTCCCAGATATATGTAATGATGCCAATGGAGACGGTGTTATTGACAAGGCGGTGCTAATCGGATTGGGCTTCACAAAAGTGTTCAAGCTTCCTGGAGGAGATGCCACAAGCAAAGAGTATTCATCCATGGGCCGAGTCGGTGACCATGTCGTGGCATTCACCAATACTCGGAATAGAATCTACCTAGATCCAGTCATCCTTACCGCAGACTCCATGGTGATCGTAAACCTCAGAACACAGAATCGCTTAACGATTCCTTTAATAGGTTCTTCTCCAGAACCCGTTCCTTCAACAGGAACGACAACGACAACTTCTACGCCAACAGCTCCTGTTTCTGAACAGCCACCGCAGATGAGTTGTAGTGATTGGTGCAGTTCAAAAGGCTATTCGTTAACACCCATAGATCATTCTCAGTATATATTAAGCTATTTGAATCAGTTAAGGTGCATAAGTGGAGTGCACATTACCTATGCCGGTGGAGTTCATTCCGAGCGATGCACGTGTTATTCGAGTGAAAAGCCTCAGATTTCAGTGGATTCCACCATTCCTGTTTGTAGCACGGGTTGTGGAGAGGTTCCGTGTGATTCATCAAAGAGCTGTAGTTGTGGCGTGCGTTGCACCTTAACAGCTTCTTGTAACTGGAGTGGTTGGAAACAATCCGGGGATAGTTTTGTTCCTGTAGTCGGAGCGAACAGCCAGTCTTCGGATTCAGGCGGCATGACAGGCCAAGTGGTCGGCTATCCGAATTCAATCACAGGAAACATAATCATGCATCCTTCGGGAAAATATTGGTATGATAAATAGGGAAAACATTATCTAAACGTCGCTTTCACAATCTTTACTTCTTCCACAGGCCGATCGTTAAGTCCCGTTTTTACCTGAGCAATACTGTCCACAACGTCCATGCCTTCAATAATTTTGCCAAAGGCCGGATGTTTGGGGTCTAAGAAATTATTGTTCACCAGATTGAGGAAGAACTGACTACCCCCTGTATTGGGGCCTGAATTGGCCATGGAAATCGTTCCGCGATCATTTCGGTTGTGATCAGTAAATTCATCCTGAATCGCATATCCAGGTCCGCCCATGCCGGTACCGTCCGGGTCTCCGCCTTGAATCATAAATCCCTTAATGATGCGGTGAAAGATCACGCCATTGTAAAATCCTTTACTAACTAATTTTTTGAAGTTACCAGCGGTAATCGGCATGTCTTCAAACAATTCAATAACAATGTCTCCTTTATTGGTTTGTAATACAACGGTGTTGGTTTCCATGGGTTTTTCCTCGCTTTTAGATGTAGTTAAACTTATACTGGGTTTATCTTGCACTGTAGGCACTTCGGGTTGTGTGGTGGGTGCTACAGGTGCATTTGCTGGAACTTCTACGGCAGGTCCTACAGCAGGTTTTTCGATGGTCTTAGCTTGATCCGGAGCATGGGCAGTACACCCGACGAAGAGCAGGATAAAAAGTAAGCTAAGATATTTGTACATACGCTTGTTTTTTCCCACTGCTATTTAAACTTTTTTGTTGCCCCTCGCCTTATATTTTTCTCTCAATTTAAAAACATCCTCGTCGAGAGCTCGTCATAGAAAGGTTTATATAGTTTAGGGGTCCAGAATGAAGTAACCATGACCGACGTTAAAGTATACTTCGAAAATCTACATGATGATGAAAAGTATGCATGGCTTTCGATGGTAGTGGGTTTTATCTTGGTCATTATCGCACTTATACTATGGTAACAATCACGAGAAGTTATAGTTGGGGAGGTTTATAAGCGTGGGGCAGCAAGAAGTCTATGATTTTTTATTGAGCAACAAGGGAGCTTGGTTTACTTCACGAGAGATCTCAGATAAGTTAGGTGTTTCCATCGGCAGTGTCACCATGTCCTTGAAGAAGCTTCGAAAAACAAACATCATCAAGTACCGCAATACGGGCAAGAGAAACACCTATCAGTATAAAGTCGGGCGTTAAGTATAAAATGAGACATTAAGGCTTTTTCTTTGCATTTTCCCACATGAAATCAAATATCTGTTTATAGGCCTTAGCAGCATCGACATTTTCAATCATAACGCCTTCAGGTTCATCACCCAATACCATAAGAAGAACCCGATCTGCATAAACGCTAAAATTGACAGGGCTTTCGATGCGCATGGGGAAAAACCGCACTTCCGTATTGGCACCTTTTTTCATCATCTTTTTTTCTTTAGGATGGCCGAGGATGAGTTTGGTTTTGATGCCTTTTTCTATTTTTTTCTTGGCAAAAGAAGGGATAAAATGAGGAAGAGTTTTTACCAAGATGTTCTCTTGCCCAAAGGCCCGAACAATCCTGCCTTTGTCCAATAGGTCTAAGAGCATGGTTTGTATGCCTCGTTTTCCTCGGAATAGTTTGATCCGGCCTGTTTTGGGGAGTTCTTTGTATCGCGCTTGAAGTTCAGGAAGAACTCGGCGGATGTTTTCTTCTTTTTCTTTTACATAATCCAAAAGCCGCTCGGGTTCGATGGGTTGGAACCATTGAATCTTTCCGATCCAGGTATGACTAACAATGCCTCGCTCCATGAGCTGTTTTAGGGAGTGATAACAGCTGCCTCGATTCATATGAACAAGTTGAGCAATGCTTCCCGCTTTTAGTGAACCTTTGTCAAGTAAAGTTAAGTAAACGCGTACTTCGTTCTCAGTAAACCCTAATTCTCGAAGAACCTGTGAAGTTTCCATAGTGTTGTACAATAGCATACAACAAATGTTTATATAGTTAACGAATTGCTGTGTTGCATAATTACTTCCTTTTTAAGATTTTGATTTCTAAGACTTTA
>JBBSWA010000023.1:0-20017 GCA_038046485.1 Nanobdellota archaeon
TTGTTATCTCCTAATTTGCGATCCGCTACTGAAGAAAATTGTTTTGTTTCTGGATTGATTCTTCGGATGTCTGAGTAGCACCATACTCCTGCTGAGTAATACACTTCACCATTATAAAAATCTCCTAGATTTCCAGGCATATGAACTAAAACCAGAGGGGTTATCGCTCCATTCGAAACATTGATCTCTACCAATCTATTTGCCAACCCATCTGGCATGGGATGATGGCCTTTTTCAGGAGGCTTTCCTCCTGGAAAATCTGGCTTTATATTTTCTTGGTATTGAATTGCAAATATTCTCCCTCCAAGATTGTCCCAAGCCAAGCCCCTTCGAAGAATGTTTCCTGTATGGGTGATCTGTCTTTCACTCCTGTCTTTTTTAAGAACATAGAGATCCCCGGATAGATTATACCCTTCTAAAGATAGGCCAACAAAGGCTATCTCGCCTGTTGGTCCAATTCTTGGAGAAGCTTTCTGTACGTCACGTTCAGTGGAGAGCTGTTCTAAATTTGATCCGTCTGGATTTATACCCCAAATTTGCCCTATTTTTTGTTGATCGGGGTGAATGGCAATGATCTGTTCCTTGCAGAAAGAGTCTAAAGATTTTTTTCCTTCCATGGGAGTACAAGCACTTAATCCGATGAGAAAAGCTAAGACTACCCCTTTCAATGACCCCATCCCATTATGAACTTTCTTGCTCCATAAATAGTTTTCCGTTTAATTAATATCTATATAGTTAATAAATAATCATACAACCTCATATAAATCAAAACATTAATAAAGGAAGTGGGCCTCCCCTCCTCTATGGGAATTGCTCAATACAGTCGAAAAAGCCTTGAAGTACAGCTCGATATTGCTTTAAATGCCTTGTTTAAAGCCATTGAATCTGGGAAAGTAGAAGACCTCAATTTCGCTCTGGATATTTTTAACTTGGGCAGCATCAAAAACAATCCCCTCATCGAAGCAGTGGTCGTGAGTTTTGATGGCGAAAACTACTATGACTTCAATCCATTCAAAGCGGAAAACCTATTTTGCAAACATTTCCTTTCTGGATTTTCTGGACATCGAACTGAACTGGATCCGTCTGCACAACAACTCATCACTGCTCAAATTGATGATCTCAAGGAACACCCCAATAGTTATGAAAAATGGTCTGAACTTGGCGAAAACCTTGGCAAATACAATAGTGCAGACCAACTCTTCAAAGAAGTCATGATCTTCTTACGCAACAAACGCAAAGAATATCAAAATCCCATTCCTACTTCAACAAACCTTTAAAACTACCTTCTTTCTCTTCCTTTCATGATTGAAATTGTCGGAACCAGTCACATCGCACAGGAATCCATTCAAAAGATACAAAACACGTTTCAAACCTTTCAACCTGACTTTGTTGCTCTAGAGCTTGATCCAGGTAGACTGCACGCACTTCTACACCCCCACCAAAAAACGAGTCACTTTGAGATTATTCGAGCAGTCGGGATTAAGGGTTATCTTTTTGCCCAACTTGGACGATTTGTTCAAAACAAACTTGGAAAAGCCATCGGCATGAAACCTGGAGTGGATATGCTTACCGCATTACGACTTGCCCAAGAAAAAAAGAAACCCTTCATTCTCATTGACCAGAACATCCAAATAACCTTACAGCGTATTTCTCAACAATTAACATGGAAAGAAAAATTCCAATTCATCAAGGACATTTTTCACCCTCCTAAAGAATACCAATCCCTCAAAAAAGACTTACGATCCCTACCTTCTTCCGAACTCATCCGCGAAATTCTTATTCATCTAAAAAAATACTATCCTAACCTTTATCGTGTACTTGTGCACGAACGAAACCAACACATGATTCGAGAGCTAAGGCACTTTGAACATCATCACCCTGATAAAAAAATACTGGTCATTATCGGCGCTGGACATGAAGAGGCTATGAGGTATGTACTTATCCCCCCTTCTCAACCATCACCACAGAAAATTATATAAGCCCCCCTGTTTATATTTTAACATGCACAGCTTTCTATACCGATATGAACATTACTTTTCTTTTACCCTTGCCGAATACAAACAACTCCTTATCACCTCGATTGCAGCGGCTTTTATCCTTAGCTTTCGAAAATGGGGAGGTGCTGAATTTAGCTTCTTTTCCGGGTTGTTTAGCCTCATTTATATCTTCATCTTTTTTATCTTCAGCCTATATATTCACGTCTTTGTACAGAAACTCTCTGGCCTAAAAGTGGGTTACTTTCCAACCTACCGTGCCTATCCTAGTTTACTACTTACTGGAGTTGTCCTTGCGTTTCTTACCAATGGATATTTTCCCTTCTTTATTTCTGGATGTTTAGCCTATACCATTCAAGAAGACATGCGCTTAGGTAAACTACGTAAGGGATATACTCTATGGGAGGCTTCTCTGGTCTCGTTTAGCGGGCCCCTTATCAGTATTATTGTTGCAGCCCTCCTTGGAGGTATCTACTCAATTATCCCCTTTGACTTTCTTTATACACTCATTATTGTGAATCTTCTCATTGCCATTTACTCCATGATCCCCTTCCCTCAATTTCGAAAACTCAACCCTCTTGACTTGATCTTCTCCAAGAGCCACCGTTTTGCTACTTTCCTCTTAAATATCCAAGAGGGGGGCCCAGTAGGACTACACATCTTCATGCATAAACCTTATTTTTTCGTCTTTACCTTTAGCTTAGTATTGTTTTACAGTGGACTTATCTTCACCACGCAGATCTTTGCTTTGTTACTTTCCTCTATCCTTGCCCTTATGACTGGAGTGGTTTACTATTACCTCGTCGAGAAAGCAGGGTAACTGGTTTTTATTACCCATTATCGACGAAAAAGCACGAATTCTTCGACTTAGTCTAGACGAGAAAAACACAAAATTTAAATAGCACCCCCTCTCGAGAATCGACGAGAAGGGGCGTTCCCTTAATGATTCGAGGTGAAATACATATGGCACAAAAAGTAGCAAAAGCTGGTGTTAAAAAAGAATCTGGTTACCTATACTTTGTCGATAAACAAGGTGACGTTTCCCGCGCTATGATGAGTCGAGGCGGACGAAAAAAGGGTAAAGTTAAAGCCGAGAAAGTCGCGAAAGTCGGAGTCAAGAAAGAATCTGGTTACCTATACTTTGTCGATAAACAAGGCGATATCTCCCGAGCTAAGATGGCGCGTGGAGGAAGATAAAAACAATATTATTTTTTCTTTTTCCTTTCTTTTTTCTTATCACAATCCATATAAGTCTCTTACCTTTTCCATTTCTCATGCTCCGTAACATCCAACCTTACCTTTATCAACAAACGATCTTCGGAACGTGCAGCCAAAAGAATACCTTGGTGGTATTGCCAACAGGTATGGGGAAGACCTTGATTGCTCTGATGTTGATTTCACACCGATTGCAAAATTACCCTCAAAGTAAAGTGTTGTTACTTACGCCTACCCGCCCCCTTTGTGATCAACACTATGAAACGTGTAAAAATCATCTTGAGATCCCCCCTGATAAAATAGTGCTTGTAACAGGGACGGTGGCTCCTGAAAAAAGAAAGGAGATCTATGAAACTGCGCAGATCATTATCAGCACACCCCAAACCATTGAGCATGATCTCATCAACCGAAGGTACCCTCTTGCTGAAACAAGCCTCCTAATTATTGATGAAGCCCACCGTGCCGTTAAGGATTATAGTTATGTATGGATTGCTAAGCAATACCAACAAAAAGCTAAACATGAGCGCATTCTGGCCCTTACTGCTAGCCCTGGTAGTGACCAAGAAACCATTCAAGAGGTTATACACAACCTAGGTATTGAATCCATCGAAGTTAGAACTAACGACGATCCGGATGTTAAACCTTACGCTCAAGAGATGGACATTCAACGAATTCACGTCCAACTGCCTCCAGCCATGAAACAAATCCAGAAAACCCTTAAAGACTGCTACCATGATAAACTTCAACTCCTTAAACAACACAGTCACCTTGCTAATATTCAATACTACACCAAAACTCAACTTCTTGCCTTGCAAGGTCAACTCCAAGGTCAAATTGCCCAAGGCCATAAAGACCCGGAACTTTTCAAAAGCATCTCGATTGCTGCTGAAGCCATTAAAATCCAGCATGGTCTTGAGCTTTTAGAAACGCAAGGACTCGAACCCCTTGAGCAGTACCTCACCCAGATTCAAACGCAAGCCCAAGCTGGAAAGAGCAAAGCGGTACAAAATCTTGTCCAAGACTTATACTTTAAAACTGCAGTTCTTCAGATGGGAAAAGCTCTATCTGAAAACCAAGAACATCCTAAACTTACTGCTCTTAAAAAGATCTTACTAGATGAAGTTAAGAAAAATCCTTTTGCCAAAATTATTGTTTTTAATCAATACCGTGATCAGATTCAACATATGCAAAAAGAGTTCAATCAACTTGGATTGAATAGTGAGATCTTTGTCGGACAAGCCAAGAAAAAAGAAAGCGGCTTAAGCCAAAAAGAACAAAAGCAGGTTATTGACCGTTTTCGAAATGGGGAGTTTAATGTTTTACTTAGCACATCTGTTGGAGAAGAAGGACTTGATATCCCTGTTGTAGACTTGGTTGTTTTTTATGAATCCATCCCTTCGGCTATTCGGAGTATCCAACGTAAAGGACGAACGGCGCGAGGAGAAAAAGGACGAGTCATCCTTCTTACCACTAAAGATACGAGAGATGAAAGTTACCACTGGACGGCACATCACAAAGAAAAGCGAATGCACCGCATCTTGCAAGACTTTAAACATCAGTTTCAAAAACTAAGCCTTCCTAAAGAAGAGCCTCTTTCGAAGTTTATTTCGGAAGAGCAAAACATTCAGATCTATGTGGATCACCGCGAGAAAGACTCCACACTCCTCAAAGAACTTATTGATCTGGGAGTTCATCTTAAACTAGAGAAGTTGGATGTAGCCGACTACCTACTTAGCGAAAGAGTGGCTGTTGAATTCAAAGAAGTTTCTGACTTTGTTAATAGCATTATTGATGGCCGCCTATTGGAACAGCTTAAGGAACTTGTCCGATACGAGCGGCCATTACTGGTGATACAAGGAACGGAAGACCTCTATAGCCAGCGCAATATACACCCCAATGCACTACGAGGTATGCTTGCTACTATTACCGTTAGCTACAAAATCCCTATTTTACAAACTAAAAACCCCAAAGAAACTGCAGCGCTTTTTGCTATTATTGCAAAACGTGAACAAGAAAAACAAAGTTCACCCTTTACTCTCCATACCAGTAAACCCTTATCTGACAAGGAACTTCAAGAGTACATCGTATCGTCTTTACCGAATATAGGCCCTCAAGTAGTAAAACCTCTTCTCACTCATTTTGGTACGGTACGAAGTGTATTCACGGCAAGTGAACAAGACCTTCAACACATCCCCCTTATCGGACCTCTCAAATCCAAAAAAATAAAGGAAATTCTAGACAAAAAGTATGAACCTTAATTTACCCCTTTATAACTTAAAAGAACTTATGTAGCACTCTGCAACAAGTAAAACATGTAATCAGCAAAGATTGTGGTGATGATTAAATAAATTCCTATAATTAATATGATTAATCCGCCGTGCTTATCTCCCTTTACTCGGGCAGCAATTCCTAATATTAAGGTCAAAACGGCCATAACCTCCTTAAAAACCAAGTTTTGGACAATTGGGAGTAATGTCAATCCAACTGTTACCAATCCAGCATAAGACAACTTTTTAGCATCCATTCTTCTCTTTACAAAGGCGGACTTTATATAATTTTCGCAAACATCCTACTTTTATCCCCCCATATCTGAAGTTGAATCCGAAAAAAGTTTTGTTTGAATGGCATTCATTTATAGAGGACTTTGAATAACCCCCTATATAGTGTTCAAAGTCCTAATAGAGTGCTTTGAAAAAGGATAAAAAACAAAGATATTCAAAGCCCTCTATATTAAACCCTTCTTAGATGAGTCATTGAAGCGCATTTTGATGAAAAGGATATATACTCTTATATTTAATTCTTCATTATGAATTTTCACCAGTCCGGCATGCATGTTTGGTTCTTAGATGAATAATTCTTTGTTCATTTACTAAAAATTAACTAAATTTCATTTTCTTTAAACGGCTTACTCGCTCTGGAATCGGGGGATGAGTGGAGAGCCAACCTAATATACTCCTTCCTGAAAAGGGATTTGCAATAAAGAGTGCTGAAGTTGCTTGATTTCCCATACGCATCGGAACTTGCCTTGTGCCAGACTCCAATTTTAGTAATGCACTTGCTAAATGCTTTCCATCCTTCAAAAGCTTTGCACCACTCTCATCTGCTAGGTATTCTCTACTCCTTGAAATGGCCAATTGTAACAATACTGCTAAAATGGGCGTTAAGATTCCTAACACAACCAGCTCAAGTAATCCTCCTTTATCTTCTCTATTTCCCCCCCCCATCATTCCTCCCCAGCGAACCATGCTTCCGATGTATGATATCACTCCCGCAATGGTCGCTGCAATGGTACAGATCAGGATGTCTCTATTCTTTACATGACTCAACTCATGACCCAAAACTCCTCTTAACTCTTCCCTAGATAGCAATTTTAAGATACCCTCTGTGCAGGCTACGGCAGCATGATTTGGATTCCTGCCGGTTGCAAAGGCATTTGGCTGTTCAGAAGGAATTAAATATAACTTCGGTAAAGGCAATTCGGCCTTTTTGCATAAATCTTTTACTAAGGAGTGTAACCAAGGATACTCCTGTATCTTTAAGGGTTTTGCTTGGTACATCATCAATACAATCTTATCTGACCAGAAATATGAAACGAAATTCATTAGCAGAACAATTATGAAGGCAAAGGTAAGGCCGGAAGAACCCCAAAAGCTTCCCACCCAAAGACATAATCCCGTGAGTATCCCTAGGAGAAGAACGGTTTTAAGATAATTAGATAACATCTATCCTGTGAGGGGCTCAGCATTTAAAAACGTTACTCTACATCAGGCTTTGCACAAAAAGTAGGTTAGCGGCCTCAGGTCGAGCTTCCTTATTTAGACAATAAAGCGGACAAGGGGGTCGCCCCCGCCGGGGAACACTCAATACTTTGTATTGGTGTGCCAGAAAGCGAAGCTTTCTGAGCATGTCCGCCATCCTAAAACAAGATCACAAGCGAGAAGCCGCTAATCGGAGCATTTTGCGACTTTTTGTGCAAAGCCTCTACATTAAATGAGCCATTCACACCCCCCTTATTCAACAACTATATAAAAAACAACCTCTCCAATGAGTCCATGCGTGTTTTCCTATCTCTTTTATGCTTTGTACTCCTCTTACCCTTTTCCAATGCTATTACCCTTAAATATTATTATTCTCACCCTAAAATCCCAATGGCTGAAAAAAAAATAGACTATCTTCCTTTACATGAACAGTCTACCCAATTTAGACCCTCTCCATATATTCCCCGCACGACGATTGACACTCAAAGCGATGTTTTTCGCCTTGTCCAACAACGTATCCAATACCCTTATCAAACCATTCCCCTTAGCGAAGTCAAACAGGTTCGGGATCACTATCAAACTATTTATCACCCTCTTCAAAAAAGAACACTCTGGCTCAAAAATCTTACTGACCTCGATGTGCAAAAACTCCTCATCCGCCCCGATGTACGAAATGCACTGGGATTACCCGCTCTTGCTCCTTTCAAACCAACTATTTAACTTTTTTCGGGTTGATCAATCATTTTATTCTATAGGTTGTATAGACATAAGGGTTATAAACAACCCTCCCGATTAGAATCTTATGATTGACCTACAGTTTCTTGGCTTTGAAAAAAAATGCTTTTCCTGTGCATGCCTTTGTGAATCGGGAGAATCCTTTTGCTCTTCTTGCGGTGAAAACCTCAAACAACGCACTGCTCACTACCGCTAAACTTTCTTTTTCGGCTCTGTAGAAAGTCTTCTCGCTTCGCTCGAGTAGCAGCTGTTCGCAGCTTAATGTTATAGTTCAAGGTCGACATTCCCCGGATGGACACCCCCTTGTCGACAACTTGTACTCCAAAAAGACTGCTCACCTGAAGCTGCTACTGCGACTTTCTACAGAGCCTTCTTTTTCACAATATTTTTAAGCCCCACTCTGCAGAAATCCTCTATGCCGGATGAGCTCAAAAAAACAAGTGGTTACTGGGGAATCATTGCCCTTACCTTTACTGCTTTAATGGGAACGGGTACGTTCTTTGGCGCCCAAATTGCAGCGAGTTACTCTGGAAATGCAAGTCTCATTGCGTGGATCTTACTTTCCCTTGTCACGGTTTATGTAGGCGCCTGTTTTGGAGAACTTGTTGCCATGTTTCCCAAAAGTGGTGGCATTTACGAATTCGCTAAACAAGCTTACGGATCTTTCCCCAGTTTTCTTATCGGTTGGATCAGTTGGCTAGTTGCTAACATCGGAACGGCCGTTATCATCATTGCTGCCGTCGATTACCTTATCCCTAACCCTGAAAAGGTGCTCCTTAAAATCATTATCTCTATGGGCATCATTCTACTTTTTAATTTCATCACCTATCGGGGAATTGAGTCTAGCAATTTTTTACTTATCCTTTTTGCAGGCATTACCTTTCTTACTTTAATTAGCCTTATTATCCCTGGCCTTTTCTACACTCATCTCCTAAATTACGCCCCATTTTTTACCCACCCTTTCAAGAATGTTCTTCTCACCTTCTTTTTCATCTTAGAAACCTTTTTTGGATGGGAAGCAGCTTCTTTTCTTGCTGAAGAAACTCAAAACCCTGAAAAGGTTATTCCCCGATCCCTTCTTATTGCTTCTGTTTTAGCGGTTGTCCTCACTACTACTTTGATATTTGTTACCTTGGGTATTATTCCCTGGCAACAACTTCTTACCACGCCCGCTCCTCTTCTCACCCTTGCTGAAATCATGTACGGCACCCTAGGCACTAAACTTGTAAACTTTGGTATCTTCCTTACCCTTATCGGATCTGCTTCCGGAGCCATTGTTTCCTCTCCAAGACTCTTACGAGCCATGGCCCAAGACAAACTATTTATTGAACAATTTGGGCATCTCCACCCCAAATATGGCACGCCTTACAAAGCGATTTTTTTCCAAACTGTTATCACTTTGCTTGTTCTCCTAGGCACCTTCGGAAGATACAAAACCCTTCTTAGCCTTCTTGTTCCCTTAGCCCTTATCATGTATATTTCCATCTTACTTACTATTCCCATTTTTCGCGTAAAAAAACCAGACTTTCCTAGACCCTTTCGAGTGCCTTTTGGAAAAATCGGCCCTGTCTTAGTCTCCTTAATGTATCTAGGAATTCTTGTCTCCTGGCTTATCCAAGAACCCTCTGCCTGGCCCCAATTTAGACTTATCCTTACTTTCATCTTCTTTGGCGTTCCCATCTTCATTCTTCTTGCTCTTTTCTATAATCCTGATTTCCTTGTACGCATGATCAATTCCTTTGCCTTTCTCAATTTATGGCTTGAGCGATTCCTGCTTCCCCCCCATGTACGGAAAAAAATACTCGCCTTCTTTCCCAATTATGAAGGAAAAACCATCTTGGAACTTGGAGCAGGCGTCGGAACCCTCACCAAACATCTTGCTGAACAAGTAGGGCCCACAGGGAAGATATTCGCGGTTGACCTTGGAGAGCGCAACATCAAGCTTCTTGAAAGGCGCATGAAAAAACATGGCCATAGTCATGTTACTGTGATTCACGACCCCCACCTTATTACTCGGGTTCACCCCCTCATTAAAAAAGTAGACATGGTCTTTTCCGTGGGCAACTTAAGCTACGTTCAAGAACCCCAACGCTTCCTTAAAGATATTGCGCGGGTCATGCCTGAAAATGCTAAGATTTGCTTTGTTGAATATGTAGATTTTTTCTACTTCCTCCCCAATGTAAGCTGGATTAGCAACCACCAACATCTCGAGGAGGTTTTTGCCCAAGCCGGGTTTTCCATCCAAATTGAAGTCTACAAAAGTGCTTTCTGGAAGTACTTGTTTATTTATGGGATTAAAAGCAAAGAGAGGATACCATTTATTTAATCAGCGTTTCTGCATCTTGAGACAAACGAGCAATGTTTTCATCTGCTTTACTAAGTTCGTCCATGTCCAAGTAATCTTCGATGAGTTGTATTCGTTCTACTACTTTTGGAGTTAAAGCACCTAAAGCAGTTAATGTCATTTTAAGAAGCCTAATCGCTTTTTTCTTTTTATCTTTATCTTTACCCGCTATTGCAAGGGCTAAGTTTCCACGACCAGCACTAATTGCGTCTTGCCTTGTTTCCTCATCCATTATAGATCTACCTCTGTTTGAAGTATATTAATGTTTCGTCAAAATCATTTCTTTTATCACGAACCTTTTAAATAACTTAAGTTTACCCTCAATCTATGTACCTCTCGAAAACCCTTAGTTTCTACAAGCGTTCCGATATCCAAGCCGCTTTAATTGAACAAGCCCAGAACAAGGAAGTAGCTGTAAAGCACTATGACTTTTTCGGACAACGTCCACAAACATTGCGATATCCAGAGGATGTGATGGAATACGCCAAGAACAAGGCGACAAGCTTTCATTGTTCGGAAGAACTCTGGCAGAATCCCTTGCAGATTTCTACCACCCTACGTAAGGAAGAACTAGACGATATGCGCACAGGATGGGACTTGATTTTAGACATTGACTGTGGCGTCTTTGAATACAGCAAAATCGCTGCTTATTATACCATTGAAGCCTTACGATACTGCAAAGTAGAGAGCGTCACCATTAAATTTTCTGGCAACAAAGGATTCCACATTGCTGTTCCTTTCGAAGCCTTTCCTGAAACCATCGATGGAAAACCCGTACGAAGCCTTTTTCCTGAAGCTCCTAAACGCATTGCTGAGTACATTAAGTTTCTCATTCACAAGCCAGCGGCAGACAAAATCCTCCAATTTGAACAACACGACCTAGACCTTATCGCTCGGAAAGCAGGAAAGGCAAAAGAAGAAATCCTGCAAAAAACAAAAGATGCCAAAGGTAATCTAGTCACTGGACTAGATATCGAACCATTTCTCGTCATTGACACCATCCTTATTTCTTCTCGTCATCTATACCGCATGCCTTACTCATTCCACGAAAAAAGTTGGCTCGTTTCTGTTCCCATTGACCCCAACCAGGTCTTATCCTTTGAAAAAGAGCACGCCCAACCTGAAAATGTTGTTGTCAAACATCCTTTTCTTGATCGTACAGTTAGACCAGGCAATGCAGAGCAACTCCTCAAAAAGGCGTATGATTACGAACCCAAGATACTCCACGAAAAACAAAAAGAAACTACTTACTCAGATAGCTATGATTACGTAACCGAAGCAATTCCTATTGAATGCTTTCCCCCTTGTATTCAACTCATCCTTAACGGCCTTGAAGATGGTCGTAAACGAGGATTGTTCATTCTTACTAATTTCTTACGCAGCTGTGGCTGGGGATCTGAGCAGATTGAGGCGCTCATCCGAGCGTGGAACCCTAAAAACAGAGAACCCCTAAAAGAAGTGGACATCCTTGGCCATTTGCGCTATCACCTCGAACGAAAACAAAAAGTGCTCCCCCCCAATTGTGCTAATAAAGCGTACTATGTTGAGATCGGGGTTTGTAAACCTGACAATCTCTGCGCTCGAATTAAAAATCCTGCACAATATGCCAAGCGAAGGTACCAGATTCAAAAGATGAATAAACCTAAAAAAACTGTGAAGCCAAAAGCTTCTCAGGTAAATCCTCCTCTAAAACCGGCAAAACATACAGGACTTCCGTCCTGAAGTTTGATTCTTTCCAGAATCAAACATACAGGACTCTCGTCCTGATCTTTGGTCTTTTTGACCAAAGATTTATAAACATCCCTTTCGAATAGAATCCTATGTCCTTCGGCCTTGAGCGACAACCTTTAAATACTGCACTTACCTCCTACTCTTTGATTTGTTCTGGGAGTGATGGCGATGCGACAGAATGTCCTCTCAAGATACATACAACAGGAGGATATTCTGAATGTGCCACAAAGACGAAAACCGTCTTTGGGCCACAAAAATGCGAAACATTTTTGATGGATCAAGAACTGCTTAGATATTTAAAATTGGCAGTTCTTGACACAAGGAGCCCCCTATGAAAACCCGTCGATTCGTCAAAAAGATACTGGCACTAGGTGCTAGTCTCCTCGTAGCTTCAACCTCCATTCTTGCCCAAACCTCTCCCGTAGCTAAACCACTCACCCTTGCTGACTATCCTTCTCCGTTTATCAATCAAGGACAGTTTGACGCCAAGATTGTTGTTGGAAAAAATGCTGCTGCCAGCGATGTCATTGGTGCCGTTGATATTGCTGCTAGCCTTCAAGGCCAAGCTGTAGAAGAAATTGACATTCCCCTTCCTTCTGATGTACCTCTAGGAGACGCGTATGAACTTACCAGTAAAAGTCAGCTTTTTGAATTTCGAGAAGGTATTCGAGATGTATTGCAAGGCGGAACCGTAAGTAGCGATCAGCTCGATAGTCTCAAAACAGGCACAATTACTGGTGATCAAGGAAGTTCTCACTACAACCAATATCTTCGGTTTGGAAGTGGTGCGAATGGCAATAGTCTTAGCAATTGGACGCTTTACTATGGTCCAAATGATGATCCCAATGAAAAGGTAGGCGATTATTTATTTGTGCCTGAACTTGGCAACCTTGTTGGAGGATTTTCTAACCTCACCCAAAATGCTCTCTTTGAATACGAACTCGAATTCCAAGATGGTTTACGCAGTACGGTTAAAAGCAGACGAGGTAAACTCACTCTCAAAAGCATTGAACAAAAGGTCTTTAATATCTTCGGCACTGACTTTTCTCTTGTAGACAGCACTGTTCAAGGCACTACGAATACTACTGATGTAACCTTAAGCTTTATGGGGGGAGACGTTGTCGATCAAATCCAGCAAGCAGAAACCAAAGTTTATACCATTGATGGAGTTGATTTTGAAATTACGGCACTGTTCATTACTGATCCTAAAAGCGGAGACTTGCCCACTGTCAAATTTAGTATCAACGGAGAACTCACCCAACAATTAGGAGCCGGAGACGTAGATGTCTTAAGTCAAGGAATCCAGATTGGCGTACAAAGTGTCTTAACGGGCGGGACTGGGGGCATGGTGACTTTCTTCCTGGGCGTTAACAAAATTGAATTTAGAGACACCAACACAGAAGACGATACTTTCTCTCAAATTGTGCGCGCAGGTTCAGAGCGCGTCGATGGAGGATGGGTTCGCATTCTAGGTTCTATCATTGAGGGTGGAGCCAATGTTGCTGTTCAAGACGGTCAAGTCTTTAAGTTTGACAGCATTCAATACCGATTCCTACCCAAGTCCATTCGAGGTACCACCAACATTTACGTTCCCCCTGGACATGGTATTCGAGAATTCCTTGACAGACCACAAGGCATGCTCAATACAAACTGGGACATCAAATACGCCGGGTTATACCCCATCAAATCCCAGCCCATCAAAGTAACTTCCCAAGGAGACAATGAATACCGCCTCTTCTTTACCAACCAAGAAAACATTCAGTACAATGTACCCCTTGCTGAAGTGGATCAGAATTTAGGGTTGCGATACGGCCGAGGGGGAAAATCAAGCTTCAGGTTTGTTGAACCATTCGGGTTTACAGGCAATTATACAACTGCGGGGGACAACTTAGACTTAGCTAGTCACTTCCCCATCAACAAAGACGATTATTTCCTTATTACCAATGAACCCTCTGGTGCGCGAACTGGCAATGCGGTTAGCAAAGTGTATCAATACAGTAGCATTGACACCAGCAACAAACGCCTAACCATTACTGACCTAAGTTCAGGATCCCTTACTGTCCCTTATACAGATACTGGCCTTCAAGATTCACTTGTCTTAGGAACTGCAGATCTTATTGTTTCCGGTGCACGGCACACCTTGTTTATTGCTAACTTTAGTAACTCTTCTGTTTCAAACCCCATCGCCATTGACATTGATGGAGATGGCGTGATCAATGGCCGTAAAGGACTTATCACTACCTATGGGCGAGCCTCCATTGACATCACTGGTCTTGACTTTACTAATGGCAACTGGGTTAACCAAACCAATATCACTCAAGGGGCTATCATTGTTAACGTGAGTACGCTTGCTGCAAATATGAATAGTGGGGGACTTCGGGGTGGTGAAAACTTAGAAGTTAACTTAACCACTAAACCAGGCCTTAACGAAATTACCATGGGTACTGTTACTTACTTTAGAAATGGGGCTAACTACAACCTTCTTCCCAATACAGACTTTAGGCGCTTCAAGCTCTACCGGGGTAGTGATTTGAAAGATCACTCCACGGCTGCAACTGACTATGGTGCCATTGTAGACCAATACACTCCGGGGAATGATGTTGCTTCCCGATCCATTATTATCGACTACCCTGTTACTGAGCGTGGCGGACAAGTACTCGTAACTGGCGGACAAAAAAAGAAAACTCTTCAAGCCCAAACCCTTACCACCAAAAAAGTGAATCCCATTCCTGTCGGATTTTCCCTTTTAGACACCGACGCTCCCCGACTTGGAACACAGAATATGATTGTTATTGGAGGCCCCTGTGCTAACCGCGTTGCCGCTCAAATTATGGGCAACCCCAAAGATTGTTCGGCTGGGTTTGAAAAAGAAAAAGCAATTCTCAAGCTCGTTCAGACTGGAGATAAATTCGCACTACTCATTGCTGGATATGACAATACGGAAACCCTTGGTGCGAGCTATGTCATTGCGGAATTTTCTAAGTATGCTCTAGTCGGCAATGAAATGGAAGTTGTTGTAAAAGACCTCGACCATGTTGTTGTGACACCGGTACGGTAAACTTCAATCCTCCCTCTTTCTTCTTCCTCCAACCTCGTTTAGAGAACAAGAATTAATACCTGAAAAATAAAGTAGATCTTCCTTAAAGTGGGCGAAACATAACGATATAACATTGAAATATGAACTTTGTAACTCTTCTAGTGAGCGATCTCACCATAATTTTTGATTATATTTTCAAGTTCTTCCAACTGGGTTTTGGCACGGACAAACGAATCTATAGTCGCTTGCACTTTCTTAAAGGCTTCCCCTTCTGAGATGGGTTGACTTGGAAATAAATTTGATAGTTGCTGGGCCGCTAAAACCATGAATTTGATGTACTCGCCAATTAGCTGTTTTGCACGAGTCACTAGTACCTCTTTTTGCAAAAATTTAACCACTGAACGTAACTCTGAATCTTCTTTCTGGATATAAAGCATGATCTTGAGCTGTCAAAGGTGTTAAAACGTCTATAATAAAGCGAGTGTATTGAGCGAAAAAAGGTGGTGGTTGCATCCTCACTTTTTCCTATTTACGTTTATTAATCTTTCGCTTGAGAAACGCTTTTTCAATTATTTGCTCCTGCACTTGCGTAAACTATATAAATTTACCCAGAACCATTTCTATATGGCCTTAGTTGTACGTTGTCCTAAATGCAGGAAAAGCATGCGGTGTGATCCCCGCATTGACATCACCAAAGCCATTAAACGTTGCGTTTATTGCGGAAGATACTTTAAAATTCATTCTACCCTAGATAAAAGCCGAATCGTTGGAAGAGACATTCGAACCTAATTTCTTTGAATTGGTTGATTTGCGTTTAAGAAGACCAAACCACGTTACCCACAAGGTAACCTCCTATCAGAATCAAGACAATTCCTTCCATCAAGTCAATGCGGTTTAATGTTGCAACGGATAAATTCGCCCCTATCAAGGCAACGCCTACCATCAAACAAGCACATCCTACCACTAACTGAACATTATGCTTCTTTTTCTTCTTAGGCATCATCTATTCCTTAGCCTTTCTAAGAGTATAAAAATCTTTGCTCCAATTATAATCTTTCTAACGCCTTAAACTGTCCAATTCGATGCTTTAAAGCCCTATAAACACAATCTAAATCATAAGACTTATATAGCCTGTGAAGGTACTTCCTTTGATTGTAGTAAGTAGCGCAAATAACCAAAAAATAGTTTGCGCTACTCCTATATAGCAAAGCTCTAATCTATTCAAAAGTTAAGGCGCTTTGCTATATTTCCCTCTTTTTTCGAGGCTGATATGGCTGAAAACCCTGAAAAAATCATCGTCCAAGTCATTGAAGACGAAATGAAAACTTCTTATCTAGATTACGCCATGAGCGTTATTGTCGGTCGCGCCCTTCCTGATGTGCGAGACGGCCTTAAACCCGCGCATCGGCGTGTTCTATTCGCCATGCATGAATTGGGATTAAGACACAATACGGCCACCAAAAAATCGGCACGTATTGTAGGAGACTGCCTAGGTAAATATCATCCCCATGGAGACATTGCTGTTTATGACACTTTGGTTCGTATGGCTCAAGACTTTTCTTTGCGGTACCCTCTTGTCAAAGGACAAGGAAACTTTGGCTGCTTTATCAAAGAAACCAAAGTTCAGCTTGCCGATGGTCGAGAACTGAGTTTTGGAGACCTGGTTGAAGAATACCGTCTTGGAAAAAGGAATTTTACTTTTACTATTACTCGTGAAGGAAGTGTCCGAATTGCGGAAATTAAGAACCCTAGGCTTACGAAGCAGAATGCTTCTCTTGTGAAAGTTGTCCTTGATAGTGGCCATGAGATCCAGTGTACTCCTGACCATCGCTTTATGCTTTTAGATGGCTCTTATTGTTCTGCTGAGAAACTTGTCCCTGGAATTTCCCTTATGCCTGGCTATTTTCGTCTCTCACAAAAGGAAGAAAATCCTGAAATGGCAGGGTACAAACTCATCTTTCAACCCATCTTAAAGAAGTGGGGATATTGCCATCAATTCGCCGACCTGTGGAATCTTCAACACAAGGTTTATGCACGTGATGCGGGTAGGGTCAGACACCACATTGATTTTAACAAACTCAACAACAACCCAACTAATATTCGGCGCATGCACTGGGGAGCTCATCTTAAGCTTCACTCTGAACACGCTGCCGACCTTCATCATTCTGAAGAATACCGAGCGAAAATTGCTCAAGGGCGCAAACTTTATTGGGAAGATCCTCAAATCCACGATCAATATGCCAAGCGCTTGTCTGAGCGAAACAAAGAACAATGGAAAGACCCTATTTACCGATCTCAGAAAAGTCAATTCCTGAGCATTGTGAATAAAGAATACATTAAAAAACACCCTGAAATCAGGAAAGAGTATAGCAGACGAGCCTCTCTTACTCTTAAACGCCTTTGGAAGGATCCTGAATATCGTAAACTATTTCATGAAAAAATAGTTGCTTCAAACAAAAGAAGAGTTACGAACAACACAGGGAAAGCAAAATTCCTTCGGATTTGTCATGAAGCTATTGCAGAATATCAAGCTTTAACTAAGGAATTTTATGAAGTTGTTCGCCAGAACCAATTCGGAAAAGGATTTACAACTTGGGAAAAAGGTATTAAGAAATACTTTAATGATGATCTTCAAATCGTTTATGAACAACTCTGCCATAACCACAAGGTTGTCCATATTGAAAATCTACATGAGACGGCTGATGTTTATGATCTTACTGTTGAAAAGACCCATAATTTCCTTCTGGCAGCTGGCGTTTTCGTGCACAACTCCGTCGATGGAGACAATGCAGCTCACATGAGATACACAGAAGCTAAACTAGCCAAGATCGCTGAAGAAATGCTCCAAGACCTCGACAAAGAAACTGTTGCTTTTGCTCCTAACTTTGATGGAAGCTTGCAAGAACCACTTGTATTACCTGCTAAACTTCCTAACTTACTTGTGAATGGCAGCTCCGGCATTGCCGTTGGTATGGCTACTAATATCCCCCCTCACAACCTCAAAGAAGTTTGCCTGGCATTGATTCATCTTATTGATAATCCTCAAGCGAGTCTTTCTGAAATCATGCAACACATTCAAGGACCTGACTTTCCAACGGGTGGCCAGATCCTGGGGCGACAAGGCATCATTGAAGCCTACCAAAATGGAAGAGGAAAGATCCATGTCAAAAGCAAAATGGAAGTTGAAGCCAAGGGCGAGCGAAGCAGCCTCATCATTCAAGAAATTCCTTACATGGTCAACAAAAGCACTTTACTCGAACAAATGGCTGACCAAGTCCGCAATAAACACATCGAAGGCATCTCAGATATACGAGATGAGAGCGACCGCGAAGGCATGCGCATTGTCATTGAACTCAAAAAAAGTGCAGATCCCAAAATTGTTGAAAACCAACTCAATAGTCACACCAACTGTTCCGTCACCTTTGGCATCATCATGCTGGCCCTAGTAGACAACCAACCCGTTATCTTACCTATTACCTCGCTTCTCCACCACTACTTGGGCTTTCGAAGACAAGTCGTGCGCAAGCGAACTGAATATGACTTACGGCAAACCCAAGAAAAAGCCCACTTGCTTGAAGGACTCACCATTGCCCTGGATCATCTTGACCTTGTTATTGCCCTTATTCGAAAAAGTCCCAGTCCTATCGAAGCAAAGGTCCAACTTGTCAAAGACTACTCCTTAACTGAGGTTCAAGCAGGAGCTATTCTTGACATGAAACTCCAACGCTTGGCTGCACTGGAACAGAAAAAGATCCGTGAAGAACACAAGCAACTCCTCCAAAAGGTAAAAGAGCTTCAAGAAATTCTTGAAAGTGAACTGCGCATTTTAAGCATCATCAAGCAAGAACTCCAAGAACTCATTGATACCTATGGTGATGAGCGCCGTACACAGATCGTTGATGGAGAAGATTCTGACATGGATGTAGAAGACCTTATTGCTCCTGAAGATGTTGTGATTACCATCACTCAAGCAGGCTATGCCAAACGTCTTCCTATGGAAACCTACAAACTCCAAAATCGCGGTGGAAAAGGAGTTATTGGTGCGGGCGTTGGAGAAGAAGACCTGGTTGAACACATCTTTATTGCACACACTCATGCTTACTTACTGGTCTTTACTGATCAAGGCAATGTACACTGGCTTAAGGTTCACCAAGTCCCTGAAGCAAGTAGACAAGCTAAAGGTAGAGTCCTTGCTAATTTGCTTGACCTTAGTGATGAAAAAATAGCTGCACTTATCCCTGTCAAAACCTTTGATGACCAACACAATCTTTTTATGGCCACTCAAAAAGGCATTGTCAAAAAAACAAACCTCTCCCTTTACAGTAATCCTCGTAAAGGAGGCATCATTGCTTTAGGCATTGAAGAAGGCGATAAACTCGTTAATGTCATCCTTACAGATGGAAATCAGCAAATCCTTATGGCTACCCGAGAAGGCATGGCCGTACGCTTCCACGAAAAAGGGGTCCGCCCCATGGGAAGAACCGCAACGGGCGTACGAGGCATTAAACTCAAAGGAGAAGATAAGGTTATCGGGCTTGTGACCGCTCCTGACAACAAGACTTTACTTACGGTTACGGAAAAAGGCTATGGAAAACGAACCGATGTGGGAGAGTACCGAGAAATCAACCGTGGCGGAAGCGGTGTGCGAAATATCTTATGTACTGATAAGAATGGTAAAGTCGTTAGTGTGGGCACAGTTGAAGAAAGCGATGAAATTATCATTGTTAGCAAAAATGGAATCATTATTCGTGTGCCTGTGAATAGCATATCAGTCATTGGCCGCAATACACAAGGAGTACGCATCATGAAGATGCACGAAGGAGATTCTGTAAAAGCTGTTGCGAAAATAATGACTGAAAAATAAGAAAAGAAAAATAAAGAGAGGTACCCTACTCCATTACCCTCCAGCGCATACGCAGCCACTACCGGTATGCGTCTTTCGGCAAGTTCCATAATCACAACCGCCCGTGCAATACGAGCTGCCATCTGGAGTCACTTGCTCGCTACATGCTCCACGTATAGCGATCATCTGTCCACCTGTATTAACCTTCTCAGAACCTCCTATACTATTATCTAAACTTCCCATTTGTACCTGATTCTGGGCTTTCAACAACACGACTAAAGCAACGATTGCAACTAAAGCCACAATTGCTGTGTTGCATAATTCGGGCAACCCTTTGGGTTGGGGGGATGTTTAGGCTGT
>JBBSWA010000024.1:0-6758 GCA_038046485.1 Nanobdellota archaeon
AGAGCCAGGTGAAGTAATCATGAGGTTGAATGGCTGACCAGAGGAAGAAAATAGAGACAATTCCGATTAAAACCTGGTGGTAGGTTTTGTCCTGCATAGGAAGCCTCCGGTAAGCTACTGGATTGAAATGAAAAATTATTCGTCCGTTATTATTGAAGGAATGTAGGAACATGTATTCTGTTTGTCAGCTCTGTTGCCAAACGCAGCCATGCTTTTAGCGGCGAGTGTGTGGTACTGCTTCCACGATGCCTTTGGCATTTCTTCTGATCTAGGCACTAGGAGTTCTTCTCCTGTATTAAAAGGACACTTTCCGCGAGAGGATTCGGATTGTCCACAGTAAAGAGTTCCATCTAAAGACGTCTGCCAAGGGCAAGGCTTACCGGCAACTAATATTTTATCTATACCTTCTTCTCGCCAATCTGTATGAATGATGCGATCGGCTTCTCTCTCTAAATTGCGGTCCATCTCAATTTAAAAAAACAACGCTACCTAATATAATTTTCCATCCTCTACACACTCATTGATTCGTAGTTTTTACTACACCTACTGATTAAATAGTCTTTATACTTTAGGTTTCTTATGCCAACAACACAACCAACAGCAGATGCATATTTTGCTGAATTAATATCTAAAAAGCGAGAAGCTATGCGTCAAAGACAGGTTTTAGTGTCCATTGAACGAGAATTACGAACTATATATGATACCAAGAACAGTCTTTTCACCCCTATAGACTCCTCTCAGAAGCAAGAACTTGCCGATCTGTTACAGGACATAAAGATTACAGAAATTTGGCGTGAGGAAGCCACGGGTAAGTTTTTACAATACCATCGAGAGATCCAAGAGTACAAAGCTAGAAATCTATAGGAGATAGTCAAGCCTCCGGCGAGAGTTGCACTCGCGACCTCCCCCTCTTTGTTGCAATACCAAGGGGGTGCACCAGCTACTATGCTACGGAGGCATATACCCTTGGTTTTTACCTTGGTTTTTAAAGCTTACTTTCTGCGAAAGTAAGCTCAAAACGGTAGTTTTGTTGCTTTAGTTCTTTTGAAACTAAAGTTCAAGACGATAGTCTTGTAGATTTACTTTAGGTATAGATGTGATCCCCATAAAGCTTATTAATGAGCAGCGTTCCCTGAAAGGGATGAAAAAAGCAGTATTCTCCCTTGTTTTGGTTCTGTTCCTAGTAGCCTGTGTGGGGTTTAAGCAAGGCCCTTACTCCTTTGAGGAGGGTTTTAATTACATAAAAGGGCTAGATGAGAGATATGGTGGGAATTTTAAGACGGAACAGATGGATGTAAATCAAGTGGATTCGAAGAGGATTGATGCGTTTCAAGAGGATTTGCAGGCATTTGCGAGTAGGGTAAGTCAAGATCCAGATTCACTCAATAAAAATAAGTTGTTGCAGTTCATTGAAGCAAGAAAGCAGATGCTGGACAGTGAGCATTCCTACCTTTTAGCCCAAGGGATGGGTAATTTTAAGGATTTGGAAGTGCGTTCATGTGATCACAAGAAAGAAATGGAGTATGCCTATAAATATTATAAATCAGCGATGGAAAAAGGTGCAGACGCGAGTGATTTATTTGATCATGTAATGCAGGATTTTGAAATCGCTCAGAACTTAATAGGCATACACCCCACAGGATCTGACATAGACGGTCGTCCTTTGTTTTATTTAAGTGCTTGGGATGCTACAGGTAAGTTGCTCGATAAAATGGCCATTTCGCTGAATGAGTGCATTGCAAAGGCAAACCAAGAGTAAAGCTTATATAGGTCTCTTTTTGTTGGGTTTTGTATGTCATTAAAGATGCCTGAGAGTATGGCTGAGTGTGCTTATTTTACTCGCCGTGCCTTTGAAAACAGCAAGATCATTGCGTGGGTGCTTAAGGAGCCGTGTCCTAAATGCAAAAAGGGCATGATGGGTAAGCCCGTAGAAAAGGGTAAGGTTAAGATTCGTGCAACGGAATATGTCTGCCCCAGTTGTGGTTATTCTGAAGGAAAAGACACGTATGAAGTCAAGTTGACGTGCAACGTCCAATATACGTGTGCCAAATGCAGCCATAGTGGTGAAACCACTGCCCCCTTCAAGCGAAAATCTTTCCAGGGTACAAAAGCAATTGTTTTCGAGTGTCAAGGCTGTCATGAACAAATTCCCATCACCAAGAAGATGAAGGAAGTAAAAAAGAAGAAAGGCGCCGTCACAGTCACAGCCGATGCAGATGATGATGATTTCTGAACTGTAGTTTGATTGGAACTTTCATGTTCAAGAAATATAAGCCAAAATTAATATAGAAGCTTCTGTTCCTTTCATTAAAAATAGGATAAATGCAGCTATGGTAAAGCAAAGTCCTGCCCAGGAACATCCTTCGCAAATCATTCTGGATGCGGTAGCTCTCCATGAGCGGCAGCTGGGGGTGGGTACATTGGCGTTTGTTCTTAAGGGATTAAAAAACAAGCGGATCCTTAATAGGCAGTTGCACACTTCGCGCTTCTTCGGATCCCTATTTTATAAGCCGCTGGATGTGATAGAGAATTATGCCCATCAGCTAGTAAGGCAAGGTTTTCTCTGCAGGGTAGATATTGGATCCTCTTATAAAGTGCCTTTGCTTGAACTCACTCCGGCCGGAAAACAGGTTCTAGAGCGGAGAACAGACATTCCGTTACAAGCCATACGAACGAAGAAACCGGTACAATTGAATGAGACAGCCAAAGAAACCATTGCTTTATTTAAGGAACTTAGAAGTATCCAGATGGTGGCGGAAAAACGGGGGTTAAGTTCAAGCACAGTATGGTCGCATTTAACGATGGGGGTGCAGCTTGGTTTGATCGCTCCTGCTGAAGTGGTGGATAAGGAACGGTTGGACTTGATCCTAAGCGTTCATGCCAATCTAAACTCTACTCGTTTAAAGGAGCTTAAAGCAGCCCTTCCCGAAGAGGTCACATATGAGGAGATTCAGTGTGCCATCACGAGCGTGGATCATGGCTGAAAAAGCGTATTGTTCTATGAAAAAATTATTTTATTCAAGGACGATTTCTAAGGTTTTAACCCATTTTCTACCATTTCAGTTAGCTTTTGTCTGAAACGATACGTGTTTCCTTGTTTGGCATAGGCGTTCCATCCTTGTAAAACTTCTGACACTTGTTGATGATCTGTTTTTTTGAGTCGGTGTTTTTCCAACAGTTCGTGCAGTTTTTTCATTATTTTCCTCATATTCCTCTGCTTGACCAGTTTATAGTGATAGAAGATGCGAAACCCTAGTAAGGTTGTTCCTTTGTGTAATGGAATAATTTTGCATTTATTCGGGTGGAGTTCCAGCTTTAATTGGGCTAGGAAATGAAGAATTTTCTCTTGGTATTCCAGGAGAGTTGTTTTTGAGTGGTGTAGAATGATGAAGTCGTCCACGTAACGGATGTAATGCTTGGCTTTGAGCTGATGCTTAACATACTGGTCAAGTTCATTGAGGTAGATATTGGCGAAGAACTGGCTGGTCCAATTGCCTAAAGGCATACCTTTTCCTGGTTTGTCTGAGTGGTAGTTATTTAGGATTTTTTGGATGAGCAAGGTTACTTTTTTGTCTTTGACTTTCTTTTGGATGATGTTCAACAATATTACATGGTCTACAGTGTCGAAATAGTGCCTGATGTCAGCTTTGAAGGCGAAGCCTGCAACTTGGTTGTTGTTTTTGGCATCTTGGGCAGGCCTTCCGTTCTTTGTTACTCTGTGCAGAAAGTGTTCGAATCTTTTCAAGGCAGATAAGTTTCCTTTTCCTTTCTGGCTGGCATAGCTATCGTATATGAATAGAGGTTCAAAGATGGGTTGTAAGATGTTGACTAAGGCGTGGTGCACGATGCGATCTCGGAAGTTGCTGACGCAGATGACGCGTGTTTTGGGGTCTCGGAGAACGAATTTTTGTAAGGGTTTGGGTGTGTAGGTTTGCGTTCTGAGTTCTTTGGACAGCTGACAGAGGTAAAGTCGCCAATGCCGGTCGAATTCTTGTACCTTTGGGCTGCTGGTTTTGTGCTTTCGGGCTTTCCAATAAGCATCTTCCAAGTTTTCCCAAGAGCAAAGTTTGCTGTATAAGTGGTTATAGGTTTTCATGAAGAAGGTATCCTGGAGAGGGGCTATTCCGAGAGCGCGGCCGTTGTTGTTGAATTGCCTGTTGGCGTTCAAGTTGTTGAGGTTGTTGTAGTTGTCGTTGCCGCCAAGGGCGCCAGGCCGGCTCAGTAGCCCTGCACACCACTCTATTTTCTTCACCGTTTCAAACGTTCACCTTGCGATTACCAGCTGTTACGGTTGTGTTAGTTAGGAGCAATCCTAACAGGTTTCATAGCAATGCTGCCTTGGCAGGCTCTTGCCTTGATGACAGGGCGTGTAGTCCTTTTCGCCATGAGCCGCCTTTTAAAGACGGTATGGGCTACTCCAGGACAACGCTTAGAATTTAACAGGTGTTTAAATACCTAACAGAACCAACCTTGGTCCTCAAAAAAGTGTCTTTTTTGGTCTCAACAGCAAGCGTAACTTGCTGAGGATCCCAATTCCTGTGGAATTGAGGATCAACAACTTCCAATGGAACTCGTTGATTTCCTATGGAGATTTTTTTGCGTCGACGTGACGTACCCCGAGAGCGCGGCCGCCGCTGATGAATCGCCTGCCGGCGTACAAGTAGTAGAGGCCGTAGCAGCCGCAGCCGCCGCCAAGGGCGCCAGGCCGGACTTCTACTTGTTCAGGATCAAGACGGAAACCGGTTAAGTCATTGGTCGTTAAAGGACAAACATATCCATATTCAAATCCTTTTTGAGCCAAATAAGCCGCTGCTCTTTCAGCAAGGTCTTCTCCTAACCTGATTCTTATGCGTGGGTTGCTTCCATATTCGGAAACACCATCTTTGGCGGCTAAAGATAATTTGACAGGACCCTTTTCTACTACTGGAAGGATTCTGCTTAATTCTCTTGCTCGTTGAATCGCAGCATCTATGTGCTGGTTTGATCTAGGAAGAGTCAGTCTGCCATCTTTTATATTATCTGCATATTGCGTACTTCCTAAAATAACCAAGTTTTCTTTTGGATTAGGACTATCATCAAAGGCTTCCTGCCAGACCCCATCTTCTAAGAAATAGTGCGAAGCTCCTCGTGTGTTGATCGTATCATTACCATGGTTATCACCTTGCGCTCCGATTCGATGGGCCCAAGCCTCTCGGTCACTAGCAAGGATGCTGTCCAAACCTTGTGTATGAGTTACCGCGTTTGGGTAGGTTAAATAAGCTTCTGGAGTAGGAGTAAAAACGACTCCCTCAAAGCCAGGTACGTCAATGGTGAAACCAGTTCTCTTCACTTCGTACTCAATGGGGCTAAGGGTCATATCAGGTGGTATAATAGCTTGCTTTATAAATATTTCTATTTTTTATTTACTTAAAAGTAGCAAACAGTATCTGACTAAAAGGTGTTTTTTAGAGTGAAATTTCCATAACCTTTAAATACAACTGTACGATAAATAATACATATGTACGATAAATTAAATATTACTGAGACGCACATCAGGGTATTGTCGTTGTTTACAAAAGGCTTCAATAAGGGGTTCTACATCCGGGAAGTGCATCAGGCACTCGGCATCAGCCCTAGTACAGCCCAGTTAATCCTGGACGACTTAGAGAAAAAGGCTGTTTTAGAGTCTGCCCTCCGTGGGAAAACCAAGATTTACAACCTAAAAAAGACATGGATAAGTCAAGAATACCTAATTTTAGCGGAGCATTATAAAACCATTTCCTTCTTGGAAAAGCACTTAAAAATCAAGGAGTTTTTAGGCAAAATTCCTGGCTATTTGGATGGAATCGCTCTGATTTTCGGGAGCTATGCAAAGGACTTAGAAAAAGAAGACTCGGACTTAGACCTATTTATTATAGGGTCTTGCGATCGAAAGAAGATAGAAGAGGCAGGTGAGATATATAACCTTAAAGTCAGCATCAAAAACTATCCGTTCAAGACATTCCAGGAAAACCTTAAAAATGACGTCTTAATCCGAGAGGTCTTGGATAATCATATTGCTGTTTTCAATGCGGAAGGCTTTGTGAGAAGGGTGCAAAATGGCTAGATTAGAGTGGTGCATTCGGAAAAAAGCGTATGAGTTCATAGAGCCCAATCCAAACCTTACAGAAGCTTATTTCAAGAAAGCCGAAGAGGCACTGAAGTCAATTAGGGTAAACACTGTAAAGGATTGGCAGATCGCCATAGCGTATTACACGATCTATTTCTCCCTGTATGCTCTTTTGATGCGCATCGGGGTAAAGTGTGAAGTGCACGCTTGTACGCTTGCCTTTATTCGCTCGTTCCTGTCAGAGTATTTTTCCAATGAGGACTGTACTTTTTTTGAGCAGTCTCTCCAGGCCCGTGTGGATGCTCAGTATTATGTCGACCGTACCGTTCCAGACGAGCAGTACCAGCTTATGCTCAAGAAAGCTCCGGACGTGTTGGTGCAGTGTAAGGACATTGTTCAGCATATGACTCAGAAAAAGGTCGAACAGCTTCGGGGGGATTTGCGAAGAGCAATGGGGCGGGGTCAAGCAAAACAACCCAAAGGAAAAAAATAATTTCTAGCAATCTTTAAAAACATACCTTAACTCCAAGTGCATAATGGGTGCTGAATCCAAGTCTCGCATGTACGCTTTGGTCATGCTGTGTTGCATAATTCGGGCAACCCTTTGGGTTGGGAGGATGTTTAGGCTGTTTCTCCGTAGCGTTTGAGTTTTTGGTATGCCCAGATTTTG
>JBBSWA010000025.1:0-1750 GCA_038046485.1 Nanobdellota archaeon
CATGGAGCGAATTAATCCACCTCAGATTACCATACGCTTAGTAGGTCAGTTCGATTTATAAACTCCTTCCCATTTATCCCTTCTATGACGATACTCATTCCGACCTTTCAGGAAGGCAAGGAGTTTGAACGTCTTGAAACCAATGGCGTTCCAGCTGCTTTAGAAGATTGTATAGAAGCAGGTTATTCTCCTTTGTTTATACCTCAAGTGGCAGATACGCGTATTGCAGCTCCTAAAGAAAATCGTGTTTGGCAAGTCTGGTACAGTACTCCAAGCATTCGAGCCACAGGACGAACAACCACTTCAAATGCAAGAAGACCTAGCGGAACACCTGTGGTTGTGTATGTACATAAGCCTAATTTCTTTTCTGATTCTAAGAATATTCGAGAGGCACTTCCTAAGCTAGTGAATGGTGCGGGAAGACTGCCTCAAGAGGAGTTTGATGCGTATGTCGGTGCAGACGGTCAGACCGATGCAGTCGGTAATCGCTTGGTCTGGGTGATTGATTATGATGCGCTCCAAAAGGCTTCTTCAAGTCAGATTAAGGTTAAGAGTGCTTTAGAGCATCCTCAGACCGTCCCTTTCTTGGGTGGTGAAGAGCGTGCAGAGAGATACTTGTCACGACATCAAGAAGTGTATGGCAGCAATATCGGTAATTGGCATTCCAATGACTTGTCGGATGAAAGCCCGTTGGCGCGCTGTTTGTTCGTTGGCGGCAGCAGCATCGGTCTCGATGGCGACGACATCCTCTACAGCGGTCGCGTCCTCGGGGTAAGCGCCGGAGGCGCAACGGGCGCGAAAGTAGCTCCTACGCTAGAAAATGCTTTAGTGGCAGTGCGACCTTGGATTGGTTCTGCAACCGAGCCTTCTGTACGAAAAGCCTTAGGCGACTTGTACAAGTAAAATTTGCTTCTTTTTATCCCTCACATTTTTATATACCTTATCACTTACCACTTCTTGTCCCAGCTGCCAGAATCTCCGCACTTGAGGAGGTTTGGCTTGGAGTAGCTTGGACTACACGCCTTTCCACTGCGGCAGCATTCGCTGTGCTCAGAAAAAGAAATTTTTCTGGCACACCAAAAAGCAAAGCTTTTTGTGTTGCTATAAAATACAGCCTCAACAGCAATGAAGGGGCAGTGAAGTAATCAAAGTGGAGGGGCTACTCGTGGCGCGCTGTTTGTTCGTTGGCGACAACAACAACGGTCTCAATGGCAACAACAACCTCAACAACAACGGTCGCGTCCTCGGAATAGTCAAGTTAACAAATGCTGGGACTCCTACTCTTATGGAAAACACAGTCACTACTCTGTATAGTGATCTTTGTTCTTACAAAAACCTTGAACATGCTTTTATGAAGGCAAGAAAAAGAAAAACCCTCAAACCCTATGTCATCGAGTTCGAAAAGAACCTCAAAGAAAACCTACTCAATCTACAAACCGAGCTAACCTTTCACACTTACAAACCACGACCCCTCAAAACCTTCATCCTCCACGATCCAAAAACAAGAAAGATCAGCAAAGCCGACTTCCGAGACCGAGTTATCCACCACGCCATATGCAACATCATCGAAACTACCTTCGACAAAACCTTCATTTACGACAACTACGCCAACAGGAAAAGAAAAGGAACTTTTAAAGCCATCCAACGATTTGAATACTACAAAAGAAAAGTCAGCAAGAACAACACACGCATCTGCTACGTCCTAAAAGCCGACATCAAACATTACTTTGACACCGTAGACCATCAAATC
>JBBSWA010000026.1:0-16697 GCA_038046485.1 Nanobdellota archaeon
ACGCGAGATGTGGCTGAGGACTGGATCGGGATGGGAGATGGGTGTCCGTGCAATAATATTGACCAGGGGATTGTTGATAAGCTGACTCCTTTTTCTGGATCAAAACATAAATGTGCTACCTTTGCTAAAGACTGTGAAACTCAACGATATGATAAATGCATCATGGGAGAAAAAGGTTCTGAAGTTTGTTCGATACCTGGAAGACCGCCTGCTCCTGCATGTAAAGGAGAAGACAAATTCGGAACTCAATGCGACATGATGATGTTAGACTCTAAAACTAGAAATGCCATTCCAGATCCAGACCTTTCCGGATTTAAAGGGGTTTGCAACCGAGCTGAACAATGCGTGCCTCCCTGCGAGTTTTGCCCCTGTTTTTCCACACAAGCACCTGCTTTATGCCAAGACCCTCGCCTCACTCTGCAGTATAAATGCCTTAAAGACGAGGTTAAAAGTCAGGGTGTAAGTTGCTCTGCCCAACAAGGGCTCTGCCAGGCAGGACACTCCTGCTGCAATGCGGACGAATTGAAAGACAAAGAAAGAGAAAAAGAATCACAGAAAAGTAAGGCCTCCTACAAAACTTGTTTGTATGGGTTAACTATACAAGAATATGACTTTTGGCAAACTGAGTTAAAGAAGCCAGGCGGTTACGATCCAAACAATAACGAGCTGCAGAGAATACTAACAAAGATAAAGGCTAGTGATATAAATTCTCTTGACACCATTTGGAACTGCTTACGATATGCGGTTGACGAATGCACAAAGAAATCCAAAAGCGGAGGTTGGGGTGCTTGCCAAGATCTTTTTACTGCCACCCAAAGTGTTCTTAAAGTCAGCGGAGATTATCGCCTGAATATCAAGCCACTAGCAACTACCAGTGGTAAAAAAATTCAATTCAAGCTTTCAGACGAAAACAGTCCGTTCTTCGATCAAAGCGGCAAATATTTTTTCGAAAGCCCTATAGGTTTATGCACTGGAGTAATAGAAACACCTGGAGTTCCTATTATCCAGGGGGAGGAATCCTTCCCTAAAGACCTCATGTGCCTGAATGCCGAAGAACTAAAATTCTATTACGGAACTCTATACAGTCAGAATCCTGCATTAAGAGGAGAGATCACTACTATTGGGGTGAACCAAGCATTTGAAGTTTACTATGTTAATTCTTATTATGAAGGCAGCACTCCAGTACTATGCTTCATATACTCCCGGGACCGCACTAAATTTGGTAAGATCAAGTGCAACGAATAAGTTACCCCTGAAAAAAGATCTGCACAACTGAACCCACCATAAACCATATAAACTGGGTTCTCTGACGAGGAGAAATGAAGAAAGGAGAGACGTCATCCATTCAGTTCTTGATGGGATTGATCTTTGCTATTGGGTTGATGGCTATTGTTGTGTCTGTTTTTCTGAATAACTATGCGAAGACTCCTGCCAGTGCAGATGCTTTCAAAGCCCTGACAGACAAGATGGACACGATGCGTGGGCAAACCGGACAACCGGCTGACTTGGTCTTTGAACCCAGTACCCAAGGAGGGAGTTTGGTGCTGTTCTTCAGTGCTGATACTCAAACCCTCATTGATACTGATGAGCAAGGAACTCAACGTACCTATGTCAAGCCTTCTATCTGCTCAGCCTCTTGTGTCTGTAACTGCCTCCAGCCCGTATATAATGAGGAGATAAAACAATACCAGTGCACAAAACCCTTGTGTAAGAACTATCCTTCAAAATTCATAGATGCAGGATTTTATGATAAGCCCTACCATAACTTTGGCTATGTTGCCAAGAATGCTCTTGGAAAGGACACGGCAACGGTTTATCTAGAACCCTACCAAAACAAGGTACTGATCTGCCCCAAAGGGCCCTGTCGGAATGCCAAGTTCGACCGATTATATGCCTTTGACCAAGACTTTGCCAATCATCTTCAAGCTTGTTATCAAGGCAATCAGATCCAGTGCAAGGCTGCGCTCCAAGATCTCTCTCGGAGTGTAGATGAAAAATACAACGTCCAAATTAACCCCAAAGAAAAAACAAAGCTTACTCTCAAAGGCCCTGAAATAAGTTGGGATTATGAGTTACCTTTCCCTCTTTGCCTAACTCAAGATGTTACTCAACCTCTCCAGACCGATTTTACCATTAATTATGATCCTCAAACTTTTCAGCTTACCATTCCTGAAAAAGGCACTTTACAATCCATTCAGACTCTAAAAGACCAAGTCTGCTTTGTTTACACTTCTTAACCAAAAGACATAAATACCGTATAAAATAAGATCAAACGATGAATACTCGCGCTTCTGTGGCTACCACTCGATTCTTAGTTTATACTGTTCTTGGCTGTCTTTTAGGAGGATTGTTTGTTTACCATGGTGTTCGTGTGGTCAATAGTCACCTCATCAAAACTGACCTTTATGCGAAAGACACTACCCTACTTGCCGATAGCCTTCGCAGCTTGCCCACAGACACCGATGTTTCCTTAACTTACCCTTATGATTTTAGTGGATATACGCTCACTCAAGAAAAAGGGGTCAGTACTGTCCAATACAAATCTCAAAAAGAAACTACCCAAGGAAAAGCTGATTATTCAGAGAATAAAAATTATTTGTCCACTTCTATAACACAACAAGAGAAAATTCGATACTTAAAACTACAAGGAAAAATAAACCCACCTATACCCTCAGAGGCATCATGAATAAAAAAGGAGAAGGCTTTGAAGAAAGTAAGGATACCTTTGAACTCATGATTTCAGTGGTTTTCATACTGGCCATGCTTTTTCTTGCCCGTGAATATTATCCAGTAGACCTTTACCAAACTCAAGCTACTTCTGACCCGGAACTCACGTATCAACTCTGGATTGAACGCCTCCTTAATAATTGTTTCACTTATCAAGACCCCCAGACTGGAAGGATATACCCTTCTGTTCTTGATGCTATTAAACTAGATGAAAAAAATATTAATCAGTGCTTCAATGATCAAGTCCCCTTTGCCGGCCTTCGTATAACGCCTATGAATGCTCCTGAATATACCCTTCTCAAAACGAGCTCCCAACAACGCACTGTTCCTGTTTTACTCTACAAAAATCAGTACCTTCAGCCTGCTCAACTCACCCTTTACTTACCCTCATGAACTCCAAAGCTCTCGTTGACATTGGAACTACAGAGTGGATCATTGCCACTCTTGTCATCTTAGTTAGTTTATCCCTTTATGCAACACAAAGTGCAGAAAGCAAACAAATTCGCTTTGAGTATCACGAACAGGACACTCAAGAGTTGATCCATCAACGAGGACTCTTCACCCTTTTACGCACTCCAGTTACCCTTTCAGGGCATGAGGTTACGGTTGCTGAACTTCTTGCTTATCAAGAAATAGATCTTGATTATGCAACTCAACTAAATAGTGTTTTAGGACGCTATGTCTCTGGCACTCACCTTATCCTCACCAGTGGATCTCAAATCATCTATGAGTATGGGTCTATAAATACGGATGCTAAACTCATGAGGTATGAAACCCAAATCCCTTCCTTCATCAACAAAAAATTGGTTGTGACCTTAGAAAAGGAGCGGGTTTCATGAAAGGTCAGATCCTTACCTGGACTAGCGTAGGGTTTTTGATCATGAGCGCCATCTTCCTACTGCCTCATTTATACCAAAATTTTATAGCGGACCAGTATCCTGGCGCTACATCCATTACCTTGTTTAAAGCACATTATGATGCTCAAGGAAAGCTTACTTTCATCGATCAAGCAGGAATGTATTCCCTTTACGATGTGCTACGCAATTTAGCTTTACAAGGAGGATTTGCTAAACCTTCTGAAAATTGTGGTCAGCATTCCTATAATTTATGGAGTACCACTGACCAGACTCAAAATTGCTTTCCTAATGAGCAAGACGCCTTTAAAGCGGTTTATCCGCTCTTATTTGACAATTACTTAACTCAAACTCTTTATCCCTATACTAAAGATAATTATAACTATGAATATACTTTTGAACCTGCCATCCAAGTCTTAGGAAAAGCCAAGAATAACCTTATTACACAAAGTGATTTCAATGGTAAACACTTTGCAGACTATCTGGTAAAACCCTCTTATCGGGCGAGTTACTTTCACTCTTTGAATGTTTATGAGCGACTCAAACAATGGGCACAAGAAACCATCCAAAACTGTTATGATGATCCTCCTTCCTGTTTGAAAGAAGCGATGGATGCACATAATCAACAAGAAGATAAAACACAAATAGATTCGTTCCTCCTTTCTACGGACTGTCAAGATCCTGGTGCTGACTTTATAGAATCGTACGAAAATTGTCGGCGGACCCAACAAAGAGATTGTCTTTGCGCGATTCAGACCCAACAAAACCTTGAATTCAAAGAAGGCAAAATCATTCTTCAACCTAAGCATATTGAATATGACACCACTTTGCCTGTGGCTACGGGAACGTATGCAGGTAATCAAGACCCTGCAAACCGTTTCGTTTATCAAGATCAAACCCTTACTTCCTATAAAGCTGAATTTGAAATCAAAAAGGTAAAAACTCCCTTGCTATCTCTCTACAAAGAAAAAAATGGCGATCTTATTTTTATACAAGATCCGAATTATTCAGATGGCACTCCAGTCCCCTTATGTACGATCAACAAAACAAGGACCAAACTCTGCGCTAATACCACTCATGAAATTCCTTACTATGAACCTGGACATGTTGAATGGAAAAATATTACCATCCGTTTTGCCTTGGAACTTACCGATCGAACCCCTTCCTTCCCTGATTATTCAGCCCAAGACAAATCAAGCACCACCATTCAACTCGAGCCTCCAAATGGAGAGGAACTGAGTGATGGCATCCTCGTGCAATGGGATAAAACCCCTTATGAAGATGGGAAAAAAGATGAGGATGTTGACCACTACCTTCTCTACTGCTCCCAAGGAGACTTTTCTTCCAAATCAATCGAGCGCATTCCGACGTATGCCTTTACCTTTGATGATCGCAAACAAGTACCTTACTACACTGGAGAAAAAACCATTCTTGTTAACGTCCTCAAAAAGGTAAGTTCCTCCGGTCCTTATGAAACCACGTTGCAAGGATGCGGCAACGAAGAGATCCATGACGATCCTAAACTAATTGATTCTCTGTATCAATTGTATGTAACTGTCGTCGACAAGAATGGTAATGAACTCAACGAACTTCCTTCCCCCATTCACGTTTGCCCCAGCAGTTATTACACGGAACATCCTCCCTTGGTTGATCCTACTGGGGCCTTGACTATTGAATACAATTTCTACCTTTCTTCGATTCGACAAGAATGTTGGCCGAGAACATAGTAACCTTATACCTGTATAAGAACAAGCTTTTTATATGAGTTCGTACTACACTCCTTATGTCAGAATTCCAGAAGAATTCTGAGCACGATCAAGAACCACTATCCTTGGTTATAGGGGGTTCTTGACGAAACTGATTTAGAGGTGGGGATGCTCAACGACACTGAACTGGAACATGAACTCGCTAATGCCTTACACACACACGATGCCCTTACTTATTTCTGTCTAACCCTTGAACAACTCCGACGAACCATTCCTCGCTTTAGTGCTCAATTTGCCTGGGGCTACAAACCCAGCTGGCTTGGACGATGCGTTGAACACCTCAATCAAGATCCCTTTCCTGACACCATTAAACCTTTCTCTGTACTCACCCCTCACCTTTCTGAAATCCTCACACAAGAACTTCCGGGTTACGGAAAAAGCCTCTGGGAACTCGACGGCGCCATGTTGATCTCTTCTGAAGGTGTTTTACAACATGCCTTCCTTAGCTATCGAGTGGACCTTAGCCATCTTGCTCATGAGAAAAAACTTCTAGGTGAACATCTTGCCCAAAAATTCAGGTTTAAACATCAGGTTGCAGATATTGGCACCGGAACCATTCGAAGCAAAGCTGTAAGCCACCTTTTCCCCACGGATGGAATGGCTGGAAGGGTCAAGAGCAATGGACTCTGGTACTTGTTCAATCAAGGACAAACTGTGCTGTGCAGTTTACCTAGTGAAGAAGAGGGCATGCTTGAAAACCCCTGGAAAAAACAACTCCTTAACTTACGAGAACTTTTGCATCAAGCGCAGGTAGAAGTGCGATTTAAGGGAGAGATGCGCATCAAAGAGCCGACTTTACATTCTTTCTAAATCAGCACCAGCATCAATTGACCCATCAAACCAGCTGTCAACACCATGACTAGGTTATCATCCAGCACGGAAACAGCATTCTCTGCTAGTTGAGCAGCTAGCGTCATGGGTATGATTAGAAAAGGACTTGGAACTAATAGTAGGCATGCTGCTGAACTTGCTATGGCTCCTGCTACAAAGTCTTCCCAGGTCTTCTTTAAAAACAAGTGCTTACCCCACTTCATTCGAACTATACCTGCCACTAAGTCTCCTACCCCCATGCATAATGTTGCTAGACACGCAATTCCAGGGTCCAGAAGAGCAAAGCATACGATAACCCCTAACATGCCTGTTGTTGCCCCACAAAACATCAGGTCCTCTTTATCCCGCATGATTCCTTGCAAAAGAGGCCACTTCCACTCCACCCTTAGAAAATCAAAGAGCAGTAAAACTCCCAATAACTCCACTAAAATTAGCATTACAACCCCAATCCCATATAGTGGTAATGCCCACCAAGAAAACAGCGCCAAGACAATCCAACCCACATGAAGTAACTTACGCTTTAATTCTCCCTGCTTTGGAATACTCTTCATAGAAGTCTTTATTCCCTTTGAGCTTATAATTTTTCCGTATTTGTTTAGCATCATCAGGAACCATAAAGGTTCCTGGGGTGATCAGAATTCTTCGAATTCTGACACTTCGAAATCCTTAATGTTTAACGATAGGCACTGCGTCCCCGTAGGGGGCTGTCCCCTCGCAACGCGCTTGAGAATTGTTCGAACGGATTTCGACCCGAGGACGCTAAACAAATACATTTTTTCTATTCAACAGAAGAATCTTAATAATTATAATTCCAATTATATCGGCTGCCTACCCTAGATCCATATCCTTGGTAGTTTGGGCATGAGCCGCTGTTGCAATATGGGTAATTGTACCTTTGATAAACAGAAGGATAATACCTCGCATTCCCTCCAAACCAATAAGGATAATTGCCTGAATTTCTAGTGTTATAACCATTATAGTTATAATTGTTGTAGTTATTATATCCATACGGATAGCTTCCTATATTATATCCATACTGCCCTTGCATATACGGTCCATTTGGATAGGTAGCCTGCATGGGGTACCAATACGGGGTTTGCTGGTACCAATAAGGATATTGGCTGTAGGGATTGTACTGATAACCTGAGTACTGCCCAGACCCATATTGCCCTTGATTGTAATACTGGTTCATGCCGTAGTAATAAGGGCTGTAATCTGCCCAGCTGTTATAGGAAGAAGCGAATGCAAACCCCATCAAAAGAAAAAACATTCCTAACCAGATCTTAAGCTTCATTTTTAACAGAACCCCTTCAAGTCCTCAAGCATCGTGTTAAACGCACCTACCTGATTTTCTTCGCTCTGAATTCGAGGGGCGATCTTTTCCACCTTTGCCTTTGCAATGGTTAAGTCTGTGATCTTACTTGCATCTTGGGCTTCTTTCAATTTCTGATTCCACTTGTCCAATGAAACCTTATCGTCCTTTAATTCACTCGCAAACATGTCTATATTCGATTGAATGTCCTTTTGGAATATGGTGCACTGATCCCCCAATTTAGAACTCTTGCACACACTTTGTAAGGCATCTATGGCTTTTTGAATATCTTGAACCTCTGTACTTGCCTTAGCAATGTCTTGCTTTACTGCTTCGGAAAGGCGGCCATCCTTATCTTTTTGATTTTCCAAGGCCTTAACAGATTCCTTCTTTGCATTTAACTGTAACGTCAATGCTCCATATTTATAATTGCAGTATTTTGAACTGAATGAAGCTGCAGCCTCTACTCCTACCTTATCTGTATCTACCGGTTTAGAGTCGGTTGAAGGGGTAGTTTCTACGGGTTTATCTGTAGAAATTGCTGTAATGGGAGTGGAAGATGAACTTTCTTTGGTCACATTTGCCGTCGAAGAAGACTTGCCACAGCTTGAGAGAACCAGTACTAATGCCAACATAATAATATACGCTAGCTTCATGTTTAAAAGGAAGCAATCGATCTATTTAAATGTTCTGGATTCCATCTTATGGAATCCTGACATGCCGAAAACCATTTGGTTTTCGAGCACGTTCCGAATTCCACCCCTTATCTGAGGAGAGTAAATCCAGCTAACTGTTCGGTTTGAGCGCTTTGAATATTCAATGGAGATAGGGGTTGTTCAAGGCCTTCAATAAGTGAACAAGCAATCCACAATCTATATAAATTCCGCACCGATCCAACCTTTGTATCCTTGGAGGTGCACGGGATGAAACCACAAACGATTCTAATCCTATTTTGCGTAACTGCCCTGGTTCTTAGCAGCTGTACGAAGCAACTTATCACCCAAGAAGCATTGGACCAGCTTAAAGCCGACAAAGCCAGTGCTGAAACAAAAAATACTGACTTACAAAAGCAAGCGGATGATCTCAAAGATCAGTTAGGAGATATAAAAGGAAAAGCTCATCTTTGGGACCAGTTGATGACTGCTTACAGTGCAAGCCCTGTAAAACCTACTGAACCCGGCCATAAATGGGCTGATCTGGGAGATGGTAGCTATCTATTCTTTGCTACGGACTCTGAAATGGATGACCTGGATGCGATTGGCATTGCCTTACCTGGTAAGTTCTGTAAGGAAGATCAAGAACAACTCCCTCCTGGATTTAACCACTTCCACCCCAAAAATTGCATGGAAACTGACCCTGCTAAATGCATGGGCGGTCAAGGCGGAGAAGAGGGCTACTGGATGATGCATATCATGCTTGAATCTGATGCTGAAAAGCCTCATATGACTGATGCTCCTAGTTGCGCTGAAGATACAGCTGCTGATGGACAAGCTGTGCAATGAAGGTCATCTTTTTCTTTTTTTTCTTATGTTTATTGATGTCTTGTACGGTACAACCTAAAGAAGCTCATTCCCCCGCTCAGGTCCTTTCTAATCCTAACACTCCTGTAACTTTGGTTGAAACCCCTACTTTTACTGGACCTCTTGTAGAGATTACTCTTACCGCTAAAGATTTCGCCTTTGAACCCACTGAAATCCATGTTCACCAAGGAGATCATGTGGTTATCCATGCAAAGAGTATTGAAGGTTACCATGGACTTGGCATTCAAGAATATGACGTCAATGTAGATCTGCCTGAAGGAGAAGAGCAAACCATTGAGTTCAATGCAGATAAAACAGGCACCTTTGCCTTTTACTGCTCTGTACCTTGCGGTAGCGGACATCGAGCCATGAAAGGAAAGTTGGTTGTGGAGTAGGTTTATATATATCTAAGAAAAAGCTTTCCTATGAGCACCGATTTAACAGGAAAAATTGGTATCATTAACTTTAACCCAGATCAAAATCCAGACACGATCGAGTATATTGATAAAATTGGCGCGTTAATCCCTCAGGGAATTGAATATCGTGGATTTCATTTTACAGAGCAAGTTGATTTTTCTGGTTGTTCAGCGCTCATCCTATCTGGCTCAAAGCTATCGGCAACAAATTACCAGAAAATGGTACAAAAAGGAGCTATTGAAGGTGCAGATTACCTTTCGATTGATGGAATTGCAAAAAAACTTGCTGCTTATCAAGGATCTATGTTTGGGATCTGCTTTGGCGCTCAGTTGGTTGCTCATGTTATGGGAGGGCGGCTTGGCAAGTTGGTGAGGGTAGAACCTGGCTATTTACAACACGAACTTACTGATGCAGGAAAAAAAGACCTGATATTTGGGAAGCTTCCTGAGAGATTTTATGGCGCACATCTACACCAAGATTATGTTGATACTCTTCCAAATGGTGAACTGGTAAAATCTGCGGATGTACTTGCGATGAGAAATGGGTTTATTCACGCTTTTAAAGCCGTTTGTGCAAATGGCGCTGTGCGATATGGCGTCCAACCCCATCCAGAAATGTCAACCCCGGAAAACGCTGTTTTTCTTGTAAGACACACTAAATCTTGGCTTGAAGGCGAAATTGGAAGAGAAGAATATGAAAACGCTCTAATAATTCCTACGGATGCAGGGTATGAATTAGCAGAGACCATTACTCAATTTGCTCAAAGTATTAAAGGTTTCTCTGGATAGATGCGAGATGAGTTAACTTTATATACTACCATCGTTTGCTTTTAAGAGGTGATCACATTGAAAAAAAACAAATCTTCCAAACTCAAAGACCCTGAACACTTGTTCACCAACCTAAACATTGTTTTGCTCACCCTTGCTGTACTCATCCTTCTCTTTAATCAATACCTACTCCAGGATGTTTCTGTAGCTGTTGGAATCACCAAACCTAGCTATTCAAGTGATGACTCCAAACTCAAAGGGGCTGACTTATCTAAAGTTACTTCTACAGCACAATCCATCCAAATGTTGATGCCCGTAGAAAAAATCAAAGACGCTCAAAGTGCCATGGATGTCATGATCCCTCAAGGAACCCCTGAATACGGGCAAGCCTTAGGCGTAAGTTATGATGATCCTGTTGGAGGGCTTAACCGCTTAGTTCAGACGGATCGAAGCATTAAGTTAACCTCTGAACAACACCAGCGATACGCTTCTTTAGCGAGCAAACCCTATGGTATCAGTTGTGAATACTGTTGCGGTATAGGACCTGCCGGTGCAGATGCCAATGGCAAAAGCGTATGCGGCTGCAAGCACAATCCTGCTTTGCTTGGTTTGACCAAATGGCTCATCCAAAATACTGATTACTCTGATGCACGTATTGTACAAGAAAACTTAAAATGGAAGTCCTTGTTCTTCCCCAAACAAATGGTTTCCCTTAGCCTTAAAGTGGCTGGCGGCGACCCTGCAACACTCAAAGACTTACCTGGAATGGTAGGAGGATGTTAAGATGAAAGCACAAACCCTAGTAACTATTGCCTTAGTCGTATTGGTTGTGGTGTATGGTATACAAACCATACAACTCATGAACATTAAAGAACACATATCCAGTGGCAACATCAAAGTGAGCCCTCTAAGCGGTGCCCCTAGCGGCCAAGGAGGCGTTCCTCAAAATGTACAAAACCTACCTGAGATGGTCGGCGGCTGTTGAACGGTATGCGTTTTTCTTTCTTTTTTCTTGTCTTTATTCTTTCTCTTTCTATTGTAACTGCATTGGTCATTCCGGCGAATGTACAAAAGATTATTGATTATGAAGACAACATGGCTTTGAATGTCACCTTTCTTATTGCATTTGTGATTGGTTTTCTATCTTTTACAAGCCCTTGCGGATTTGTATTGGTCCCAGCCTTTTTTTCTTATGCCTTCAAGGAAAGGAAAAAGGCCTTCTGGATGAGCCTTGTTTTTAGTGCAGGCATGATCTTAGCCTTTGCCATAGTCGGACTCATTGCAGGGTTAGCAAGAGACATCTTCAACCCTTATAAGATTTACCTGTCTACATTGTCTGGCGTTTTGCTGATTTATTTTGCTTATCTGATGCTGCATGAAAAAGGATTTGGCTTGTTTACCTTTAAATTGGATGCGGGCAAGAAGAAAACATTCTGGGGCATCTTTGTTTTAGGCATGCTCTTTGCTTTTGGATGGACCCCTTGTGTTGGACCTGTACTAAGTGGTATTATCTTGATGGCTGCGCATGTTGATAGCCTACTTAAATCTGTATTATTGTTGGTAACCTATGGAATCGGAGCGACCCTTCCCTTGATCATATTAAGTTACTTTTCCGATAGTTTTGATTGGGCCAAGAACTGGAGAAGCCAACCAATTACGGTCTTTGGCAAGAAGTACCTCCGTTATAACCTCGTTTCTGCCCTGATTCTGTTTCTTATGGGTCTTGTCATGCTTACGGGTGGTGGGACACAGTTCTTCCAACGTAACTTACCCCTCTGGATAGGATGGAACATGGACTGGTGGATGAATTTAGGCGAGAACCTTATGAATTCAACCTGGACACAAGGATGGGCGAATTGGGTGGGAGGATTGGTTGTTCTATGCATTTTAGGAGTCTTGATTTATTTCTATAAAAACTTTAGATCTAGGTAAGTCACATAAATGGTTTACTTATTGCTTTATAAATTACCTTTTGTTTCCTGCAAATAATGCCCGTTGAAAATGCTGTTCAGCCGAAAAAGAAAGATCTTATGGATATAATAGATGAAACAAAAATAATGCTGCCATTTTTTCTTGGTGGAAAAATTGCCGATGTCGGTTCTACTATTTATGTAGTGAATCGGATTGGAATAGAAGCTGAACAAAATATTTGGTTAAAAGAACTTATGCGTCAGAACGGACCCTTGACGGGTAATTTAATTCAAAGCTCGTTGACACTTCCTTTGTGGATGTTGGCTGCGTACGGTCTTAACCGACTAGGTGATCACTTTGACATCAAACTTAAGATGGGAAATTTAGTAATCTACGGTTTGATCGGGGGAGGATTGTACTCCATCGCTGCTCAGAATTTAATTTTTAACTATTTTAAATAGAACCTAATACGTAACCAACTCCAAGCCTTTCACTTTGCTGAAGTCTTTCTTATTGCGGGTGATCTGCTATTCTTCTTCCAGGTCTAGGCGGATCTTGTCGAGTAAGGCTTTGGTTCGCTTCTTCAATAACTGGAACTCTTCTTCGGCAAGGCTTGTTTTTACGGAGTATTGCATACGCTCTCGGATGTCTAGGATTTTGCTGCTGTGCTCCAGATCTTGATCAGTGTTTTTGTCAAAGATTTCTTTGATGTCAACAAGAGTTAAGTGTTTTAATTTTCCTTTTTTTATGAGATCTTCAATGAGTGCGAACGTGCAGGATTGGTTTCTGGATTCATAACCATGCAAAGCAAGAACGGCAAGTAGGCCATGGTAGATGGTGTAGAATGCTGTGCTGGCTGACCAATCGCTGTAATGCAGATCATGAAGGACTGTCATGGCTTCTAGATTGTGCAAGGCCTTAGTTAAGTGTTTCTCAGCCATTTCTTGGTTAGGACTTATTCTGCGCAGTCCTTGATGGCGTTCTCCGCTCTTTGCCCCTTCGCTCAGGCATTTCTTAATCTTGTCTTGTGGCATTTTTGATGGCTTGCACTAAAATATTAAACCCCCATATAACCCTACCCTTTAGCATAGCCTCGCATATGACTGGGTCTTCTTTTTTAAGATTTTGCTCTAAGTCCCCTACTGTTTGAAGGATATCCTGAATCTTTAATGGTGTGCGTTCTTGCACTTTGGCAAGTGATTGTTTATACTCTTCAAAGTCCGTCTGATTGATGACTAATAAGACGTCTAAATCTTCCGGTTGCTTCTTTGCTGTCGTGTAAGATCCGAAAAAGATGCAAGCTTTTGCTATAGGTTTGAGAGGTTGAAAGTCTTCTGCTCTATTTTTCATATTGGTTTCCGTTATATCTTGCATGAAGGCCAGTTCGAGGATTTTCTCTGTTTTTTCACTATCAAAGTTGAGCTTGTAAGCTTTAATGTTGGCGATGAGCTTGGCTTTCAAAACTTGCTCTTTTTCAAGCTTAGCAAGGAGCTTATAGGTTCCGTTTGGGGTGAGGTGGCAGGATCGTGCGATTTCATTGATGGAATGGTCTTTTTTCTGGTTCACTGCTAGCCACCGTAAGACTTGTTTTTCGTTATTTGTGAGCATATTATACACCAATAGTTTATAATTATACACTAATAGTATATAAATGTTTGCATTTAAAGCTACCCTGCATAGACTTATTTCACGTTTTAGACCCTAAAACGTTGTTTTAATCTTATCCACACACACTTAATACGTAACCAACTCCAAGCCTTTAATCTTTTTGAAATCTTTTACATTGTTGGTTAAGAGTTTTTCGTTGTTGATCAAGGTAATTCCTGCAATCATACAGTCGGCTGTTCCGATAGGGGTTCCTTCTTTTCTTAGCTGTCCATGAATGAAACCCCCTTCTCTTGCCGAATCTTCATCTAACGGCAGAATGTATCCAGATCCTAGCACTTCTTTTATCTTGGTCTTTTCTTCATCTGGTTTTTTGCTTTGACCGACTCCGCTGAATAATTCAAAGATCGTTAGAGATGTAACTAAATAGGTTTTTTTGTTTTCTTCCAACTCTCTTATTTTTTTGATGGCTTCTGCTTTCTTATTCATTACATCAATAATAAAACTCGTGTCAAGAATCATTGTAGTTGCTTAGCGGTTCTATCTACTCGCTCGTCCATGTCTTTCCTTAGTTCTTGGATATGCGCTTTCATTTCTTTAGCTTCTTCGTCATTTAAGATGCCTGCTAATTCAAGTAAGGAATGTTGGGGGATGATACGCTTGATGACCTCGCTGAAGCTCTCGTTTTTTTCCTTTTTTGAAGCGAGGCGTTCATAAGCGTCTAAGGTGATGGTGATGCATTTGGTGGCCATGTTCATCTAAATGTATGTACATGTATTTAAATTTTGTGATTGGAATTATATATTGACTATATAGAAAATAATAAAAAAAGATAACCTAATTCTTCCTATACGTTTAAAAAGATCGGCCTTATCCTGTGAAAATGCAACCAGAGTTAACACTGGAAAATAGATTAGAAGATGTAAAAATAGGAGATATTATTCTTATGGAAAATCCTGATCTTACTGTAGCTGGATATGTACGCCACAGGTCGCATCATTCTGTTATTCTTTCTTATGTTGATCCTAATTCAGCCATTCAAGGGAAAGGGATTGTTTGGGATGGCTATGCAACTTGGAGAGGACTTTGGAATAGAGATCGAACATATGCACTAAAGAAGTTTTCGTCTTTTCACGTATTAAAAGGTGCCGCAGAAGAGGCTCTAGCACTTTCTGAACCCGAAGGAGAAGCTCCTGCACAAACAGCTGCTGAAGAAGGAGTTGAAGATCAAGTTGAAGAAGATTCTTATTCAAGAGTCAAAGTAGGTGAAGTACTCTTGCTAGAATCTGAGAATTTGAATGTGGTGGGTTTTGTTGTTTATAAAACAAGCGAGCGTATATTCCTTTCCCATGTGGACCCTAATTCTGTTGTTCAAGGAGATAAAATAAGAGAGTTAGGATATACAACAACTGATACTTTCCATGATGGCAGATTAATGTTTAAATCCTCTATGTTTGAGTGGTCCGCTATCCTCAAAGAATTACAGTCTCCAGTAAATTCAAATCATAGATAAATCTGCTTTTTTCACCTCTTTTAACCTCTTTATTGCCTAGATTATTACCTGATTATTTCTTGAACTTTACCTTCTTTGAAGCCAAAGCTTTAAAAGAAACTGCCACTTTGTAGTCAAAAATAGGTGTATGGTGCTATGCTTGAGGACTATATTGATGTAAGGACCGGACAAGATTTGATCGATAAAGGTGTTGTTCCGAAAGATTCTAGTAGTCACCTTGCCCTTATTGTACACAAACGACTTAAAGCTCTACGAGACCACACATTAGCTAGCTTAACCAATGAAATCTTAGGCCGATGGCAACCTCTTATCCAACCAGAGACCAAAACTTTCCCTGAAACAACTGCGATTGATGAAATTAAAAGAACGGCTCAAATAGGTCACCGTGTTCAAGGAACTGGAATATACGATGGCCTTGATCTCACAGGACTTGAAGGAACGATACGAACCAATCCTGATGGCCGTGGACAATATGGCATTGAATTTGATCAACCTATAGATAAAGGAGGAGATCTTAAAGGACTTGCTCAGAAAAAAGATCGAGGATGGCTTACTGCTCCCTCTGCATTTAAACTTCTTGCCGGCCACATTGTTACAGGTCATAAACTATCTGAAGGCGTGGTAGCCGACAAAGACCTTGGACATCGCGTCCGATTCGCAAAAGCTTACCAAGGAAGAGCTGCAGACTCAAAAGGCAATGTTTCCATGGTTCAGATTCCTGAAGATACGCGGGGGATGATTACAGAGTATCACCCTAAAAATAGTACGGTTACCCTCACTCTTACACAAGCACTTCCTGACCAAGGAAACCGTGTTGTTTACAACATGCCTGTTTCCGATTTGGAAAAAATTGCGGAAGTTTCAAGCCTCGGCCAGTTAGAACCCCTACAAAAAGAACAAGCTGTAAACCGACAAGTCCTCTCTGACTTTTTCCCCACCACAGCACTTGACCATTCCTTATCTGAAATTGTTATTTTATCTTTACTCATGGGAAAGGATATGATTTTCTATGGCCCTGCTGGATCTGGCAAAACAAACTTAGTTCGGGATGTTATTGGCCTTGCCAAACAACAACGTTTCATTTTTACAGTGGACGGATGCCAAGTTCAGTGCAACCCTTATAGCGTATTTGACGAAGCATTTGCTAAAGTGGTTCCTCCTTGCCCTGAATGCCGCATCAATTACGATCCAACTCCTGACAAGCGATTCAAAAAAACAGGACTTTTTCAGCGACCAAAACCTGGCGACGTTAAAGTAGTTGTGGCCAAATATGGAGAAGGACACGGGATTGAATTTTTACTAGGCACACGTGCGGTTAACCGAATGCACCTTGCCGGATATAAGTTACCTAAATTAGATGGAACGACTACAGATGGTCGGGAAAATGACTACGACCCTGAAGGATTTCGTCCAGGAATCTTATTGCGAGCGTAGCGAGCACAGGGGTTTAATACCCCGACCTTTAGGTCGTTTT
>JBBSWA010000027.1:0-10393 GCA_038046485.1 Nanobdellota archaeon
CCAACGTGAGTTCGTGGCGCTGCTAAGCATAGCTTAGCAGCGTGGTTTGTTCTTTTTCGTTGTTTTCCCAATGTTTTTTCTGTCCTTGTTCGATGTAGTGTTTGACGGTTTCTGAGTTTACGGCGCCGACAGTGCGATAGAAGTAGCCGCTACTCCAGAATTTTTCTCCCCAGAGTTGGTTTTTGAAAAGCTCTCGATGATTCTTACGCATCATGTAGCTGCTGAATCCTTTTAGTTGGCTTGCGAGTTTTGGGATGGAGTGATTTTTCCAATTCTTGACGAACAAGTGTAGATGGTCTGGTCCGCATTCGATTGCGGTCAAGTGCACGCGCAAAGCGCGTGCTTTTTCTGAAATATATGTCACGGTCAATTCGCGAACCAATGGGTTCGCGAAGATTGCTCGTCGATAAGCTGGCGTGATTTGTAAGTGCAAATTGCTCTCGCCCAGAGCGTGCGAAGTGCTTCGTAGTTCGTTTTTCATTTTTTTCTCCGATGGTTCCTCAAAAAGCAGAGCTTTTTGGGACACAGGAAACTGTGTTTCCTGGTGTTTTAAAAGAAGAAAGCTAACGCTAAGATGAAGCTTTTTTGTATCCGGAGCGCGACCATCTCGCGCTCCGTTATTTCTTACTACGAAATTTTAAGAATTTTTCGACGAGAAACGCCTACGCCACTCTGTTTTCATCCAGCGGGCTAAAGCCAAAAAACGCGATGTTCAAACGAGGGCTCCGGCTATAAAAAGTCACTCTATAATAGTAAAGCTTATAATTATTCATCCTTTCCTATATAAATGATAGAGAGGGGTGGCGTTAAATCAATCTCAATTTTGACAGCTACTAGAGATCGCCCTATCGGTTTAAAGAGTACCTTAAGTGCTCTTGTTTCTGACATAGATCAGGCTTCTCCATTTCCGATTCGTTCAATTGTAATTGACGACTCTAATACAGAAGAAGCAAGGAACCTTAATAGAGAGTTAGCTGCCAAGTTTGATGCGGCTTTCCCTAGAGGTTGCCTTTATTTTGGAAGGCCTCAATACGCCCTTTTTGTAAGGGATCTTCCAGAGGAAGTAAAGCAGACATTTACTAGTACTACAAAGCCATTAGGAGCAAATTTTTATGATTCAGTAGGGCCTAGGAATATAGCGCTGTTATTAAGCTATTCAGATGATTTCGTGTTCATTATAGATGACGATGTCATCATCCAAGATCCGAACCTTGGCAATCAAGGATCATCTATTGAGAAAATGATAAAACAACTTGTGATAGGTGAAGCAGATATTATCGGAGCGAACTGGGTTGGTATTCCAGACCAATCCACCATGGAACATTTAGATGACCAAGTTTACGCTCAGTTACATCCAGAGATAGGATTGCCACCATCTTTTGATGAGCCATTTAGGCTGAACATTGAACCTAGACTAATTGGCTGGCGTAGACATTATCCATCTTATACAACTTCTGGAGGCGGAATGGGCTTTAGCAGCGATCTCAGCGAAACACATTTTCCTAAGATATTTAATGATGACTGGCATTGGGTTTCGTATAATCATCATATCAAAAAGAAAAAAGTTAGGGTGGATGATACAGTCACTTTTTTGAACAAACCCCCAGGATGGAGATTCCCTTCAAAAGACACTCTTATAAGAGAGTTGATGGGGGATATCATTTTTGAGGCCATTCACCAATATTCCGAACAGACTGGAAATACGGGGTGGAGGCATCTTGACCAAGTTGATTGGGGAGGAGTAGCAAGGCAGTACCACGCCTTTTTAGGTTACGTTAAGCGAGATGTTGAAGTTCTAACAGATGTAAAACCTTTGTCACAAGGACCTTTTGATGATTATAAGATCCTATTGCCTCATCTGAGAGAAACTATGAGTCACCTAGAAGGCCTGAACCCAAATGTCTTTCACGACTTAATCGACTCTTATGTACAAGAGATTCGATCCTGGAGTCAGATGATCAGGTTTATGAGAGACCGAGAACCTTCTTGGTCTATAGCTAAGTGAAAACATGAACAAACAAGCAATACAAAAAGAAGATGTTGTTTGGGTAGTAGCCCCCCCATGCAGATGACGAAATCCTCGGATGTGGTGGACTGCTTAGTATGAGTCAAGCTATCGGAGCTAAAACATATGTTCTTTACTTAACCGTATCTGGCTTTACACCCATGAATGGGGGTTTAAGCTCTAATTTAGATTCCAGAATGAAAGAAGTAGAAGCGGTAACAAAGGCTCTAAATGTAACCGGCTATGACATATTATTTAAAGGAGAAGAAAAACACTTAAGACTAGATACAACCCCTTTAGCTGATTTGGTAGATTGGTTAGAACGTACTTCGGCCTTCTCATCATCACAGATAAAACCAACGTGGATACTGCTTCCATCCCCTAAGCATAATCATCAAGACCATAGAGTAGCATACGAAGCAGGGCTATCTTTAGTAAGAACTAACCCTTTGTTAGAAAGAGATAGGATACAGGTTATGAGTTATGAAGTTCCTGGAACGGGTCAAACAGGTCTTCCTGCCTTCCAGCCTAATGTTTATTTCGAGCTTAGCCAGGATGCCTTAGAGCGAAAATGTTCACTTTTTTCTCTTTATGGGTCTCAAGTGTCTGAAAAGCCAAAACTCAGAAGCTTGCATGCCATACGTACCGTTGCGCAGTTCCGTGGTTTAGAAGCTGGTTATGAGTTTGCGGAAGCCTATGAATTGTTGAGAGCAAAATTTAGAGTGGGGGGTAAAGATGTCAGATAAAGACACGGTAGATTATTTATATGCTGCTAAAGGAAGGGGATTGCAAGATCTTGCTACGCGGTTAGATTTAAACACGCGATTGGGGAATTTTGACCTTAGCAATACAATACGAAGAAGGCTTAGTCTTCAGGATGGAATGTCTTTGTTGGATGTGGGTTGTGGAACAGGGAAGCATCTTAGTGAGTTTAGAAGACAAACACGTATAACTGTTTATGGTGTAGACCCTTCCAGTCAGAAGCTTGTGGATGATGAAATTTTTTTTCAAAGGGCTAGGGCTGAAGAGCTTCCTTTTAGAGATGGCGTCTTTGATAGGGCTACTTGTAACTATGCTATGTATTACACAAATCGGTGGCAAGAAGCGTGCAATGAGATGATGCGAGTAACTAAAGATGGTGGTCTCATTGTCATAAGCGGCCCAGGTATAGGGAATAACTCAGAGTTCTATGGATTACATCGAGAGCTATTCGGGGATATATCTGATATAGATAAGATAGGTTTGGAATTCCTAGATCAAAAGCTCATACCCTATTTAGTGGCGCAAGGTGTTACTTTTATGGCTGAGTTGCGTGGCAATCGAGTCGTTTATCCAACGGCAGAAGATTTCATAAAATATTATACCTCTACAAGCCTGTTTCGGATGACATCTCGAGAGTTAGATCCTACTCAAATGGTAGGTACAATTAGGAGGCACCTTAGTCCGATCTATGAAGAAGGAAAACAATTTGAAAATATCAAGCGTGTTCGAATAGTAACTATAATCAAGGATTAATTCAAGCATTATGAGTAGATTTTAGTAAGTCTTCAGCTATTTTTAACGCGTCTCTCGATGATTCTGGAGAGCATTTTTCAGGCCTATTGCCCGTCTTTACGCACTCAAGAAAATACTTTAACTCTTCAACATAAGGGTCTATTGTAGGAAGAGTAGGACGCAAAGGCTCTCCATTTGATGGATATATAGTTAAGCTATCCTCTTGATCTGTATTAACTAGATAAAGAGCGCCTCTCTCACATAAAAAAACACCCTCCGCTTTGAAAGGATAACTCTTTGAATCTACCCAATAAGATTCTACAGCAACTTCTAATGCTCCGTATCGTAAACTAGATAAAGCAACTTGATTTTTTCCATTACTAACTATATTAGCATGCATAAGAGTAGGTAATCCAAAAGCAGAAACTGCATAATCAATGTCATGGATCTGCATGTCTTTTAACACACCACCCCCTCTCTCCGTATATAAACTCCATAAATCAGGACTCCATTGCGGTGTAGCACATTGCCTTCTCAAGACACCTGTTAAAATATTCCCATACACTTTCTCACTCAATAACTTACCTAAATGGTTATAAGAAGGCCAAAACCTTAACGGGTGCGCCACCATAAGGACTAAGCCTTGCTGGTTTCCTAAAGCAATCATATCATCAGCTTGTTTGGTTGTTTGCGCCATTGGTTTTTCAATGATGACATGTTTACCCTTACGCAGAGCATCTATCGCTACCCTATGATGAAAATCGGTAGGTAAGCAAATATCTACTACATCAACGAGTGCACTATTCAGTAAATCCTGATGAGTTCCGTATAAGGCTACGTTTTCTAGGTTTAGATTAGGATCTAATGGTTGACCTGATGTTCCGCTTAAGTCTTTCCAATCGCCTCTTAAATGGTCAGGATTCATATCAGCAACCGCCACGACTTTAGCCATAGGAATCGCCCCATAATTCCTGAAGTGAGTTCTTCCCATAAATCCTAATCCGATTATTCCAACACCAATTGGTTTATCGCTCATGGTTTCACCAAATCAATAGTACAGAAAAGAGGTTCTTTTTTAATACTTATCTCCAACGAATATAAACCTGGAATAAGTTCACACAAGCTGCGAGATGTAAACCAAGATCACCCCAATAACAATCAAGGTTATAGGTATAAGTTTTGGAAGCAATAAATGATCTTTAGTGATTTTCCCAAATAAGTTATCAGCAATTCTTTCAATGAGTAAAACTATAAGGGGCTGTATCGCACCAATGGACGCTACAATGGTGACAGGCAAGCCATTCATAGCAAAATAAACGCTAAAGAGAGCCATGAAAGTAAAACATTCATTAATTACAGCCCAAACCCCATTCTTGATCTCTCTTAAGAATCCTTTTCTCGTTTTTGAGCTCAACAAGGCAGGTAAAACAGTAATACCCGAAGAAGTGATACTAATCGCTATGCCGTGCAAAGTCGAAAGGTTCATAGTCGCTATCTTTACAAAAAACTCATAGCCAGTAATAAGGAGTATCATGGCTATGATCATCCACACACCGATGCTCAGCTTAATTTTTCTAATTCTTAAAGAAAGCATAAAGATCCCCACTAATAAAACACCTGCCCCGATATATCCAAGTGGTTTGATAACTTCTTTAAGAAAAATATAAGAAAGAATCGCTAAAAGTAATGGGTAAATGTACACTAATCCAAGGATGTGAGATACATCCTCTTTTTGAAGTATGAGAAAGTAAAAATAAAATTGAAGCCCTAATAGAAACCCTGCAATAATAGGATAAATACAATCCATAAAAGCCACATTGCTCCAATCTAAGAAAATAGCTAAGATCGATCCAATGAGTACATTAACCACAGCGGCAACTACAGCAAAGCTCAACGGATTTTTTACCTTGTGAGCTATAACGTACTTGTCCAAGATATTTGAAAATCCCCATACCAAAGGTGTTAAGATGGCAAATAGTAAAGCGACGTTCATAGGTTTAATTAAGAGAATGGTTTAATAAAGATTTTCTTTATTCGTGCTCATTTTATCTAATCGCACTTTAGTAGTGTATTTAATTCTTTCTTCACTGTTTTTACATCTGTGTAAAGAAGGGTTTTCATGCCGTATTTTTCTGCTTTTTCTAGGTTTCCTTGGAAGTCGTCTATGAAGAGTACTTCTTCGGTTTTAAGCTTGAAGTCGGCGAGTACTTTGTCGATAAGTTGTTTTTCGAGTTTTCCTATTTTGTGTTCGTAAGAAAAGTAGACTTTTTCAAAGTAATCTTGCAGGTTTAGTTTGTTTTTGATAGCTTGGATGGAGGTCTTGTCTAGGTTTGAGAAGAGGGCAATGCATACTTTACCCTTAATGGTTTGGATGTAATCCAGAAGAAGTTGGTTCGGTTTCAAATTTTTCTGGTTCGCCTTTGCCAACTCTGACCAGTGACCTTTAAACTTGAGCTTTTCAGCCATCTTCCCCTAGAACTCTTCTTCGCTCACTTGGTCCCTATCAAATGCCGGTTTAAGCTCACCAAAATGAGCTCGAGCAATATCCACAGAATAGCCTTTCCTTTCTAAGAACTCGTTAAAGACACGCAAATCGTACAATCCACAAACATCCGCCCAATCAAATAAAAGCAGTTTAATCATAGTTATAGGTAAATGTTCTGCTATTTATAAGTTTAGGTCGTGATGCGGGCAATCATTCGCCTTTTAGTTTTAGCAGAGATCGAAGGGTATCAATCTGAAATAGTCTCCGCAGACGATGAAGATGTACTAAACCAAGCACTTAGAGAAGTGGCAAAAAGTCCAACACGTAACTAAACCTGTCAAGAACTGCCAATAATAAAAGAATAGCAGTTCTATCAGAAAGCATAGCTTTCTGTAGCCCAAAATGCATAGCATTTTGTGGCTTGAGCACCTCTGAATTCTAGACTAGATTATATCTTTATATAGAATTCAGAACGTTTAAAAGCCTCCCTCATTCCTAAGAAAACATGCAAGGCTTAGTGATCGTGGATCAGGGTTTGGAAGAAACAGCCATTCTAGAGTTAAAGGAGTTAATCAATGCAAAAGCAAGCATACTTGAGCCTTGCGTGGTTGAATTCCCGATTAAAAAAACACAAGATCTACGCGTAGTATGTTACAAAGCGCAAAGTGTGCGCCATGTTCTTCTCTTATTGAGTAAGGCTCCTTGCAAGCCAGATTTCAACCAACTAGCAAAAGTATCTGAAAAGTTAGTAAAGGAAGTCGATTGGAAGGAGTGGGTCAAGAAAGACCATAGTTTTAAGTGCGTAGCTGAGCACTTGGAAGAAACAGATTTTAACTCCATGGATATGGAAAAAGAAGTAGGGGGGCATATATTTGATGCCTTGAAATCATTAAAGCTAGCGCCGAAGGTAAACTTGAAGACAGCAGATCTATCGGTCTTTTCAGTCTTAGGGAAGAAAGATCTTTATTTAGGAATTGATTTTGCAGGAAGGGATTTAAGCAAGCGAAGTTACAAGATTTATCATCATGCTTCAGCATTAAAAGGCACCTTGGGCTATGGAGTGGTACGTTTCTCAGGGTTCAAGCCCGGACAAGTGCTAATAGACCCCTTTGCCGGAAGCGGGATCATTCCGATTGAAGCGGCGTTATTCACATCCGGTTTCTCGGTGAATCATTTCAGTAAGGAGTTTGCCTTCCAAGCATTAGAAGGGTTAAAAATGGACGAAAAGGAGTTTGAAGCCTTAGAGAAGGTAAATGAGTCTCTTCCCGTGCAAGGTGCTGATCACTTGCTTATGCACATCAAATCCGCTCAAAATAATGCAAAGATTGCCGGAGTCGATAAATGGACTAAGTTTTCAAAGGGAGAAGTGGAGTGGATGGATACACAGTTTAAGAAAGTCTCTGTAGATCACATCGTTACGCATCCACCTGAACCCAGCCAGCAAATGAATGAAAAAGACGTAGAAAAAGTGTACCGCGAGTTTTTCTATCAAGCAGATTTCATCTTAAAGAAAGAGGGCAGCATCACCGCTCTTGTAACAAAAAAGAGCTTGTTCTTAAAGATGGCGCAAGAAAAGAAGTTTGTAGTAAATCAAGAAAAAAAGGTTTGGAGTGGAAAGATGATGTACCATATGCTTCGCTTAGGAAGAGCATAAATTTAAATAGGGTAAAGAACACCCAGGTTTAAAGCAGGGAGTTGATAAAAAATGCCTTGTGATATGTGTGGAAATTCTAAGGTAGAATCCGTCTGTTCAGTGGAAGGCTCGGAAATGACGGTTTGTTCAACTTGTTCTAAGTATGGCCAGGTTATCCGTCGAGTAAGGATTGAAACGCGCCGCCCAGGTAAAACAAGTTTCCAAGCAAAGCCGGAGAAAATAGAGGAAATCGCCCCAAATTTTGCTCAGTTGATCAAGGACAAGCGTGAATCATTGAAGATGACCCAGGAGGATTTTGCAAAGAAAATACAGGAAAAAGTAGGGGTGCTGCATAAGTGGGAAACCGGGCATCTAAAACCAGATTTTCAAACCGCAAAGAAGCTAGAGCGCATCTTAGAAATGAAGCTCATTACATTCTTCTCCTCTGAAGAGAAAAAGATAGGAAGGCAAGAGACTGTAGGTTTGACCATCGGGGACATTCTAAAGGTTTAAACCTTCTTAATCACATAATACCTACACCGCCCAAAGGTCTTATTCAAGAGCAGGTTATTATGCGTCATAAACCCAATGAATTCTTCACGATCCTTCACACATCTCTCATTTCCTTCAGGGCATTGTAAGTCGCACTCATTCAGGTAGGCGTACTTCACATCTGTTCGTCTAAAGTACTTCCCATAGGCTTCATCAAAGGGCATGCGGTACATGACCAAAATCTTGTGGTCGGTGAAGGCCGCAACAGATGGATTCGAAGTAAGGACATAGCTTTGGTTAACAAGAGGGTAGTACTGAGTAAGGACTTCTTGGTACTCATGTTGATCATAGGGTCCAAAATCGGTTAAGTAAATGGAGAACCATCCTTGAAGAAGAATGACCCCTAAAACCATGGAGAGCAATACAGTAATGAATAGGGTACGACGCCTTTTTTCAAGGGTATGATGCAGGCCTCGAGCGGCAAGAAGGTATAAATAAGGGAGAAGAATGAGTAAGTAGCGAACTTCTCGGCTTGGTTTGAGGGCAAAGTAAGGAAAGTAAAAAAGTACAGGAAGGGCAAGTAAGGCAAGAATAGCATAGTTTTTCTTCTTAAGTAGTTGGTAGAGGGCAATAAAGGCAAAAAGAAACAAGATGTTTTCTAAAAATAAATGGGTGAGATAAAAGAATTTGACATCAACAAAATTAGGGGGGGCAGTTCTTACAATTTCCATGGCTTTCTGAAGGGGTCCAAAGTAGCTTTGGAAGAAAACCTTGTTCGTGATGAGGTAGATACCAGCAGGAATGACAAATCCACTAACAACCCTAACCCCTCGTTTGAAAGCACGAGAAAAGGTTTCTTGATGACGAATCCATAGTATAAAAAGGTAGAAGCTTGCCGTTACAAGGATAAATCCTTGAGGGAAACGAGTAAGAAAAGCGAACCCAATGCAAAGGCCAGAGAGAAAATCATATTCTTGCAAAAGTAAATAGACCCCAAGAAGAGAAAGAAAAATGCTAGGAACGTCGGATAAAACTTGGCTTCCAACAAATAAGTAGGTGTTGCTAGCCGCAAGAAGAGCGCAGGCAATAAGCCCCGTCTGCCAGTTAAAGAGTTGTTTTCCAATGCGATAAGTAAGAAGTAAAGAGCCCATGGAAAAGAAGACAACAAAGACGCGAGCAAACAAGGGAAAAGGAAGGTACAAGAGCCATAAAGGTCCCATCAAAATAGGAAGCAAGGGAGGGCGTATATTTTCCCAAAAGCCAGAGTGCCCGTAAGAATACAGGTGTTTAGCCATGGCGATGTATACGCCGGAATCCCACCATACATATTGGTAAGAGTAAAGGATGAAAGCATGTACGGCAAGAGCAAAGAATAGGATTCCTAGCAGGATCTCATGCCGAGTCTTCATCGTGAGGGTTTCTTGGCATTGTTTAGATGCGTCGTATTGAGAAGGGTTTGAAGTTCGTCTTTGGCCTTGAATCCTATATAAGGAACTTCATTGAGGATAATAAAGGGAGCCTTGACAACTTTGTATTTTCGTTTGATGATATCCAAGGCATTACTCTTAAGGTTAATGTCAAAGCTGTAAACATAAAGGTTGGGGTAAATCTTCCTTAAATACGAAAGGATGAATCCTTGTTGCTCGCATTGGGAGCAATCTCCCTGGTTGCTGTAGAAGTACAAGACTAAGGTATCATTGCGACCGCATTCTTTATTGACTTTTTTGAGGAACAACCAGTGTCTTAGTTCAAGCAAAAAGTAGTATTGTTTAAGTTGGATGACATCCGAGCTATCGCTTCCGAGCACATTTTCCATGTAGTCCAATTTGAGGCTGATGTCATACAGTTCATCTGTAAGGGCCGTAACATTGACAAAGCCGCAAGGATCTTGAGCTAAAAGATTATACTGCATCTCCACATCAAGGGTATGCGTTTTCAGCTCTTCTTGAAGGGCCGTGATGCTGTTTAGTTTTTTCTCCGTGTTATAGCCTCCAATCACAAGCCCCAGGACAAAGATGGCTGTAGTAAGAAAGAAAACAGTAATATACCTTCGGGTGCGCAGTTTCTTTCGAAGATCCATGAATAAGGTAACCTAGGTTCTATTTATAAATATAGAGGGAGTAGGTGCATAAAAAGAGTGACTGGCTCTTAAGAAGCCTGCTCATGTAAAAAAGGATACCTGCGCCTAACCAGCCATATCAGCCCATTAAATAAAATAAAAGTGCATTGATGAAATAAGGGGGTCTTTGCGCCCCCCTTATAATCCCCCTTGAACGCCGCCCTT
>JBBSWA010000028.1:0-4397 GCA_038046485.1 Nanobdellota archaeon
AGATGGTGTGAAGGAGGTTTTCACCCGCTTGAGTTTGTTTTTGCTCGTCACTGCCAAACCCGCTGATTTCTTTCGACTGTTTTTTTAATGTGTTAAGGATATCTTCAAGAAGGCTTTTGAGGGTGAGGTCTCTGTCGTATTGATGGGAGTAATATTGCCGTAAATGATAGAGGGGTCCGATATCTAAATAGATTTTTCCATCGTGGATGCGGAGCCAGTCTTTGGTGGGGTATCCCCATAGAAGATCACCATGGATAGCTTCACGTAAGTTTCCGGGTTCAGCTTCAGCGTAATCAGGGTGGTAAAGTTCATTTGGATTTTTAAAATATTCTTGGTCGTAGCTGCCTAAGCTATCAATTTGGGGTGTGTAGAGTCCCTGGTCTTTGGTGAGGTAAATGGTTTTAATATTCCCCTCTTGATCTTCAGCTTGTATGATAAAAGAAGGTGGCGAATGTTCATCCTGTTTAGTGGGGGGTTCTCCGTTTTCAGTGCTGGGCGTCTCATCTTCAGTTAGGGTTTCTTGTCGGTAGCGGAGTTTTTCATGATTGCTAAAGATGAGTGTGCGTGATCCTATTTTTAGAGTGAGGTAATCCTCTTCTTCTTTCGAATTTTTAAAGACAAAGCGGGGAGGTGCACCGGGCATGGTAGAGGCTTGCCATTCGGCTTCCAGTGTCGAACTATGACTGCGATACGTTTGGTCATCGGTTTTTATAATGAAAATGCCTCTTGCTTTTCGAAGGGAGCCTCCTTGAATTTGGATTGCGTTTCCCTCAGTGAGTTCAGGAAGTTCTTCACGTCCAGTGTATAGCTGGAGTTCGAGTTGAGTAACATCTGTTGGTGCGTTGTTCCACGGGATCTCAGAGTCGTCGTAAAGAACAGTGTATTCACCATAAGATTTTCGAAGCCCAGCATATCCATTGTCAAATCCATCTTGATTATAGGTGTGGACAAGTGTAATGTGATTAAGGTCATAATTGACAAGGGCTTTGTTGTGAATATGTACTCCTGTATATCCATAGTAAGATGCAGTTTCTAGTTGGTACTGGAGTTCAGCACCTTTTCCTAGTTCATATCCTTCTTTAGTCAGTCGAATCGATGCCCCCAGAGGGAGAACAAGTTGGACCTGATTAGATTCAAGGGAGGTTTCATAAGTAATAAGGGAGTGATCTGGAGTTTGACTAAAGGGGGTGGAGCCAGTGAGTAAGAGTCCTTCTTTTTCAGGGGTTATCTGAAGTGCATTGGGTGTTACTCCTCGATGGATGGTGTAATCGGCTTGGATTGTATGGAGTTTTCCCATTCCGATCACTTTAATACTTCCATCTCGATAGAGGTAAACAGAACCTTGCGTGAGTTGGAGTTCAGCATCTGTGTTTTTAGGTTTTAGAGAAAGTCGCCCATGTTCTAAAGCAAGATGGATACCTCCTTCGCTAAGGAAAAGATGGAAGGTTCCTTCGACCTGTAAATCATAATTTTTTTCTAAATTGGTCAATTCAAGTTTTCCATGTTGAACAGTGAGAGAGTCGGGTGTGATAAGGATTAAGGGTTCTGTTTTTTTTTCTTCCTCGAATGATTTGAAGTCAGGGTATATCTCTAAGGGGCTAGTAAGTTCTTCAACTTCTCCGTTAACGTGAATAAATTGGAGGGGGACTTTACGCAATTCTTGTTCAGTAGGAGAGGTGAGAAGGAGTGCTTCATGACTTTGTTGCTCGACTGTAAGGTCTCCAGGGTATTTCCAATCTCCTTTTTCTTTGAAGGAAAGAGCATAAATCTGATATCCCGGTCTACTTTGAAGAGGAAAGGCAATAAAGTCTTTTCCAAATGTGTAAAGGGGTTTCTCAGAAGGTGGGGGCAAGTTTATAATGGACAATTTGTCAACTCCGCTTAATTGGATAGGGGTTTGTAGGGGGAAACTCATCTCTAGGTTCCCTTCCTTTTTAGTCAGGTGGGTGGCATCTGGAACAGTGAATTCTTTGAAAAGTTCGAGTATCGGGTAATCTTTCAGAGAGGGTTTAAGATCTTGGTGGCTAAGGATTAAGTCGTATGTGATTTCTCCTTTTGAATTGACAGGGTGAACCGTTCCTTGCCTCAAGTCTATGTAGGTGGGTTGGTGCTTTTTATTTTGAATGGCAAGGTAGTGGAGAGGTTCTCCTGTTTCAGTGTTGATGTATTGTTGAAGTTGTTTTTCAATATCAAGTTTGCACAGAATAGGGGGAAAAGGTAGGGAGGGAGTGGTTTCAAATTGAGTAGCCAGATCTGTATAAGTAATTCCTTGCAAGAATGGTTTTACAGCCTCACTCCCTCCGAGGGTGATAAAATCAGTTAAAGCTTGAGTAAGTTGCTGAGCTTGATCACAGGAGACAGCTTGTACAGAAAGGGTTAAAACTAGAAAAACAAGGAAAAACATGGGAAGTATGGATTTTTTCATGGGGAAAAGAGGCTCGCAAAGGCAAGCGTGGCAAAGGTTTGATCCGTGTCGGGGTCCATATCAACCAGAGTATAGGCGCGAACTCCTTTTTCTTCGATGAGGCTTATTTTGAAGTTCCTGCGTTCTGCTTCTTCGTCCAGCCCGGAGAGGTCAAGATATTCGGGGTGTTGTATGTCTTGTTGAACAATCCACCGGGCAAATTCAAGCATGGGGAGAAGGTTGGTTTTGAAGGGAATTTGTAAGGTTTCAGTTTGGGGAGGTTGACCCACGGCACAAATAGGAATAGCAAGTCGGGTTCGAAGACGGTCGGAGGTGAGAAGGACGTGAATTTGGACTTGATCTGTAAGGATATTATAGTTTTGTAGCAATTCAGGTGAAACCTGACTTAGGATACCTGGAAGGTCGTTCTTTATTTTTTGCTCAATCATGCGACTGAGTTGTTCTGGGGTGGGGATGTTTTCCACACCGCCGATGTTGAAATAATAAATATATTGGTCGCCGATAAGAGTGTGAGGGTATTCCTCAAAATTGGGTTCTTCTTCAATCGATTCTGGAGGTTTGGTTTCTTCTGCGCAGGTTGGTTTTTCAGAAAGTTCCGAATAAGTTGATGGGAAATGAGCAAAGAGGGGGATGAGGGGGTTAAGGAGATTTTTTTCCTGAATAAGCTGGGATTTAAGGGTGCTTCCAATGGTGCGAGCAATGATTCTTGGAGGTTCATCTTTAGACAAGGCTTCTCGAAGACCAATACCCCAAGCATCTTCTGTCTTCTGACTCCATATGTAAATGGCGGTTCCGATGAGAAAAAGAATGCAAATACCTAAGATCACAAACAGGGTAACTTGCCCCCTCCTCGACTTCATGAAAGTTTTCAAGGGAGATTTATTTATAAACTCTTCGCGGGCGATACTCGAAAAAGGAGGGTTAAAAAGATTTATAAATAAAGCAAAGTGAAAGAGGAGGATGGTTCTTGAGCATTTATTCCCAGAAACATGGCTAGAGCAAAAAGCTAGGTATGGCTTCTTATTAGGTGCAGGGTATTCCATCTTAGGTTTAGTGATCGCACAAGTGTTGTTTCCGGCAGATCCGGCACTGGTAGCTGTAGCAATGACTTCGCTCATGCTTCTTCCCGAGTTGTACAAGATTTTCTCAATTGAGGAGCGTCAGGAGCGTTCAGAAAAGAAGTTTAACCTGTGGAAGTTAGTCAGTGATAACTTTGATTTTATGCGGGTTTACTTGTTCATTTTGCTTGGTGTTTTTGTGGTATATGCTCTTAGTGTAATCATCTTGCCAAATCTGCAGGTAAACTCTTTATTTAGAGAACAATTGGCCATGCGAGGAGCCTCAGGTAATGCTGTTTTTACTTCAGCTTCAGCAAGCTTATTTGAAAGTATCTTTTTCAATAACTTATGGGTGTTAATCGCGTGTTTCTTGATCTCCCTGTTAGCAGGGGAGGGGGCTATTTTTTTGCTGGTTTGGAATGCGAGTGTGTGGGGTACGATTTTTGGGGTAACAGCAAGAAACGCAGCGTATTACTCACACAGCAATCCCTTCTATTATTTGGGGCTTATCTTACTAATTGTGCTGCCCCATGCCATTCTAGAGATCTTCTCATATGTCCTTGCCGCAATTAGCGGGGGGGTCATCTCAAAGGGGGTTTTGCTGGAAAAGTTTGATAGCAAGCTATTCAATCAAGTATTCACCTATAATTTTATCTTGTTTTTAATCGCATTATTGGTTTTAGTATTGGGTGCAGGTGTAGAAACCTGGGTGCTTGAACACATCCAAACATATGCACAGATCATTGCGCAGAGTTATGCTGCAGCATAGATTTATATAGATCAATACATCTAAAAAAGAGATGAGGTGGATCAAAAATGGATGAAAAAGGAACTAATTTTGCGTTGTTAGCGATTGTGGCTTGCTGTGTTGCATAATTACTTCCTTTTTAAGATTTTGATTTCTAAGACTTTAA
>JBBSWA010000029.1:0-12506 GCA_038046485.1 Nanobdellota archaeon
ACTCCAAAAAGACTGCTCACCTGAAGCTGCTACTGCGACTTTCTACAGAGCCCCTTCTTTAGAGAATACAACGATGAGCAGGGACTCATCGTGTATAGAAAGGAGCACCAACTCGGATAAACCCCGTGCGACTGCCTATAGGTTTAAAAAGCCCTAGATCCTCCTATAGGGTATGATTATTTTCTCAAACTGCATAGGGAGTTTCGTCTTGGATGACCAGTTTCAGTTAAAGGATTACATCTTGTTCACAGCGCAGGATTCCATTCAAAACACGAAGGTATTGGAGCAAGAAGGAAGTCTAGAAGTAGAGCAAAAGCTAGTCGCTCAATATCAAGCCCGTAAACCGGATGCCTATGAATTGGCAAAGATTCTGGAGATATTCCGGGAGGACATTTATCTAAGAAAGTTCAAAGAGACCAACACAACCATCACCAAACTTAAGTTAAAAGAATCCGTAGGACCGGATATTTTTATCGCAAACGCTTCCGGGGAAGTGGATGAAATCGTGAAAGTAGTGGATGTCTTAGTAAAACGCTTAAGAGAATGGTATGCCTGGTACAATCCAGAGTTTGAGCGCGCAACCGAAGACAATCAAACATTAGTAGAGTCCATACTATCCAAGGACCGTAGCACATTGCTTGAAGAGTTAAAGCTTTCAGAATCTATAGGTGCAGACATAGCACAGGAAAATCTCGATCCCATGATGGCCTGTGCACAGTCGTGCAAGAATCTATATGCATTAAAAGTAAATCTAGAACAGTATCTAGAGCAAGTCCTCACGCGGTACGCACCAAATATACAAACCGTAGCTGGAACCTTATTATCTGCCAGATTAATTCGAGAAACCGGTAGTTTGAGACGTCTAGCAATGATGAAGAGTTCCATCATCCAGGTCATTGGTGCGGAGAAAGCATTATTCCGCCATATCCGAACCGGAGCAAAGCCTCCTAAGTATGGTATTCTATTCATGCATCCACTCGTGCAAAAAGTAAATAAGGATGAGCAAGGAAAAGTAGCTAGGGCATTAGCAGATAAGCTAGCCATTGCCGTCAAGGTTGATTTTTTCAAAGGGGCTTTCGTGGGTGATCGCCTAAAAGCTGAGTTAGAGTCTAAGTTTTTAGGAGTTAAAAAAGAAACAACGCCCACTCCAGCCATTCCGGTGATGCCCAACACTGATTCCACCCCTGCGACCGTAGAAGAATGGAAGGATGGCGAAGTACGTGAAAAGGTAATCCATCTCGATAAAGAAGCAGGGGGTGACGTCGTATACAACGAAGAGCTGGATGAACCGCTAGTAGAAAGTAAAAAGCAAGAAACCCAACCAAAGAAAGACCCTCACAAGATGGAGATTTCTGAAGATATTTTCAAGGATCTGGAATTTAAGGAATAATTTTCATTTCTGTTCAGTTTCAAAGTAAGGGTTCAAACCCGTGCCATGGGTCATGTTTTGTCGATCGTCATGGAATCGTTTCCATTCTCGTACATAGCCAATTTGCTGGTCAGAGTCATAATCCCAACTGCAACCTATAATCGGACCACAGTCAAACGCATCGTAGTATTTGTCTCCGACATGGATCTCTTCATCATGTTCTTCTGTAGGCGTTTTCGTACGCAATACGTATCCGAAGCTATAACCTTTGACAGTCTTAAATTTACTATCATCCCAGTCATATTTTTCTTTAGAAGTTTCACTCTGGGTATGATCAGCAACAATCACATAATATTGTTCATGAAATTCAGTTAAATACTCGTCCAACGTTTGCAGCGGGTTATCTCTGGTTTGAACAAGGTTGACAACAGGGGTCTGCTCGCGAAGAAGCCGTTCATACGCTGCTTTGTCGTAAGTTCCATCAAGCTTGGGTTTGTACCAGACAGGTAGTTTATCGTTCAGTGGTTTTACTTGAATGTAAGCGCCAAACGCAACGTCGTAAAATCCTTGCGCGGTTTGCTTGACTCGATCAGATCCAAATGATAGTATGTGTCCCAATGCAGGTTGATGTCGAATCAGGTTGGCGCCTAAGCTATTGTATAGTTTAGAATCCAGTTGATGCAGGGCTTGTTCCAGCTCAGGTGTTAGGTTCGGCACGTATCCTTGCAGGTTTTTTGGGAGAAGGGCCACTTCAACAGGTAGTTCGGCTCCGAAGGCTTCTGGTTTTTTCAATCGGGCTTTTAGGAGTTGATCATTGGCATACACCGCATTTCGTAGGTCTTTCTTGTCGTTGCAAAGTCCGAGTTGCTGATCCAGGAGAACATTTTCTTCTTGAGCTTCAGATAGGGGGGTTGTTTTTTGTTCAGTAGCTTGAAAAGTAGGATCAAAACCATCTCGTACTTTCTGATAGTCCTTCGTGTCAAAAACACCTCTGAGCGTAGCGAGTTGACTGCTGATAAAGGATAATTCTTCTTTCGCATGCCTTGCTTCTTGTTGAACTCCTTCTCGCTCGGCAGGGGTTAGGAAAACATTGTTTTGAGCGCATTCTTCAGCTGTGTGAAGTTTTCGTTCAAGGTGGCCTAGTTCACTTTCGGTTTGCTCAATTAGAACGTTCGCCTTATGGCGGCGATAAAGAGTTTTAAGGGGAGAAATAGACAATCCAGCCAAGGTTAATCCTAGGCAAGGAAAACATGGTTTCGATTGAGTTTCATGCACTGAGTATCAAGAGGGTATTTATAAAGGAAATCCTTCGTTTTTGCGGATCCGTCACAGGATAAGTAATTTTTTAGGGAAACAAGGGTTACTGAATAACGAAAATGGAAAGATATTTATTCTCTTTAGGGCTAGAAAAACCATGATCCCTAAGTATCACAAGGACCTTCTCTGGGCAAAGGAACTCATGGCCTTGGTGTGCATCATGGTGATCAGTTTGTTTTTCAATGCATCTCGGGAGGGGGTTTGGTTTGCTTTGATTGCGGCGTGTTTTGTTTTGTATGGCTTCGCTCGGTTTGAGGAGAACAAGTACAAGATCAAAACGCCTTCTCACCTATATTTTTGCCATACCTCAAGTTATTTTGTCTTAGGTGCTTTTTTCTTCACCATAGGTTATTTCTTGTATAAAGCGTGGATGGAGGGTTGGTTGGAGTTGTTCAGTTCTATAGGAGTTGTCTTGTTCTCGATTGGAGTCGCAAGGATGATGTTTTCAAAGTCCATGCGACCATTTCACGGATTATAAGGGCTAAACGTGTCAAGAACGATCACTACTAATCTTAATTGTAATCGTTCTTGATCACGCACAGAACTATCGTATAGTTCTGGCGCAAAAAATCATAGATTTTTGAGCGTCAGGATTCGTTCCTAATTATGATCCATTTATCCTCGAGAACGAATCCAGAACGTTTAAAAACCGCACAATCTTCTAGTCACCTATGTTAGCCTTAGGTCCTAAGTTTCCAAATGTGTTTGAGCACGAAACCGATAAGGGAAAGAGTCTTTATACCAAAAGCATCCTTCCAGGGGTAAAGCATTTCGGTGAATATATATTTGTAGAAGGCACTGAAGAGTATCGTTTCTGGGATCCCTTCAAAAGCAAGTTAGCAGCGGCATTAGCAAAGAGACTCGCTCAATGTGGCATTAAGGAAGGAGACAAAGTATTATATTTAGGTGCGAGTCATGGCTACACGCCTTCATTCATATCAGATATCATAGGAAAGAAAGGGTTTATGTTTTGCCTGGATTCAGCGCCAAGAGTGATCAGGGACTTGCTCTTTGTAACGGAACTTCGTGCGAACATGACTCCAATCTTAGCCGATGCCAACCAGCCCAAGAGTTATCAGCACCTGCTCTGCCGGGTAGATATCTTGTATCAGGATGTGGCTCAAAAAAATCAGGTAGAAATTTTCTTAAAGAATGCCGATGCCTACTTAAGAGGAGGAGGCTTTGGCTTATTGGCCATAAAAGCTAGAAGCATGGATGTAACCAAGAATCCAAGAGTCATCTTCAAAGAAGCCATGTTGCAATTAGAAGAGCATCACCTAACTGTAGTGGATCATCGTCTTCTAGACCCCTTCGAAAAAGATCATGCCTTCTTTGTCGTGAAGAAGAAGTAGTTATTCTCCAAATTTTCGTTCTACAAGCTTCATGCAAGACTCATAGAGTGGATGATTTTCAGAAGGCAATGCCAGGAAAAGTGCAACTTGCATGAGCTGTGGAAATTCAGAAGGAAGTTTCGAAACAGGGTAAATTGTGGCATGAGGATCACCAACACGTCTTTCACCTTCATATCCAACGGTGATCTGAGGGGAAAATGGATAATTTTTAATGCCTCCACCTAAAGAAGTCTGTCTTGCAATCTTCTGGAAAGCATCCGTACTCACACCTTCTGTTTGACAGACAACCAGCTCATTTCCTTTAACAGTAACTTCTTCCAAGGACCCTACACCAACAAAGCCAGACTCACCGATAGCAGACAGAAGAGGCCAAACAAACTCGGTGTGAATGCCTTCTTTCATTCGAGGTACAACGCTGGATGGGTGAAATGGAGAACGCAGTTCTTCAGGAACGGTTAAACCTTCAAGTGAGTATTGTTTGCTATCAGAGCCTGTTCCATCACCTGGTTTGAATAGGACAGCATACGCTAAAAGGCCAGGATTAGTAGGGTTAATTGTTGCGCCTTGGATTCGCACAGCGTAAGAGGCTCGTGCAGAATATGTTTTTCCAGGAATGTTTTGAAGGGATTCATAGCGTTCAAATAGTATAGGTTTTAGAGAAGTTGGAACAACTCGATCGAAAGATTGTTCAATTATTAAAAGAGGGCTAATGAGAGCATGATTTAAATCAGGCAGATTGGAGGCATCTACAGTGCCAAAATTTAATGGGGAAGATCCATTCATGGTGGCAATGAGTCCAACCATGTTTATAAACCTGAATTATTATCTATATAGATGATAATTGAGTTACAATTGCGTTCACAACCTATTAAAAAGCCACCGCTTCTCTGTCCAATATGGACTACACCGCTCAAGAAGGACTTTTAGGCAAAGAAGGCCAAACCTTACTCAGTAAAAAAACAGTGTGCATCGTAGGGATCGGCGCCTTAGGTAGTGTCTCAGCCGAACTTCTCACCCGTTCAGGCATGGGAAGGCTCATTCTCATCGACTCAGACAAGGTAGAAGAAAGCAACCTTCATCGCCAATTACTGTATGCACAAAAAGACATCAACCAGCCAAAAGTCTTGGCTGCTCGAACACACTTAGAATCCATCAATCCAAAGATCAAAATAGAAACGCACGAAGTGCGATTAACAGCAGATAACATCTCTTTGTTAAAATCAGATCTCATCCTGGACGGTACCGATAATCTAGAAACGCGTTTTATCATCAATGACTACGCCGTAAAAAATAAGCTTCCTTGGATCTACGCCGGCGCCATCCAAACAAAAGGATTCATCTTCCCCATTCTTCCCAACCAACCTTGTTTTGAATGCCTTCTAGGCCATGCAATCTCTGAGGAAGACTGTGAAACGCAAGGCATTCTCAACACGACGAATACAATAGTCGCCAGCATCCAAGTGGTGGAGGCATTCAAAATTATCACCGAGCAAGCGTTTGCACCACAACTTACCCATATCAATGCCTGGGACACCAAAATCGAAAAGATCAAAGTCAAAAAAAATCCCAAGTGCCAAGCTTGTCAAGGCAAATTCACCCATGCTCAGAAAGCGAAGCTTTCTGGCATGCCAGGAATCACAATTCCTGAGCATCTACAAAAAAAGGAGGTGTTCATCTTGCATTACTGCAAAACCAAGGCAGCCTTAGAAGTAAAGCCCTTACGGCAATTAAACCTGGATTTAGAAAAGATTAAGAAGTCCTACACACTAGTAAGCGATGCCGGCTCAATCATCGTCATCCGAACAACAGAAGGAGACGTCGTCGTGCACCGACAAGGTGTATTGATGTTCAAAACGTTAAAGGATAAAGAGAAGGCAAAAATATTAACAGAAAAAATTTATCAAGCAGGAATAAGCTAATTAAGAAAAAATCAGGATATACTTATCTTCCAATCAAGTTTCAATCGTTCGGCTAAAGTGAGTTGCTCTGTGTTGATTCCGATATTATAACTCATGCTACTTCCATAGAAACCTATAGTTTTTTTGCCTACATCAATACGGGCCCTTCCCATACCGATGACACGATAGCCTGGCCCTTCTAAAGCAGGGATCTCTGGCTTTTCTAAGTCAGGGATATCGGGGTCAGCCAAGTCTCGAACGGTTTCATAAGTTAAAATATCTGTGAGTTCTTCTGGTTTTGCAAATCGATCCGAAACCCACTTAAAAGGTCTCTTGTCATATTCTTTAAACAATCCAAAACGGTTTCCTTCCTTTTCAAGAAGAGAGGCCAAGCAAAGCGCATGCCCATAGCGCCCAAACCAGAGATAGAGATTGGCATCCATTTCAACTTGTACAATCTGGAATTCTCCTGCTTGTTCTGGTAAGTTGGTTTTTAAGGATGTCATGGGATTCGTTTCATCAGGTTCAGCCATACAGGGAGATACAATCCCTTATTTAAATCTTACAATTTTCACCACTTTATAGTACTCTATAATAGAAACATTTATAAAGCTCTGAATCTAGTATAGTCGATGGGGGGAACATGAAACTATTCCTAAAACGTAAGTCTAAGAATATTCTGCAGGCCTTACGCTACCCGACAGGGCTCTTTGCAGCCTCCAGCAAGAACGTCTCTACTGGATACAATGTAGCCTGGATTCGGGACAATATCTACCAAGCCATTGGCTTGGAACAGTTTGATGCAGCTGAAGCCGTTAAGACTTATCAGGCTTTACTGGATGTTCTCTTGAAACATGAATATAAGATTGATTGGGCCATTCGCGAAAAGCCCGATGCGAAGCATAAGTATATTCATGCTCGCTATCATCCCATTACCTTTGACGAATTCGACCAAGAATGGGGCAACAAACAAAACGATGCCATTGGTGCATTGCTGTTTAAAATTGGTGAATTGCATGAACAAGGTCTTACTGTTTTAAGAGACCATGGCGACTATCGCCTTGTACAAAAATTGGTTTACTATTTGGAAAGCATCCAATACTGGCAAGACCTGGATAATGGAGTCTGGGAAGAAGGCGAAGAAGTGCACGCTTCAAGTGTCGGGGCTTGCGTTGCTGGATTGATTAAAATTCAAAAATTGGTGTATGTTCCAGATGAATTATACTTAAAAGGGCTTGAGACCTTGAATGCTTTATTGCCCAGAGAATCGGCTAGCAAAGAAGTGGACTTAGCCTTATTGACCCTTATTTATCCCTATCATATCGTTACGCCGGAACAGCGAGATGCTATTTTGAGAAATATTGAAAAAAAGTTGGTACGGGAAAAAGGAGTCATTCGATACATGGATGACTGCTACTACGCTAAAGACGGCAAGGAAGCGAGCTGGACCATGGGATTCCCATGGCTCGCTAAGATCTACAAAGACTTGGGAGATCAAAAGAAGTATAAATACTACTTAGCTAAGACTCATGAAGTTATGACGACTAATGGCGAGTTACCTGAACTGTACCTCGGAGATGGAGAACAGTTTAATGAAAACACTCCCCTTGGATGGGCCCAGGCGATGTACTTGGTCGCGGTGAGTTAAAGATTTGTCAAGAACTTTAAAAGCTCTGCAAACTCTTCATTTGATAATTGGGTGATTCCTTTGTCGACGATCTTTCCTAGTACTTGAACCTTTTCTTTTAGTTCTCTTTTTGTTGTTTTTCTTTCCAAGACCGTTTCGAGTGCATTTTTGATCTTTTTATCGGATTGCAAAACAAGCTCTCTTAGTAGAATGTTTTCAGCTTTCTTGGGCTTCATTAAGATTAAAACTGAATCCACACTCGGAGCTGGAAAAAATGCTTTTTTTGGAATCTTCCTAACGACTTCTACCTCGTAGAACTCTCTTGCTAAGACACCTAGTTTGGAATCACTGAGCAGGATGTCGGAGAAATCCTTTCCCAGTACCAACACAACACGCTCTAAAGGTTTTTTCAAGATCAGCCAGAGCAAAGGCTCTGAGATGGCATAAGGAATGTTGCCCACTACCTTATTGAACAGATGATCTTTCCATACTTGCAACACATTGCCTTTGACTAGTTTTAAGTTTTCCAGCTCGGGGAATGCCTTTACTAATTCAGAGTCTAATTCGACGGCGACTGTGTAGGCTTTCTTACAGAGCTTGCGCGTGAGTTCCCCATGACCTGCGCCTATTTCTAAGATGCGGTCGGTTCCCAAAAGATCGGCTGCTTCTGCAATCTCTTCCAATACCTCTTTATCGATCATGAAATGCTGGTCTTGACTCATATTGTTTAGAGAAGAAGAGAGCTATATAAACCTTCAGAATTCCATGATAGATCAAGATTTATGGAATTCTGATAGTGCCACAAAAACGTTATGTTTTTGGGCCCCAGAAATGATACGCATTTCTGAGGGTTCAAGAACCCCTTATAGATCGGTTTAGAATTGGCGGTTCTTGACATTTTAGATCGCAGGATGGTAAGGGCGCATGGCAGCGTATAAAAGAGAAAACAAAGCCCCTAGTATAAACAAGACCTTAAAACCCGCTCCAACATAAATCAGGAACATAAGGATGGGCATGAACACGGTACGCCCCAGATTAAATATGATCTCTCGAAACACGATGAATCGGAAAAAATGCTTCCCCGCTACGTCATAATTATACGCTGACCAAGAAACATTCAACGTTTCCCCACTGATGTTCTTAAAACTATCCATCACTCCCACCGACCAGGAAGAGCGCATGAATAATCGTAATAACCAGCCTAAAGCAAATAGACCGGTGGAAATGTTCAACAATTTTTTCTTTAACCCCCCATCAAACCACTTCCCTGCAAAGTGCAGAACAATCAGCGAAGCACATAAACTAACGGACACTAAAAAACCCACTTTTTCCAGCGAAGAAAACAGGGTTGCTAAGAAAATAGGCCAAACCACATAATTGATGAAAGACTCCACTGAATAACCTGTAAATGAGGCTACACACCCCCAATTTCTGCGATCTAATAAATCACGCCAAATATCTTTATAGGAGAAATCCACTTTTTGTTTCCTCTCAGGAACCAAGAATAAAGGCAACACACTTAGCACTAATAAGAAAACACATAAGCCTAACAGGATACTCCACGAAGAATCGACTAAGATCCAACCCCCCACTACTGGTCCTAAAAATGAGGCCCATTGAATCGTACTGTACGTAGCCGAGACCTCATGACCTATCTTTTTTCTTTCTGAATGCTCAATGAAGTATAAGTGAAAAGCGAAGTTATGAAACACTCCTTTCAAAGCAAGAAAACACGGCAAAATGAAAAACAGATACGAGAAATGCGGCAAAAAATGAAGCCCTGCAAAATAAGCAATCCAGAAAAAAATACTGATCAACATACTCCAACGAATTCCCCACCTAGCAACTGCCCAAACTCCAGCCTTCGCGAATAGCAAAAAATAAAGTGAACTCAACATGAAAAACAACAAGACCTGGATCAATGAATACCCTGATCTATACAAGAAAATAGGAACAAAGATGCCGATCAAGGCATTCGCTATTGTGGATAATGCAACGGATGAATACAGAATACCCAAACCTGGATGACGATGAGCCCACAAGTGAGGATGCAGCCACTCCATGGACTTTTTTTCGCTGTCAGAGTTTAAAAAAGTAGTGGACTCAAGCTCAAAACTCATTCCTAACGAATAAGGACCTTAGATTTACTACTTAGCTCTATCTCTTGAGGTAATACGATCTCGGCTTCCAATGTTTTCTTTGTTCTTTCCTTCAACCCTTGAATGGCCAAGCCTATTGCTTCGCCCGACTTTCCGGTTCGTAAGAAAACCCCTTCACCAAGGTTTTTCAGGTAACTTTCCACCGGCTTTCCAATTCCGACTTCCAATAAGTCTCCGGGCTCATCATAATGGAAACAAACCCCCTTGACCTTCAATAGCTCTTTCGCCTGCTTTCTAAACGCATGAATGGCAAACCCCTCGGTACGCCTCGTCGTTTTATTTTTAAGCTCGAATGTGTCCCCTGTCAAGTTGATGAATTCATGCTGTTTATGGTTCCCTGTATAGATTTCAAGGTAATCTCCAAATTCATCATAATATACGTGCAGTTTCATTTTATCTTACCTGTATAATGACTTGTTACTATGTATCCTTCTGAGTTTATATAGCTTGTGACGACTAGTAAATATTTTTTGTATTTCTTGTTGTAGTGATAGTAACGGATGCGACCATCGATCTTCGATTCCCTTGTCGTAGTTGGATACGCTAATGCATCCGTAACTTCTTCTATGGTTGGCGGTATCTCCTCGTGGTTCTGAATATGAGCCCATCTATCCTTTGATAGATGAATTCTTCTCTTCTTGTAATCTGTAAAGGTAAGTGTCCACACATGAGAAATCCTTTGCGCGTAGTATAATAATCATAGGTGTACTAAAGACTACGAATGAAAAAAGTGGACCAGTCGTGCTCAAAAACATCCTGTTTTTGGCACACTGGCCACTTGAAGTGGACCAGTCGGGATTTGAACCCGAAGTTTCTGCCTTGCGAAGGCAGCGTCATCTCCAGCTACGCCGACTTTACAATCAACGAAGTACCGGGTTAGACCACTGGCCCAATGAATTAAAGAAGGGAGAAAGGGTTTTTAAAGGTGTTTATCGATGATAGAAGCCGCGTTCACAATCGGTTTCGCCAGGGCGGCGGGTGGCGAGCAGAACAATGCCTATTTTATCTGCTGCTTCAATGATTTCGCCATCCTTTACTGATCCTAGAGGATAAACAATAGCACGGACTCCTGTTAATCTGGCTGCTTCTACTACATCTGTTTGAGGCATGAATGCATCAGATGCCATGACTGTATTAACTGGACCGTAACCTCTTCTTGACTTAGTTATCGCAATTTCAGCCGCATCAATTCTGCTTTGTTGACCAGCACCAATTCCATGGCTTTTGTTTTCATCTCCGATCACAACAGCATTGGACCGTACGAAATAAGCTAAATTCCACTGCAAAACTGCTGCTCTAAGCTGTTCTGGTGTTGGCTGCGTTTTTGAAACGCATGTGAGATCTTCAGGCGAATCAATTTTTGAGTACGGTTCATTCTGAACCAGTAGCCCACCTGTCAATGAACGCACTAGCCATCCTAAGCTATGGCTTTCTTCTCGGAATGAGGGTACTCTAACTATTCGCAAATCTTTTCTCGTTCTCAGTCGTTCCATGGCGTGGTCTGTATATCCTGGAGCAACAATGACTTCTGCGTTTCTCACCTTATCTGCGAGCGCTGCAGCCATGACTACAGTTATCTCATAAGAACAAACTGTTACTCCCCCAAAATTGGACAAAGAATCTCCTTGCCATGCTAATTCATATGTTTCATCTGGATCCTTACCTTTTGCAAAGGCAGAAGGAATTTCATGCTTCATAATCACGCAGTGTAAGTCGTCTGGATAGAGATGAGACATTCTTCTAACTACAGCAATGCCTAGATCTGTATCTCCTACGTTGATATAACCTAAACCTTTTCCTCCTTCTTGTAAGACTTCAATATTTCCGATGTTTGGGCCAGAGGCACCTTCTTCTTCATAAAAAGCAGCTGGTTGTCCTGGGTTGAGACCGTAACGGAGTTGGATGTCGCTAGAACCGCCTTTTTTATAATCAACTAAAGTGCCTGCATCGATGGCACTCCTTGCTGCTGCTTCTAAAAAATGATCTGCTAGTACAGTTCCAGTAGAAGCTAATTTCTCTCGTAAAGCCGCTACGATTGAGGTTTCTAATTTGATCTTGTCCACTAAAGAAATTCTGTCTGGAAAACTTTCTGGTACTTTTCTCCTGTACTGTGCACGTGCGTTGTTTGCCATTGGATGACCTTTTAAATTATGAGGCCTCTACTTTCGTATTCAGCTTTCATCGCTCTAGGATCTACTCCTGCTAGGTGGTCGGCAATAGCCCTGTCGTATCGAGCGGTATGGTCAAATACTTTTCCGGCCAATGCAAATCGTTGAGCTAACGTGGTGACTCCTCCATTTTTTCGAAGATCCACTAAGAACGTTTGATAATCGGCGGGGTCGACTAATACGGCACAACTGTGATGATTCTTTGCTCCTGCGCGAAGCATGGCTGGACCACCGATGTCTATATTACCTCGGGCGTGTTCGAAGGTGGCGCCAGGTTCGGCAATGACAGTTCCGAAAGGGTATAAATTATTGACGAGCAGGTCGAAAAAGACGCCACCACCCATAGTAGCTAAATATTGTTGGTGTGCAGGATTGCTTCGCTCTCCTAATAAACCTGCGTGGAGTTTGGGTGTTAATGTTTTGACAAGGCCTCCTTCCATTTCAGGTACCTCTGTGAATCGTTCTACTGCAATTAGATTTGCAGTGGCATTTGATCCTAACGCTTTCTCTAAAGCTGTATAGGTGCCTCCAGTAGAATAAAACATAACTTGAGGGTTGATTGTGCTGTGTTGCATAATTACTTCCTTTTTAAGATTTTGATTTCTAAGACTTTAAG
>JBBSWA010000030.1:0-9209 GCA_038046485.1 Nanobdellota archaeon
GAGCTCCAGGTGGACACAATGGTCCCATGTCACCGGGTCCAGGCGCACAAGCAGCCATTCGAAGCCTATCCCGTATGGGCCTTAAAATTGGTATCATTGAAGACGTAACGCCCGTTCCTCACGGAGGCTGCCGAAAGAAAGGCGGTAAACGAGGTCGTCGAGTATAAGAAGAGGGAAAAAATGGTCAAGGTAAAAATCATCGAAGAAAAAAAGGACAAATTGACCTTGCATATTCAGGAAAGCGATGCTACATACATGAATGCCTTACGCAGGTTCATGATGGAAGAAGTGCCTACCCTTGCCATTGAAGATGTTGAGTTCCAAAAAAATAATGGTATTTTGTACGATGAAATGGTGGCACACCGATTGGGTTTGCTGGTACTAAAGACCGATACAGAAAGTTACAATTTACAAACAGAATGTAAGTGCAAGGGAGTAGGTTGTGCGCAGTGCACCTTAAAGTTGACATTAAAGGCAAAGGGCCCTGGTTACATATATGCAAGTGACATTCGCAGTAAAGATCCTAAGTGTAAGCCCGTTCATGGCAATACACCAGTTACTAAATTAATAGAAGGCCAAGAAATTGAGGCAGAGATGACGGCAAAGATGGGCATTGGAAGAATGCATGCCAAATGGAGTCCATGCCTTGCTTATTACAAATATGCTCCTCATGTCGTGATCAAAAAGCAGCCTCAAAATGCTGAGTTGATCAAGGATCGCTGTCCTAGCAAGGTATTCGAAGTAAAAGGCGGTCAGTTGAAAGTCGTAGATGAAAACGCCTGCATTTGGTGCGGTGAATGTGTCGAGTTAACTCATGAAGATGTGCATATTAACAAAGAGAATGATTTCCTTTTTTACATCGAGGCCTGGGGTCAATTGGATCACAAAGAGATCATGAGTGGTGCAATCGATCGCTGCAACTTGATGATCAAAGACCTTAGAGAACAATTCAAAGAAAAAACAAAATAATCACTTAATCACACACGCGGGGGTGGCAGAGCCTGGTCAAATGCGCTACCTTGAGGAAATGTTGGCGAGTAAATCGACAGCATTCATAATCGCAATCAAATGGGTAGTCCCTTAGTGGGTGCGAGGGTTCGAATCCCTTCCTCCGCATTAAAGGGAATGTGCCATATCGAGCGAAGCGAGATATGGCGGACAAAGGTCCTAGGGAAGTGCTCAGAAATCATAGATTTCTGGCACGCCAAGAGCTTTGCTCTTGAGTGAATTTCCTAGGTGGGAACCCATTTCCCGCATCGACTATCAAACATACAAAAACAGAGTAAAACCATGAAACAAGATTACAAGAACCCGACGTTAGGAGCGCTCATTCAAGAGCTAAAGAAATGCTCAATTGAGCAAAAGGTAGCTCTCTGGAAACGAATCGCTTCGGATCTAGAAAGACCTACGCGAAACCAGCGTGTGGTGAATGTATATAAAATTGAACAGTACACTAAACCAAATGAGATCGTCATTGTCCCTGGTAAAGTATTGGGTATGGGCGAACTTAGTAAAAAGGTAACCGTAGCAGCCTACTCATTTAGCGAAGAAGCCAAGCAAAAAATCAACGGCAAAGGAACTGCCATCAGCATTTTAGAATTAGTTGAAAAAAACCCGAAAGGAAAGGGTGTGAGGATACTAGGATGATCATTGACGCAACCGACTTAATTGTAGGTAGGCTCGCAACCGTAGCAGCGAAAAAAGCGTTGTTAGGGGAAAAAGTAGACATTGTAAACTGCGAAAATGCCATCCTCAGTGGGGACAAGGTTCGCCTATTAGAATCTTGGAAGCACAAGCGCTCAATGGGTACCTATAAAGGTCCTCTTTACGGCCGTCTGTCCGATCGCATTGTTCGCCGAATCATTCGAGGCATGTTGCCTTACAAACAGCCTAAAGGTAGAGAGGCATTTAAGCGCATCATGTGTTTCCGAGGCGTTCCAACGGTATTAAAGGATCAAAAAATGATCTATATAGAAGATGCTCATCTATCCAAGTTAAGCACGCCTAAATTTTTGCGCGTGGGTGAATTAAGTAAGCTGATTGGGGGAAGTAGAACTTCCGACAGCATGAAAGCAGGAGGAGAATAATGGTAAAGTTGGTTCATGTCAGCGGTAAGCGAAAGCAAGCAATTGCCCGAGCAACGCTAAAAGAAGGTAAGGGAGTTGTACGAGTAAACAACCTGCTCCTGGATCACCATCAACCTAAAATGTCTCGCATGAAGATCATGGAACCATTGTTGTTAGCTGGGGAAGAGGTAGTGAGTAAAGTAAATATAAACGTCGATGTAAAAGGAGGCGGAATGATGAGTCAGACGGAAGCTTCGCGTCTAGCCATTGCCCGAGCCTTGGTTCAGTTTGATAAGAAACTCAAGCCTACATTTGAAGCGTATGATCGTCATCTCTTAATCGCAGATGTTCGCCGTAAAGAAAGTGCAAAGCCCGGTCATCATGGTCAAGCACGCGCCAAGCGGCAGAAATCGTATCGTTAAGATTCTTTTTTGTCTTTTGTTTTTTGACAATAAAAGAAGAATTTTATTTATTTTCCTTATGGAAAACAATACCTTCAGCAAGCTTTATAAACCACTCCAATCACCCTATCTCTATGATCATTCCCGTGCGTTGCTTCAGTTGTGGTAAGCCCATTGGTCACATGTACGAAGACCTCCAAGAGCGCACCATAAAGAAAAAGGAAGATCGAAAAAAGGTCTTGGACAGCTTAGGTGCAGACCGATACTGCTGCCGAGCACAGATTTTGGGCCATGTAGAATTGATCGACATCGCTTCTCAGTTTAAGAAGTTCTAAATTCTCAATTATTTGTAAACCAAGTATTTAATTGTATATTTATTCTTCAGATGGAGATACTTGAGTCATAAATTCATAAATAGTATTTGTATTCGGCAAGTAATAAGCACATCCAACAGAGGAAGGTTCACTTTTTTTCGCATTAAATACCATCAACATAACTGGATGATCCCCCCAATCCCATCTCCGAATCTTCCTTGAAATCGACGTGCATTGTCCAAAGAACGTACATCCAGCTCCATGTAACCGCAAGCATTATGCCTTAAAATAGCTATTTGTCCTTCAGCTAAATAATTAGCTTCTTGCAGTGCTTGGGTGATAGCTGTTTCCCCAAAGGCATCCCAATGAATAGGACCTTCTAGCTTTCCCTTGGTCGCAGTTTGCTTAGCAATCAAAGCCATATCTGCACAAATGGTGTCAATATGTGGCTCCACATCACCTAATTCGAATGCTTCTCTTTCAGTTAGGACGCTTCCTAAACTATATTTTCTTTCAGGGTCGGCATGTCGAGTGGGATGCGATAAACTAGAAGAACAGGGCATCAAGTAGGGGGTAAAGTGTCTACCAGCATAGTCCATGACTTTACTAGGGTCTCTGGGGGCCTCCGGAGGAAAAAAGTGTGGGAATTCTTTAGATGCTTCACGGGTTAACAATGCCAAATCCAAAAATCGTTTGCCTTCCTCAGGCAGTATCACCACACTTTGAACCACAAGAATTCGAGGCGATATCATACCCTAAGTAATGGCAGACCATTTATAAACGCTTACCTCAAAAAAGCATTTAAAGTAAGCATTATAGTGTTTACTTATGTTCAATTTATCCCCTCAAGAGCTCAAGCTCTTCCGCTCCTTAAACACTCCTCAAAAAGTGCAGGACTTCTTAGACCAGATGCCGATCAACAAGGAAAAAAATGGCGACACCTGTAGGTCTCCTCGTAAAGTGCTGCAAGAGAACAAGGCCCAGTGTATGGAAGGAGCAATGCTTGCAGCCGCAATTCTACGTGTTCAGGGCCGTCCTCCCTTAGTTCTTAGTTTAGAATCAACAAAAGATGACTTTGACCATGTCATTGCCATCTTCAAAGAGCACAATCATTGGGGTGCCATCAGCAAGACCAACCACGCCGTTTTAAGATATCGAGACCCTATTTATAGAACCGTACGGGAGCTCGTCATGACCTATTTCGATGAATATTTTGACAGCAAAGGTAAAAAAAACCTGCGCACCTATTCAAAACCCATCAACCTCTCCCGTTTTGACAAGCTCAACTGGATGACCTCAAAAGAGGACATCTGGTACATCCCAGAATACCTGTGTGATGTACCTCACACCAAAATCTTAACCCAGTCCATGCTTCGAACCTTAAGAAAAGCACAACCATTCCAGGTAAAGACGTATGAATCCACAGAGTGGTAATCTCTCCCGAAACCTTTAAATAAAAGACGTGGTTAGCAAGGCGTATGTACAATCAGGTATTGGGACTTCTTTTGTTGCGTTAGATAGCCCTTTATTCCGGGCTTTAAAAGAATAAGCGCTAGTCCCAACTACAAAGGTGTGATCATGGATTTTAAGGAAATTGCAAAGAAATGGCAGATGAAATGGACGGAAGCGAAGGCGTTTGAGCCTCAAATAGATAAATTGAAGAAGAAATTTTTCTTCACCACGCCTTACCCATATATAAGCGGCTCTCTCCATATCGGTCATGGAAGAGCGGTAGTGGAAAGCGATATTTATGTTAGATTTCTAAGGATGAATGGCTTTAACGTGCTCTACCCATTAGCGTTTCACATAACAGGGACTCCTATTTTAGGGATTTCTTTGGCCATTTCGTCCGGAGACCAAAAAAAGATTGAGCTCTACAAAAAATATGTCAGAAATTACTTGTCGGATGAAAAAGAAGTTGAAAAAACAGTCGACTCTTTCAAAGATCCTTGGAATCTAGTAAACTTCTTCATCCCAAAAATGTTATCCGAATATAGCTCGCTCGGAACGAGCATAGACTGGAGTAGAAGGTTCACAACAGGAGATCTAGATTATCAAAAATTAATCACTTGGCAATTCCATCAATACAAGGATAAAAACTACTTAATAAAAGGTTCCTATCCAGTACTTTATTGTCCAAACTGTGGAAATGCAGTGGGGGAAGACGATATTCAGGATGCAGATACAAACCCAGTTTCCAAGCAAGATTTTATCTGGGGAAAATTCAAGCTAAAAGAGTCTGACTTAATCCTGATGGCCGGAACCACAAGGCCTGATGCGTTTTACGGGCAAACCCATATCTGGCTGGATCCTGAAGCAACCTATAAGATCGTCAAAGTCAACGATGAAAAATGGGTTGTGGGAGAAGCAGCTGTAAAGAAGATAGAGCAGCAGTACGTAAAGCCTGAAGTGATCGGGGATATAAAAGCAGCAGATCTAATCGGTAAATGGGCAAAGGGGCCTTTGGTGAACTACGATGTATACATTGTGCCTGCCTGGTTTATAGATGCCAATGTGGGTTCAGGAATTGTATATTCTGCCCTAGAAGACCCCGTTGACCTATTCGAGTTAAAGAGAATTCATAGCGATATGAAGCTGCTGGATCAATACAATCTGGATAAAAAAATTGTCGCACAGCTAAAACCCATATCCATCATTCGCGTCCCAGACATGAAAGAAAACTTAGGAGAGGAGATTGGGAAAGAATTTGGTGTAAAGTCCCCTCAAGATAAGGAAAAAATAGAGCTAGCCAAGAATGAATTAAACAAGCGTGTATTTAGAAAAGGTGTGATGAAAGAAAATTGTGGTGAATGTGCTGGAATGTCTGTTCAGGAAGCGCAAAAATATCTGAAAAAGAAGCTAGTCGAGAAGGGGGAGGCAGTCATGTTCTATGAAACATCTCGTCCAGCAGTTTGCAGATGTGGTACTGAAGTGGTAGTCGCCGTATTAAAAGATCAATGGTTCCTAGATTTCAATACTCCAGGTTGGAAGGACTTGGCAAGGTCATGCCTTGAAAAGATGCAGTTGGTTCCAGAATCCTCAAGAAAGCTGTATTTAGACGCCTTTGAATGGCTAGACAAAAGGCCGGCAGCAAGAAAGCGAGGAATTGGTACACCTCTTCCATTCAGCAAGGACTGGATCATTGAGTCGCTATCCGATTCGACTATATACATGTCGTTTTATACCATAAAGAACCTGATTAACAAATATGGGATTAAACCCGATCAAATGCCTCTTGAATTCTTTGATTATGTATACTTAAACAAAGGAAACTTAGAAGAGCTCAGCAGCAAGGGGGGTATAGCCAAAGAAGTGCTTGAAGAGTTAAAAGAGGCCTTTGCTTACTGGTATCCAAACGATCACAGACATACGTATCAAGCCCACTTATCAAATCATCTCTCGTTCTTCATCCTTGCCCATACAGCCATCTTCCCAGAAAAGTATTGGCCAAAGAAGATATCCTTACATGGATTTGTAGTGAGTGAAGGTTCAAAGATGAGCAAATCAAAAGGCAACGTGATCACCTTATTGGATATTAAAAATCGCTTTGGGCCGGATACATTTAGGGCTTACTTGACCACAGCCACAAGCTTAGATGGAACATTCGATTGGAAAGAAAAAGACGCGACGAGCATGAACAGTACCCTTCTAAGCTTATGCAACAATATGATCGAGGTCATCGGCAAGAGAAAAAAAGGGGAAATAAAGACAAAAACAGCTAAGGCGTTTATATCTCAATTTGAAAGTCTGCTTAAAGAGGCAACAGAGAATTTAGAAGAGATGAAATTAAGACAGTATGGAAATATCGCGATTCATCACATCCTTACCAGTGTAAAAAGGATGCAAAAGAGAGTGGAAGAGGGTGAGCAGTATAGCTTATATGACTTAATTGCTAGCAGGTGGATAAGGTTACTAGCACCAGTAGCCCCCCATATAGCTGAAGAACTGTGGGAAATGCTCAAAGAAAAAGGTTTTGTCAGTTTGGCTGAATGGCCACGGTACGATGAGTCTAAAATAGATCCAGATGCGGAAGCAAGCGAAAAGTGTATGGAAGAGACAATAAAGGATATCCGAGCTGTATTTGAATTGATAAAGATACAACCAAAGAAAGTGAAGATCTTTGTTGCTGAAAATTGGAAATACGCTTACGTAAAGAAATTAAAAGAAGAGCTAGAAAAAACTCGCAACATAGGCGAGTTGCTAAAAGCACTTATGGCTTCGGATCTCAAGAAGTATGGGCAAGAAATAACGAAATTAACGCCTAAATTTGTGAGCGATCCTTCAAAATTACCGGAAATCGTACTCAATCAGGAACTGGAGTTAAGTCGCCTAGAAGAAAGCAAAGAAAGCCTAAAAGAAGAGCTTGGGTGCGACATCGAGATACAACGAGCTGATGACAGCAAGGAGCCCAAGGCCAAGCAAGCTTCACCCGGAAAGCCAGCAATTTTGGTGGAGTAAATGGCCAAAAAGAAAAAGAGGGCAACCCCTAAGAAAAAGATTAATTGGGAAGCAATAAGTGCTATAGGAACCTGGGCAGCAGCTATAGCAACATTTTTAGCAGCGTTCGTTGGAATACTTATCGCACTTGGTTTTTTTGATAGCTCCAATCCGATTATTGGAAGTCAAAGTATAGAGAGCAGTTGCCCACTATACCTGGCTCCATTTAAGTTGTTATTCGCTAATGAAGCCAAAAAAGGGGTTAGTCTAAATGTAAATATTTGGAGTGAAGAAATAAATTTTACTAATCCGTCTATCACTCATTACCTTTCTCTTAATACTCTTCCAACAACAGAAAAAGCTGCCCCTTTTGAATTCAATGGTAATTTTAAAAAATATGACTATCCCTCCTCTAAAAATGTTACAATTTGGTACAGCTGGGAGTACGATGACGGAATCTTCTTCAAGGCAAAAAAACTAGGACCTTACCCATGTAAATACTATAAAGAAGCATCTAGTAATTATTGGCAACTAGTAAAATAATTACGTCACCAATTCCATGTTCTTTACATGTACTTCAGTAAGAGATTGAGCAGGCACTCGTTTGCTAGCTTGTAAGAGTTCGATACCTAAGAGGTTGCCTTTAGCATCTAGGTCAAGAACGGTAAAATCATCAATTTTCTTGTTCTTAGCAAAATCACCTTTTCTAAACTCAATGTATAAGGCATCCGCTTCTTTGTCGTATTCGATCTCCATCGTCCTAAAGAATGGCAGGAAACTATTTAAATCCTTTCATCTTCACTAAGTCTATGAAACAAGCTACAGTAACGATTCCCAAGCAAGAATACACTCGTTTAAAGAGGGTAGAAAAAGTAGATCAAGAGCTCCTTCAGGACATTGCTCATGGGATTAAAGACATTTTAAAAGGAAAAGTAAAGGAGATTTAGAGTCGTTCAAGTAGTTTCTTTATTTGTTCTTGATAGAAGCCAAGGTTCTTCTTTATAAGCTTAATCTCCTCTCGCTGCATCTTCTTATCCGTAAGCGTCACAAGAAACACAGCTTTATCATCGACGATGATAAACAAGAGTCTTTTCCCGTTGAATTTCTTTTCTCGAAAGAAAGGATATCCGAGCGGTTTTCCTTGATAAGGAGTTTGCTTTAACTGTTCTTCAAACTTCTTAACACGCTCCTGCTCAAAAGAGCTAAGTTTTTCTAGTTTTTTATCATACCAGTCAGAGCGAAAAACACGAAACATGAATGAGGAGATGTTGAGTTTTATAAAAGCCTTCCCTAAAGAATTCCGTCATTTCCGTAAATATTCCGGTATCTTCTGATCTGCATACTCTGAAAACATCGGTTTTCCATGCATAATGCGATGAAAGCACTCTGCTTCTAATTTAGCATCTTCAAGGGCATTGTGCATTTCACGAGGATCTTGAATGCCGCAGTACTCTAGGATTTTTCGCAGACCCAATACACTGACATCATTACGAGTGGGAGGCGTAATACCTCGCCGAATCATGTGAGCATAAACAATGCCGTGGATGTCAACGCTGCGGAAGTGAAAGGGCCAGTCAAGTTTATTTTGGCGAAACTCCCATTCCATGAATTTCCAATCAAAAGGGGTATTATGGGCTGCAAAGGTCTTCTCACGAACAGTACCTAACCATTCAAGGAAGTCTTGCAGGACTTGCTTAACTGTTTTCTTTTTAGGGTCTCTTGCTGCGCCTTCAGTAAATCTGTGAAACTCAATGGTTGTTGGATCGAATTTATGGTGGCTTCCAAGCCGACATTCTTCATAGAAGGCATTGTCCGGGCTCTCAAATTCAAGGGCACCAATACTAAGAATGCCATGAATGTCTGAATAAGCACCCGACGTTTCTAGGTCAATAACAATCATAAAGTTAAGAAACAAGCCCTCTTTTTATGTGTTGTGGTGTATAAGTCCAAAATTACTTTACACTTCTAGAGTATATAGGTTGTTTTTAAAG
>JBBSWA010000031.1:0-45308 GCA_038046485.1 Nanobdellota archaeon
CTTAAAGTCTTAGAAATCAAAATCTTAAAAAGGAAGTAATTATGCAACACAGCAGCTTTAGAACCAATACGGTTTTAGATGTTATTCTGCGATGAGCTTGTCTTTAGTAGGCAAGGCTTCATTTTGAAATGAAGGGTGATATTCTTTGTCCATCAATTTGAATGCTAACTTCTCAAAAGCCTTGGCTGAAGGACTATTTGGATAGGCGTATACGACGGGATGTTTGAGGTGCTGACTGTGAGGTACATGTTCATCGTGCGGGATTTCGGCAATGATGGGAATACCTAACGTGCACTCGATGAACTCATTGCTCAATTCATAATGCTTATCCTGCACCTTGTTTAAGACTACGCCTAAGATTAATAGGCGAAGGTCCTTAGCGAGTTCGACGGTACGCTTAGCCTGTTCTAGACTGCTCTTATCCGGGCAGGTTACGATCAAGACTTCATCGGAAACTTCCAAGGCACTGTGCGCTTCGGGACCCAAACCGGCGGCACCGTCTAATACCAGCACTTCACTGAACTCCTTTGCATCCTTGATGACTTCCTGGAAATGAGCTAGATCAATGTTCCTTACTTCATCCAAGGTGTTGAGCAAAGGAATGAGCTTTAAACCAGATTCATGTTTGTAGACTGCTTCGGAGACATGCACTTTACCCTGTAAGGCATCCTGCAAGTTGTAGGGTACTTGATCAATTCCTAGATGATGATGCACATTGGGGGTTGTTAGATTGGCATCCATCAAGATACTTTGTTTGTAGTGCTTTGAGAAAACCATGCCTAGATTTATGGCTGTTGTCGTCTTACCGACTCCTCCTTTACCACTTGCAATGCAGAGAACGCGACTCATGCTCTCCTCTTAAGAATAGGAGGTTATAAAGTTTTCTGCCTGATCTACCCTATTCTTGCTGTTTTCCAAGAACGATTTTCTCCACCGTTTCAAAGAACTTCTTCTGGAAGAAGTAGTATTGTGTGGCGATGTCAATGTTCACGATTTCTTCCCTTCCTTCAATGAAGGTACGAAGGGTGACATGGCGTCGATATTCATTCTCTTTTTGGGGATTGCAGCGATGGATTTTTCGCATCAAGAAATACAATTCTATGTTATCTATTGTTTCCTGATCTGGAAAGAGTTTTTTTACGAGTTCTCCTTTTTCAACCGGGCTAACTGGCAATTCAGCGATCTTTTTTTCATTCTGCGCCCATTTTAATAACGCATCGATCATTCCGCTATAAGCGTCAATCATGCGGCTTGTGACATTCATCAACACGTCTACTGTGCGTGTGTATTTTAGACTGACATAGATTAAGTGATCCACTCGTTTGAGTTCTTCTTTTGCTTCTTCTAAGGCTTCTTTCATCTTTGCATTCCTTTTTTATACATTTTGTGTGCGTAATTGGTTACGGATATCATCTATAAAAATCTTTGTCTTCGAGAGAAAACCCTTTACCCGAATCAGACTTAAGGTGTCTATCTTATGGTTTTTTACCATGACAAAGTTTTCTTTTCGAGCGAAAGCGAGTTGCGTTTGCCTGTGTTTTACTACCAAATCTCTTATTTCTTCCAACCCATATTGAGATTTTAATTTGTACCTTTTTGCGGTTTTTTTAAATATTTTACATTTCTCGTCGAAATCATCCTTGTACGAAGGAATGCGGTTGTGGTTGTGTTCGCAGCGCAATAAGGCTGTGAGGGCATAATCCAAGGCGCAGTACAGGCGCTCCACAATGGCGGGAAGCATTTTGGGGTCCTTCACAAAGGGGTAGGTTTCGTTTAACATGTGCTCAGCAATCTGGAGCTGATGACTCGCTTGAACCAACAAGTCCTCGTATAGCTCCATTTAGCATTTATAAATGAAGCGAGATATATATGCTTTATGACGAGAAGGCTTGATTGGTATAATATGCTATATAGAAGATATATTCTTAAAGAACCTTTTTAAACCTCTTGTTATTCTTGAAGTTCATGCATCCCCCCGTAGAAGCAATCAAGATTCAAAAAGGTATGAATGCTGACGACTTAGTGAAAGCCATGCGAGGCGCGGGCGTCATGGGTGCTGGACGCATGGGAAAAGCAGCTGAAATCCTGGAAAAGGTTTTTACCAATTCCGATTGCAGAACTTTCTTTGGCTTTGCCGGTGCTCTGGTACCTGGCGGCATGAAAGGCATTATTATCGACATGTTGGAAAGTGGCGTGATTGATGTGATGGTCACGACTGGTGCGAATTTGACGCATGACTTGGCTGAAGCCTTTGGACATCGACACTATCAAGGTTCACATCATGCGGATGACGAAGCCCTGAATAAAATAGGTCTTGTTAGGATGTTCGATACCTACATGCCCAATAAGGTATATGAAGACTTGGAAGACTTCTTTGAGAAACATTACGATTCATTTAAAGACCTTGAAACCATTAAAGAGTTCCTTTGGAAGATAGGCGAACTCATGCCTTCTACAGAAAAAAGCATCTTGAAGACCTGCTATGAAAAAAAGATTCCACTCTTTTGTCCGGGCATTGCAGATAGTGGAATTGGCTTAATGATCTGGGGAAGACTTGCGCAGGGGAAAAAATGTCAAGTTAAAGCCTTTGAAGACTTAAAAGAGATGATGGATCTTGCTTGGACGGCAAAACAAGCCGGCGTGATTTACCTAGGTGGTGGACTCCCTAAGAACTTCATTCAACAAGCCATGCAACTCGCGCCGAATGCTGCGAGCTATGGCGTACAGATCACCATGGATCGACCTGAACCTGGCGGAAGCAGTGGTGCTGAGTTATGTGAAGGCATTAGCTGGGGTAAGATGGAACCTCAAGCCAAGTTTGTTGATGTCATTTGCGATGTGACGATTGCATTGCCGGTTTTATGGGCAGCTGTGAAGAACCGTATCTAATTCATGAAGATTATATCTTGGAATGTGAATGGCATCCAGTCCTGTGTGAGCAAGGGACTTTTGGGGTTTCTGAAGAAAGAAAAGGCGGATATGGTTTGCCTGCAAGAAGTCAGAGGAGATCCTTCTTTTATTGATTTTTTGAAATTAGGTTATCAAGTTGCGCACTTTCCTGCGCAGAAGAAAGGTTACAGTGGCGTTTTGACCATCTACAAGAAAACCCCCTTATCTATTATTAAAGGACTTGGAAACAAGAAGTTTGATGATGAAGGGAGGGTGCTCACTTTGGAATACCAGGGGTTTTATCTCGTGAATGCTTATTTCCCTCACACGCAACGTGAACTTCTACGATTGCCTTACAAATTAGCTTTTAACAAGGCCTTTGAGGTGTTTTGCCAAACTCTGCGAAAGAAGAAACCTGTTATTATTACAGGAGACATCAATGTTGCTCATCGCGAAATTGACCTGCGAAATCCGAAGCAAAACCAGAAAAATGCAGGGTTTACTTTGCAAGAAAGAGCTTGGATGGATCACTTTCTTTCTTTAGGATATATTGATGCCTTTCGAGCATTTGTTAAGGAAGGTGGACACTATACTTGGTGGACGTGGCGTAATGACGCTCGAAAGCGAGGCATCGGATGGCGTATTGATTACTTCTTGGTGAGCAAAGAATTGCGAGGAAAGCTGAAAAACTGTATTATCCTGAACAAAGTGTATGGGTCGGATCATTGCCCGATTATGCTAGAGCTCAAGTCATGAATTCTTTCTAAGAATGACAAAGCGATGGTAAAAAGGCGTGCAGTCCTTACGATGTAGTTTGTCTGCCAAGTCTTGTTGCGAAACGAATGCTTTCGTAAGGACTTTTGGCAACCCTCTACTTACGAATAACTCTCGGTAAAAAAGTACACCTCCAGGTTTCAAAACCCGTGCGGTTTCCTGTAGAATCTGGGCGTATCTTTCTTCCGAACACCAGTCAAAAATGTCGGAATAATTCGCCTTATCCACACATTCGCTCTCGCAGCCTTTTAAAAAAAGAAAAAGATCATCCTTAACAAAATGAACTTTTGCAATATTTCTTTTAACCTTCTGAAAGTTTTCCTTTTTTAAAAATGGAGGCCTAATCCTGTACTTGGAGAAGATTACCTTTTGCAAGTATCCGTTCTTAGCGAAATTGTTGAATTTCACAAAGTTATGCATGTTGTTGAACAAACTTTGCCTCATTGGTGTATTTATATAGGTATAGACAAAGTTTGGAAGCAAGGCTTTGTATAAATGTTTGATGGAAAAAATACGAACAAATAACTGAAGCCAGACCCTATGTTGCTCTAGTAACCTCCTTTGCGCAGCCCTGTTTGTCTGTCTAATGATTTTCGTATCTTTAAGAATATACTTCACAAAAAATCGCAGAACAGGCAAAAATCTCCGCTCGAAAAGTCCGATGTTATCGATACCTTTGAGGAGGTTATGAGCCAATAAGTATTTACCCCCTTCCTTTTTGGAAAGCATTTCTTGTAGGAGAACGCCGTTAGCGGGATCTTCACTGCCTTCTAACAACTCAATGGTTCTGGCTAAAGAGGACCTCTTTATAATCTCTGCTTTTAGCTCAGCCAATGCTAGCTGCGCTGAATTATAATCAATCGCAATCACTTTTTTTGGGTTCTCGACGAGTAAATTCAGGACGTTATCTCCTGATGATGAAATGGTCAAAACCCGATCGGAACTCGAGACCTTCAATGCCCCATTTATAGAGCCGTAATCTTCCCAAACGGTCGAGAAGTAGACCTTGTCCATACGCTTTTTTTTGTAGCGCTTCTTTATAAGCTATTGTCTTTTAAAATCGTGCAGTTTTTCTAATCTTAGCTATGGTGATTTTTCAACAATGCATCCAAACTCCAATAGGGTGCTCCGTGGAAGACTACACTCAAGGTCAAGATGAAGAAAGCAAAATGAACCCAGGCACTCGTGAAGATACCCCAAGGGACGGTTGTGATTTCTAAAAAGGTGTAGAATAGGAATAATAGAGCAGTAATTGCGGCAAAGACCCTTGTGAACAAACCCACCAAGATCCCTACGCCTAAGACGAGTTCAGCAACCCCTAAATAATAAGGATAGATCATTTCAAACCAAGTAAACACATTGACGGTGTACGTTCCCAAATCTGTTGCCGGAGCGCCGGGAACAGCAAGGATGGCAAAGCCACTCCACAACAAGGCAAAACCTAAGGATAGGCGCAAGAGAAAACTGCCCCATTTTTCCTTCTTAGAAACGATGCCTTCCATCCCTAAATAATTGAAACTGGGGATTTAAATAATTATCGCCTAGGGTTTAGAACTTTTCTTCAGAAGACTTTATCGGTTGAAGTCCCAATGCTTCCGCTACTTCTATAAACGCTGCTTCGTGAGATACATGAACGATGGCTCTTGGATCTTCACTAAAAGGCCCACCATGAATATAGAGATCTTCTCTGAGTTGCCCACTTGCTTCTTGTCCGTCCCCTATTTTTACCGCTTCGAATGGAGCTGGCCCTACTTTCGTGCTAAATCTGTTTCTCTCTTCGGAAGGGACTAGCAAGTAGAACCTTCCGGAGGGCGGCACGATAAACAATAAACGGTCGATATTTCCAGGACCTAAGCCTAGCAAAGCCCTTCCCTCTGACGATGTTGCATGCTTCATATATGCTCTGTAATTGTCTGTAATTCTATCAGTAAGGACGTAATGAAACGTTTCTCCCATTTTAGAAAGGAACATTGGCATCTTTTTAACGGTTAGGGTTTTGCTGCTTTCGCAACAAACTGCTCTTGTACTTATCCGGCTGAAACGGGTTGAGGCGGATGACGGGGATGTTCAATTGGTACTCTTTCAACTTACTTGTCAAGCGCTCTTCGAAACAATTGTGCTGATCATATCCTAGGCAGATGATGTCTGGCTTGTGCGCGGTGATGACTTTGTAAGGATCTGAACCATCGCCTACCACAGCTAGGTCTACGTTGAACTCGGCTTGGACGGTTTCGAGGCGCTCTTGCTCAGGGTGTAAGGGTTCTTTCTTCTTGATTTCCCTTGTATTCTTATCGGTTGCGACCACGGCGATGAGGTAGTCCCCATGCTGTTTGGCCTGCAGGAAGAGATTACGGTGACCCTCGTGAAGAATATCAAAGGTGCCAAAGACCATGACTTTACGCATGATATGAGAATTTGAGCTCTCTTTTTAAATCTAGGGCTATTGCTCGTCTTTGTGGTAAAGGTCTAAAAAAATAATTTTGTTTTGCTCTTGGATATATACATATGAAAGTCTGAATGGTTTTACATATAATTCTCTAGTCCCTTTCCTTATATTTCTCATAGGCTTCCCTACTTCCGGATTCTGACGTATTTTTTCAAACTGCTTGATCAATCTTTTTTTTAACCCTTGATCTTTAATCTTAGAAAAAACTTTCTTGAATTCTTCACTAAATATGGCCCTTACCATTTTTTGACTTCTTTCAAGAACTCATCAAAGTCCATCTCAACGAATTCTCCTCTATCATATCTTTTCCAGGCCTCCTCTGTTCTTCGGGCGAACTCTAGGTCTTCCTTGAGGTTTTTAGAGAAATCTTTTGCTTTTTTCATGATTAACTGTTTACCATTCTCAATAATGACTAATTCCTCGCCTTCCTTGAAGTACTTCCTCATTTTACTGGGAATCACAACCTGTCCTTTCGAGCTCATCTTGGTAATCGCTATACTTGTCATTGGGTAAGATAAGTCTTACACGTATATAAACATTTCGGAAGGTCGACAATGAAAAACTTTATAAAATTCGGGTCCAAAAAAGGCTCTATAGTGAAAATCACTCAACTTACCTTGTGCTTGACCCTTTCCCTTCTACTTGTCTTATCCATTCCACTTGCGTCTGCAGGGCTTCTTTCGTTTATAGATCAACTCAAGACCTGGCAGCCAACCGGCAATGTAGTCAGTGTTCCGGTCATTGTCTGTGGCGATGGAAACTGCATGAAACCCTACGAAACCAAGGTGAACTGCCCGAAAGACTGTAAAAGAAACCTTGGCGGGCTCGCATATGGATCTGCTAATCCTTGTGAGACGTGCGATTTGAACGCTGACGGATTATATACGGATGTTGATGCTCAGCGGCTTTCTAATTGTATTTTCAATCCTGGCACTGCTGGTTGTCCTGTTGATGTTGATGGCGATGGTGTGTTGAGAGTGAACGATATCACTTATTGTATTAAAACGTGTGGTCCGTGCAATTACTGTGACTTTGATGGAGATAAGATGTTTGGAGAGTCAGACAGTAAGAGATTAGTGGAGTGCATCTTTAATCCTAAACTTGCAGGTTGTGAAGGAAGGGATCCTAATGGAGATGGCTCTCTTAACGTTGTTGATACTACTTATTGCATTAAAACGTGTGGTCCGTCTCCTACCCTTTGTGGGAATGGTGCTTGTGAAGAGCCTGAGAATGCTCAGAATTGCCCTAGGGATTGTAGTGTTCCGTCGCCAACTGTAGAGTGTAAGCCTGGGCAGAGGATAGGGGATGTTGATGGTGATGGTGATGTGGATGATGTTGATTATGAATTGGAGGGTCGGGTAGTCGCTAGAAATATTCCTCTTCCGAGCAATATCTGTTGTGTTGACGCTACTCAAGATGGTCAAGTATCTACGATAGATTGGACAAAAGTTGGAAGGATAGCAAGTGGTTTGGATCAGAGTCCAGGTGTTTGCGGTACGTCTCCTACTCTTTGTGGGAATAAGGTGTGCGATCCTGGAGAAAGCCAAACCTGTCCTGCAGATTGCGTTGTTTGTCCGTCCATTGCCCCTCCAAATTGCAAACAAGAGCAGAAACAAATACCTGGAGGAACAGGTCAGAACGGCTGCCCTTCGCCATCGACGTGCTGCGGAAACAAACTATGCGAAGGAGCAGAGAGCTATACGAATTGCCCCAAAGACTGCAAGAAGAAGCCTGTTTGCGGGAACAAAATCTGCGAGTCAAACGAGAAGGTAACTTGTAAATCGGACTGTAAGAAAAACAGCGGAGGATTCGCCTCCTATACCCTATACCCCATCAACTTGTGGTGATGGCATCTGTCAATGGCATGAAACCAAGCAGTCGTGCCCAACGGATTGTGGCAATCCAATGCAATGATCTTCTGCAGAAAACATTTATAAACCATATCAAGCTTGTTTAACCCATGAAAGAGCTCTTGGCTAAATTACATCCACTTGAGCGAGCTGCCCTACCTCACCTGAAAGAAGGAATGACACTTACTGAGCTGATCGAGAAAAGTGGCCTGCAAGAAGTTGAGGCCTTGCGAGCCTTGCAATGGCTCAGCAACAAAGAAGCCCTTAAAGTTCACGTCCAAGCTTCAGAATGGATTAGTCTGGATATGAATGGAGAGACCGCTTTGCAACAAGGCTTGCCCGAACGACGGTTTCTCAAGGCTGCCAAAGAAGGCAAGAAAACACTGATGGACATTGAAGTGGCTGGAAAACTCAGCCATGAAGAAGCCACAGTTTCCATTGGGTTATTGAGAGGGAAGGCGGCGATCAACATTGTGCAAAATGAGGTTCACCTCACGGAAGCGGGAGAAAAGATGCTTCACTCCCAATCCCTAGAAGAAAAGTTCCTTGAAAAACTACGCGAAAATCCCTTACGTCTTGATCAATTAGAAGCCGAGCAGAAGTATGCCTATGAACAACTTCGAAAGCGCAAAAAGGTCATTCAAACTACGCAGCAAAAAAAACGAACGGTTGAATTGCTTGAATTGGGAAAAGCCTTACTCTTACACAAGTTTGATGGGGCTGAAGCAATTGGAAGCCTTACTCCTGATGCGATTAAACAGCACAGCTGGAAAGACAAAGACTTCCGAGCATATGATGTTAAGATCAATGTGCCTAGAGTATATGGGGGGAAAAGGCAACCGTACATGCAATTCTTACGCTTTGTCAAAGAAAAACTCCTTGCTATGGGATTCATTGAGATGACAGGACCCATTGTTGATACGGAGTTCTATGAATTCGACAGCCTGTTTCAACCCCAAAACCATCCTGCTCGAACGTGGACAGATACCTATCGAATTAAGAACCTAAAATATGGTGATCTACCAGATAAAAAGATCGTAGCGGCCATCAAAGCAGTTCATGAAAATGGCGCTAAAACTCAAAGCAAAGGATGGGGCTATACTTGGGATCCTCAAGTTGCTCGGCAACTCATGCCTCGAGCCCACTCCACTGCGGCCGACCCTCGATATTGGCAAGGAAAAGAACTCAAGATACCTAGCAAGCACTTTGCGATTTCTCGAGTTTATCGACCCGATGTTATTGATGCGACACACGGCGTTGAATTCAACCAGTTTGATGGATTTATCATGGCACCGGGCTTAAGCTTTCGAAGCCTTCTAGGATTTCTTCAACAAGCCGTTGAACAAATTACTGGATGGAAAGAAGTCATGTTCCAACCCTGCTACTATCCTTTTACTGAACCCTCTGTCCAAATGCAAGTAAAACACCCTAAACTAGGTTGGCTGGAACTTGGCGGAGCTGGAATGGGACGACCTGAATTGACTGAACCTTTAGGTATCAAGACTCCGAATATTATGTGGGGTCTGGGCATTGATCGTCTGGCCATGCTTAAACTAGGCATTAACGATGTGCGCGAGCTGTTTAGTCCTGATCTTGATTATTTACGAAAAGCAAAAAAGGTGATTTAAATGGGATCCATGAAACGAACTGTAGGAATTATATTGTTGATTATTGGATTGATCAAACTGCTCAATGTTCCTATCCTTGTCGGGCAGATCATGGATGTCCTTGTCATCCTCATCGGATTGTATTTAATCGTTACCAACAACTAAGGAGAAGCTATGCCCACCATTGAAGTAAGCCACCAGGATTTATGCAAGTTCATCGGTAAAAAGATCTCTATTCCTCAACTGGAATTGGATTTGCCTTATGCCAAGTGCGAACTGAAAGAAAAAGAAGGCGACTTGCTCAAGATTGAAGTGGCAGATACCAACCGCCCAGATTTATGGGGTCCTGAAGGTATTGCCCGTGAATTGAAGGGGCATTATGGCATTCAAACAGGCCTTCCTCCTTTCAAGACCTATCCTTCTAAATGTATACTTCACATGGACAAAGCGGTGTTGTCTTATCGGCCTTATGTATCCTGTGCTATTGTCAAAAACTGTCATATCACCGACCAAGGTATCAAAGACATGATCCAATGGCAAGAGAAGCTCGCTGAAACATTTGGCAGAAAGCGAAGTGAAGTGAGCATCGGCATTTATGACTATGATAAGATCACTTGGCCGATGCGGTTTGTCATGGCAGACCCTGACAAGACCAAGTTTATCCCTCTAGAATTTAGAGAAGAAATGACTCTACGCCAGATATTAAGTCGGCATCCTAAAGGACAACAATACGGCCACCTACTTCAAAACTTGAAAAGGTATCCAATCTTTATTGACTCGGCAAATGATATCCTTTCCATGCCTCCTATTATTAATAGCAATCATACGGGCAAGGTAACCCATGAAACCAAGAACCTGTTCATTGAAGCAACAGGTAGAACTTGGAAAACGGTTCATACGGCCTTACTCATCCTTGCTGCCAACTTCCACGACCAAGGTTGCCGCATTGAAACGGTTACCATCCAAAACCCTAAGAAAAAGGTTGTAACTCCTGACTTTGCCCCTCAAAAAACAACCTTGTCTCTCGACTACCTTAACCAACTTTCTGGACTTGGGCTTAGCAAAGATCAAGCTGTTAAACTCCTCAAAAAAGCTCGTTATCAACCTAAGATTACTGGGAAAAACATTGTAGTGCAGTATCCTGCCTATCGCCAAGATCTCTTACACCCGGCGGATGTGGTTGAAGATGTTTTGGTGCAATACGGTTTTAACAACATCAAACCTGAATATCCTCAATTGGTAACCACAGGAAAACTTCAACCCATCGAAGAATTGTCTCATCATGTAGCGAATATCTTAGTTGGCTTAGGCGGTCAGGAAGTTTTATCGTATACTCTGACGAACAAAGAATTCTTATTTCAACATATGAATTTGGAAGTTCAACCCCATATTGAGATTGACAATGCGGTTTCGAAAAATTGGAGTATCTTTCGAACATGGGTATTGCCTTCTGTTATGGAATTTTTGAATAGGAATAAGATGCGTGAATACCCTCAACAGGTCTTTGAGATTGGTGAAGTTGTACTGCCGGATGCCAAAGCAGAGACGCGTACTGTGAATCCGACCCGACTTTGCTGGGCGAAGATTTGCAATGACGCCGATTATACCCAAGCTAAACAAGTGTTGGAATACTTACTTGGTCAATTAGGGTTAGAATATACCATTGAAGAAGTTCAACATACTAGCTTTATCCCTGGACGAGTTGGTCGTGTCGTTGTCAAAGGCAAAAACGTAGCTTATATCGGTGAAGTTCATCCACAGGTACTCGAGAATTGGAACTTGGAAATGCCTGTGTGTGCGTTTGAGTTGAACTTGACGGACTTGATGGGATTACTCTGATTTATCTTGCTTTTTAGAAATCAGTTCAAAAACTTTGAGAAAATCTTCTTCTGAGCGCACCCATTGCGTCCCTTTCAGATATTTACCGTTGTCTAGCTGGGTATATAATATAGTTTTGATTAAAGAGGAATTCTTTTCGTAGCCTGTCGCGTTTAGCACCATCTTATCGACTTGATAGCGGACTCCAGAGGGGGAATTGTAGATGCCGCCGATGATTACTTTCTTTTCCATCTTTTTTGTAAAACATGACTGTTTATAAATATGTGGGAGTTACGATTCTTCCGTATATTTTCCGGAAATTCACAGGAACTTTTATATATCTGACTAGGATTCATTGTGTTATGGATTTGGTTATGAACCTATTGAGAACAGGATGGCAGGACTCTTTATGGATGGAAAAGAATATTGTGTTCTTGAAGCAGAAGTATGACAATGAGTTTATTGCTGTCCATACAGAAGATGTTTTAGCCCATGATGCTGATTTAGATAAGCTTCTCCAAAAAGTGGCGAAAAAAGGAATTAACCCTAGTGAAGTACTCGTCGAGTTTGTCAGTAAGGTACCTAAAATTCTATGAAGATGCGCCTACCTCTTGAAATCGCTGAAAACCGTGTTGTTTTAAATGCAGTCATAGAATCTAAAAGGCTTCGTATTGCCCATCGCTTTGCTCGTTTTGTATTTGATACTGGAAGTCCTTATTCTTTTCTGAGCGAAAAAGAAGTTCTTCGCTTACAGATTCCTATTAAATGTAGAGTTATTGCTGGAGAAGTCGATTTTGGCGGTTCTCGTTTCAGTCGAGTTTATTTGCCTCCAGTAACTTTGCACTTGTTGCAGGAAGATAAAATACGTTACGTTTCTTTTGATGTTCACTTAAAAGCACTTAAAACAATGAAGCAGTCGCTTGAGAAGCGCCGAACTGCCCAATCCTTACCTTCTGTTTTAGGCATGGATTTCCTTACCGAACAGAAGCTTTCTCTGCACCTATTTTCGAGCGAAAAAATCGCTTATTTGGAATTTGAATCGCTTTAAGGTTCTACGAACAATAACCCTCGCATGTTACTATGGCCATTTCCACAATAAACTGAGCAGGAGAAATCAAAGGTTCCGGCTTTGTTCGCTGTGAACTCGACTGCTTTTTCTTCTCCCGGACCTAGATCTACTTGCACGCCAAAGTCGGCTAAGTTGAAGCCATGCTGCACATCGATGCTTTTGATCTTTAATCGAACTTTGTCGCCTTTTTTCACATGAATCTCATTCGGCATAAACTCAAATTGCTTTGCAATGATGCTGAACTCCTTGATGCCTGAGTCTGTGGAAGGGGCTGGATTATCAGGTGTATTTACTTCTACAGGTGGTTCGGATGAGGGGAGGTTTGGAGGCGTTGAGGGAATGGAATCTGCTGTTTGAGGGTTGTTTGGAATTGAAATTGGAGCCGAAGAACTCTGTATGATCGTTGTCTTCATAAACGCGGGTGGCCAAAGACCCTTTTCTTTCAAAATGGGGACGCCATACATGTAACCAACTATTAGCAAGCCGATTACCACGACGGTTATAGCAGCATCAAATGGGCCAAAGGTTTCATGGCCTTTCAGAGGGATTTCTTCTCCTGTTCCATCTACGGTAATGGTGGTCGGTGCTTGCGTAGAGACTTTAGGCTTGTCTTTTGTACTGTAATACTTGGTAAGGGCCTCGTCAACATCTTTTTCTGTATATCCTTCTTTGACGAGCTGGGCTTTGATCTCAGAAGGCTTCTTCGTTTTCAGATCCCCTTGAATACGACTTGAAAGATCAACCATCCCCCCTTTCTCTTCTCTTGGTATAAAAAGTTTTCTTCCATAAAGCTTATAAACCAGATTGGGATCCTTCCTCTTGGACGGTCATAGCGGTCTGGTCCTACCCGATCCCATTCCGAACTCGGAAGTCAAGCAGACCCACGTTCCAAGGAGTACTTCATTAACGTGCGGGAAACTTGGATCGCTGTCCACCTTTTCTTTAACGAATTTTGATGATCCCCAATAACGCTTTTTTCTTCTGTCTAGGATTCTTGAATTTGTACAGATACTGATTAAGCCCTTTTCTCACGCTTCGAGCACAGTCGTGGAACTTTCTTGCTTTTTTAAGCTGGTTCGGATCGTATATGAGCAGTAAATCAATTTTCACCGCGTAGTCTCTATCCAAGCGCGTGTGCTCGTAAAAATGCCAGATGATATCACCAAACTCTGTCTTATATCTGTAAGATTGAGGAATGATCAGTTTTCCCTTTTTGATCTCAATTGTCCCGGCTTGAATATCATAATCATATCCGGAAAACTCGTCGTGACACACCCCTTTGCGCTTTGGATCGTAACGATCGGTTCCTGTTTTTAGTACGATATTTGCCAATTTATTTAAGGTTAACTTTGGATGATCACTTGAACCTAATGCACGAAGAATATACTTTCCATCTGGAAAACTCTTTTCAATCACCTTATCGACTTTCTTTCCAAGCTTAACATAATCTGGTTTTTTCTTAATGTGATACTTAGGAAGATGCATTTCTATAACTTTGATAGACATACTCTTCAAATAGGAATGGCTGTTTATCAATATTTTTATCTCTGACTGCACTCTTTTCCGCACTCTTTTTATAGTTTGAATTATCTACTTCACCATGCCTACGCACATTTCAGCCGTTGAAGTCATGGTTTCTGACTTGAAAAAGGCTGTGAAATGGTATCAGGAGGTGCTCGGGTTTAACGTTGTGCAACGAAGTATACCTTATAAGACTGCGCAACTAAGTCTATCTACTGATCCTGTTGTACTCGATATTGGACAGCCCAACTCGGAATGGGGGCCACAAGGCTATCGACTTGGACAAAGTATGATCGGACGCGTTACCGGTATTACTTTACAGACGGACAACATCGAACGCCTCTGGAAACACATCCAACGGAAGAAGGGTGTGATTACGGAACCCCCCAGAAAACGGCCTTGGGGAGAGATTCGCATGCGACTTAGCGATCTGGATGGAAATGAGATTACGATTGTTGAAGTTCTGAAGAAGACTAAGAAGGCCAAATAGGAGCATTTAATAATTAATCTGAATCACTCTGATTGATGAAACTGGATGATTTTAAACTAGAAAGGTACTTTGCTAGATATGAGTTTAATGTCCGCCACACCCTTTGTGCGTCTGACTGTGAAAGCTTTTCAATCCATGAACTTTTATCTAAAAAAGAACTTTCCAAGTTTCTTGCGTTGAGGCTAAATTATACTGAATCTCAAGGAAACCCTGAATTAAGGAAAGAAGTATCTAAGCTATACACTCAGGTGAAGCCTGAAAATATCATTGTATGCACACCTCAAGAAGGTATCTTCATTGCCATGAATACCTTATTAAGCTCTGGCGATAAAATCATCGTTCAATCCCCATGCTATCAGTCCTTGTTTGAGATTGCCAAAGGCATTGGTTGTGAAGTTGTTCTTTGGAACCCTTCTGAAAACGATAAGGGTTGGCGTTGGGATATAGGTTCTCTTAAGGAACAGGTGGATTCCAAAACAAAACTTATCGTGGTAAACAGCCCTCATAATCCCACAGGTTATTTGTTTTCCAAACAAGAATACCAAGAGATCATGAAGATTGCCCAGCAGAAAGGTTGTTATGTTTTCTCCGATGAAATGTATCGCCTCTTAGAATATGATATAAAAGACCGGTTGCCCAGCGGATCGGATGTCTATAAAAAGTGCATTTCTCTCTCAGGTATGTCAAAGACCTTTGGAATGCCTGGATTGCGGATGGGTTGGCTTTCTGTGCGAGATAAAGAACTCTTTAATAGGATCATGTCTTTCAAAGATTACACTACCATCTGTAATGGTGCTTTAAACGAACAGGTAACGATTGCTGCGTTAAGGAAGAAGGATAAAATTATCAAGAGAAACCTGAAGATCATAAAAGATAACTTGAAGCTTCTAGATGCGTTCTTTTCAAAGTATCAAGATAAATTTAGCTGGACAAGACCCAAAGCAGGATCCATTACTTTTGTTGAAATAAAGTCTAATACAAACTCCTATGATTTCTGCGAAAACGTCGTTAAAAAAGCAGGAGTCATGCTGCTTCCTAGTACAGAATACTCTTACGGGGATCGCCATTTTCGGATTGGTTTTGGAAGGAAGAACATGCCTCAAGCTCTTGCCGCTTTTGAAGAATATTTAAAAAGGTTTTAGATTAAGAATAAGACTCCAAAACCAACCAATAATCCTAGAATCACTCCAGCTGCTACGTCTTCTATATAATGGCGCTTGAGATAGACTCGAGAGATGCAGACGGCAAATGTGAGTATGGCCAAAAAAAATTGCACGTAAAACCCAGTGAAATAAGACCCTAACACGACGAGTAAACCCGCACTTCTTGCTGCGTGTAGACTCGGGAAGGATTCTTCGTCGACTTGAACTACTTTATTGATCGGCCAGATTTGGTCAAACCTTTTCTTCGGATCGAAATCCGGGCGATGCTTCTTGTAAAAAAACTTGATACTCAAGCCGATTGCAGTTGTAATTAAGATCATGAGGAATAGCTTAATGGATAATTGCTCTTGCCCATTTAGGTAGGTGAATAGAGCTAAGACTAGAGAAAAAAAAATTGTTCCTAAACTACTGATGTGGCGAACGAACTTTTTGATCATTTTGCCCTCCAGACAATCTTTGCTATAAAAAAGCCTTCAGTTTGTGTTTTATGCGGCCATAACCTTCTGCATTTGCTTAGTTCTGGATTAAGCTTTTCCCCAAAGACCTCCGTAAGACCTGGATCGCCAATTTCCAACTCTACTTTTTCTAGCTTTAGTTCAGGGTATTTTTTCAACAACCAGTCGATGTTCATTTCGTTTTCTTCGGGTTCTAATGTGCAGGTGGAATAGACCAAGACGCCGTCTTTCTTCAACACCTTGACAGCGGCTTTTAAGAGCTCCTTTTGTAATCGTGCACGCTCTTTAATCCCATCAATGGTTTTCTTCCCAAACCAATCCTTATCTGTGATGAAATTACCTGAACAGGGTGCATCGAGCAAAATCTTGTCAAACTTCATCTTGAAATCCGGAATGAAACGAGCATCTTTCTTGTAAATGATCGAATTGGTAACCCCACAACGCTCCAAGTTGTTGCGCACTGAAACTAGGCGGTGCACATTCTCATCCAATGCCATGATTACTCCTTTGTTTTTCATGTATTGCCCTATCTGAGTTGTTTTACTCCCTGGAGCTGCTGCCATGTCGAGCACGGTTTCGCCGGGTTTCGGATTTAAGACTTTGACAGGCAACTGGCTTGCCGCTTCTTGAAGGTAATAATACCCGATTAAGTATTCAGGTGTGGCACCCATGGAGAACTCGGCTTCGTACCAATACCCCCACTCCAAAAAAGGTATTTTTTCAAGCTTAACCCCTTCCTTTTTTAGACGCTTCACGATTTCCTCTTCCTGAATCTTTAACGTATTCACTCGCAACGAAGGCCTTATTTCGATTGTCTCTGGATCAAAGTCAGCGCCGAGCTGCTTATACCGGTTCAGGAAGAAGTTCATGAGTAACGAGAGGAGAGCTTAGTATTAAAGGCTTATGGCATTTATTGCAAGTATTCCTGGATTTCTTCCCTTTTCTTATGGTTTAGAGAAACGTGCAATCCGTACGAAGTTGGCTTTGGAACTAGAATTCCTTCTTGAATTAACTCTTCGATTGCTTCTTTTACACTGCCTTTGAAGTGACTCGGTAGACCTTTTCGAAGATTTTCAATGGCTGTATGCCGACCACCGATGTAACCATGATGGAAAAGTTTCTTAACGATAAAGCCTTTGAGTTGCTTTTTTTCCATTTCACTTGCGTCTATCACCTTTATTATAAATCCGTGCGTCGGATTTTCGTATTTTTTCCGAGAAAAACAGAGGTTTTACGGGAAAAGCAAGTTCTTTTCGGCAAGCTCGAAAATTGCTATAAATAGTGTTAGTGATAACGAAAAGTATAAATACTAATGATGTTTACTAGAATCATGGAAAAATCGGTTTTCATCCAAACCTTTGGGGACTATCCTTTGATTCGGATCTTAGACTTTTTGATCTACTCCCGAGACTTTGACTACCCCATCACCGAGATTGCCAAGAACTCCGGCGTGAACTTTCAGACACTGAAAAAGTTGTGGCCTCGATTGGAAAAAGAGAAAATGGTGATTGCCACTCGGAAACTCGGAGGGGGCCAACTCTACAAGATCAACATACAGAATGTGGTTGTGAAGAAACTGATTGAGTTCAATGAGTTTTTGTGCTGGGGGAATGTAGGGGAGAAGAAGATAGTTGTTAATAAGTGAATATAGAGGACTTTGAATAACCCTGCATATAGTGTTCAAAGTCCTAATAGAGCGCTTTGAATCATTTTCGGAAATACAGTTATTCAAAGCTCTCTATAATCTATTCTTAATTATATAAAGGAATCAATACGCCATGCACACCGTTTGCGATGACCCTTGCTTTCCCTGTGTAGTTCTCCATTTCTTCTATTATATCATCGTTAAATGAATCATCTGCGGTTTTACCTGCAGGACCACATGCAGTCACTTGAGCTCGGTTCATAAAACGGTACGTCCCATGGAACAAACGGAACGGTGCATAAGGCTGGAAATACTCCAACTTTCCTAATGGCACTGTGATCGGCAAATTGTTTGACAGCCTATGTTGCAAGATAAGACCATAAGGCCTTTTTACATCGCAAACAGGTTTATTCCTTGAGCTGTTCTTAAGTTCTAGTGGATGTACTCCTTTAAGGTCAACAACCATCCCTTCTTCACCTGTTGCACCGATTAGATCGGGGAATACTAAGTGTTTCAAACCTCTTACATTATCTAAAAGCGAAAAAGACCGTGCTTCCTCTAATAACTTGAATGCCTTTATCTGGTAAAAAGAAAGAGGTTCCAAACCAAATTCGACTTGATAAGCCCATTCTCGCGAAACAAGACCTGAATTTACGATTTTGCTGTACATCTCTACAAGTTTATCCAACTCTTTAGAATTAGAAAGTTCTGAAGTTCGATGAAATGATTTATCCCAATTTCCATCTGATTTTAATTTCGGTGTATGTGTGTAAAAATCCCCTCGGCCTTCCCCTCCAGAGTCTATATCAAAATAATCTACAAAAAGAGTCCTTTCCTCCCATTTTGAGAAAGGATGCAGTAACATGGTCCCTCTCATCCTTGATTGTGATTGCTCCTGAACCAAGAAATGAAGTTTGGACGTATATGCACCGGAATCGTCTACCATGAAGGCGTTCATTTCCGGCGTTTTCATTTCTCTTTCCATTTCTTTTATTGCTTTTTCAAGATCTGTAAAAGAATTTATGTTTTGGAGGGTAGGGACTGCACCTACACACCCTCTCCAATCGGTCTTGTGCGATCCTCGTACGATGATGGGCTTTCTTAGCTTTTCAAACTCGCTTTTTATGGAACTTACATCTTGACCTGCATATAAGAACGCAGAGCGCGGAATGGGGATTTTTAAGCCGCGTTCCAAGAACAGGCGTGTTGCTTCTAGTTTACTTCCTCCTCGATTGATCAGTGCATCGGTTAGCATTCAATAAAGAATTAGATATTGTTTAAAAACCTTATTCCTTATAAAACTTAAACTCTAATTCAGAATGGAAACAACTCTGCGTTCGTCTCGCCGTTGAAAATCATGTGTAACAAGACCATGCGAATGATCAAAAAGCACAGCAACTATTCCTTTCCAGCTAGAGCAAGCGAGGCACCCATTGCCTGTGAATATGGCACTACGCGATCCAATCGAGCGTGAAACTGCCTTTTCTTAAGACATCCTCTCTGATCTAACTTAGCTAGATCATACCAATCTTCCATGGTTGTTGTTGAGTTTATAGGAACAGTTCCTTCTCCATTTTTCCACTCGACTCTGTTCCTTTCTACAGTGAACACGCCTGTTTTGTAAGAATCCCGGGCTACCTCTTGATGGCGCACAAACATACAAGGATCTTCTCCAGTGTATGCTGGAACACTTCCCCCAATATTTGGTAAAACATTTAGTGGCACAAATCCTAACAGGACTCCACACATGCTTTCTAAAGAAGGATCTTTCAGACGTTTGACGAGTTCCCGTGTTGTCATCCTTCTAAGCTTTCTTGAGTTTGCAGCTGCTTCCGTCTCTACAGCTTGCTTTACTTTTTGGTTAAAGGCTCTATAGGTTCTTCTATAAACCCTTACAGCTTCCAACACCACTTCTCCTAAAGGTCGATCAGGTGTGCACACAATCGTATAATTATTGTTGCACAGAACAATGCCCCCTGCACTCATCATTAAAACATCGGTATCGTGGGTCTAGGATATAAATTTTTCTATGACGACAATGAGTTAAATGGAGCTCCGATAGTTTTATAAAGACCCTGGGGTTCCACCGACTTAGTATATAATACAAAAGCCTGACAAGGAACCCTTGCCAGTACGATTAAGATATTACGTTCTTTCTCGTACAGTAAGTTAGCGGTTTTTCAGGCTCGAAGACATTTGTTTAGCGTCTTCGAAACGCTTGATTTCAAACTTAAAGGTCCTGCTTCCCCGAGGGGGCATCCCCCGCAACGGACATGTAGAGACACTCTAAGGCGTTTCGACTTGAGGACGCTAAACAAACAACTAAGAGTTGAACAATGCCTAAAGCGAAAAGACCTCGATTCGGAAGCATGGGAGTTTGGCCTAGAAAACGGGCTAACCGACCCTATGCACGCGTTCGAAGCTGGGCTAAAAAACCCACGGCAAGCTTCCTTGGTTTTCCAGGTTACAAGGCAGGTATGACCCACATCATTGTCACGGACACACGCAAGAACAGCATCACCAAGGGCCTTGAAATTTCCATTCCCGCTACCGTCATTGAATGCCCCCCCATGCGCATCCTTCAACTCCGATTCTACCATAATACTTACGAAGGCCAAAATCCTGCCACCCAATTCTTCTTCAAAAGCGAACCTGAAGTTCAACGAAAAATTAATGTTCCTAAAAAAGCAGCCATTGCTGCTGACCTTGACAAGATCAAACTCGAAAGCTATACGGAGATGCGCGTTGTTGTTTACACTCAACCTAAACTTATTGGCTTGAAAAAGAAGCCTGAAGTCTTTGAACTCGCCCTTGGCGGAAAAATGGCCGATCAACTTGCTTTTGTGAAACAACACCTCGACAAGGACATTCTTGTAAAAGATATCTTCCAAGAAGGACATCTCTTAGACATCCATGCCGTTACCCGAGGAAAGGGATACCAAGGAAGCATCAAACGATTTGGAATCGGCCTTAAAATGCACAAGACTGAAAAAGGCATTCGAAGAGTCGGTACACTTGGAGGCTGGCAGGGACATGCACACTTCATTCACCGCGTAGCACATCCTGGACAAATGGGATACCACCAGCGCGTTCAGTATAATCTTCAAATCCTAAAAATCAGTGATAAACCTGAAGAGATCAATCCCAAAGGTGGATGGCCTCATTATGGAGTTGTTACTAGTACTTATTTAGTTATCAAAGGCAGTATTCCTGGGGCTAAAAAAAGAATGGTCTTAATGACTCAAGCCATCCGCCCCACAAGGGACATTCCTCTTCCTACTATTGAACACATCAGCTTACAGAGTAAACAAGGACGATAAACATGAAACTCAAAATCTTAAGCATCGGCGGAACAGAAGTCGGCAAGAAAGACTTACCTGAACAGTTCCTTGAGCCTGTTCGTGCTGATCTTATCCAACGTGCTGTCTTAGCCATTCATAGTCATGAGCGTCAACCTTACGGTGCCTTCCCCGAAGCTGGAAAACAAGCCAGTGCCTTCTTATCCAAACGACGAAGAAACTTCAAAGGAACGTACGGACGAGGACAATCCAGAACTCCTCGAAAGGTTCTTTCCCGAAATGGTACTCAATTCAACTTTGTTGGTGCGAACGCACCTGGAACCGTCAAAGGACGACAGGCTCATCCCCCCAAAGCAGGCCGAATCTGGGATCAGAAAATCAATCGGCAAGAGCGGCAAAAAGCCATTCGAAGCGCCATGGCTGCAACCATGATCATTGGACTTGTTGAAAAGCGAGGTCATCACTTACCTAAAGATTACCCCTTCCTAATCGAAAGCAAGATTGAAACCATTCAAAGTACTAAAGAGGCTGTTCAGGCCTTACATAAACTCGGACTTACCGCTGAATTGGAACGCTGTGGTGAGAGAAGGGTTCGCGCCGGAAAAGGAAAGCTGCGTGGTCGAAAATACAAAACCCGAAAAGGACCTCTTCTTGTCATCCAAGGAAAAACATCCCTCTTACAAGCTGCTCGTAATATCCCTGGTGTAGACATTGTTGACATCCAAAACTTGAATGCCAGCTTGCTTGCTCCCGGTACACACTATGGGCGCTTGACCTTGTTCACGGAAGGCGCCATCGAATACCTTGCTCAAAACAAACTATTCACCCGATATTCTGTCAAGCAAGTTCAAGTCCATAAGAAAAATGAAGTTCCTCAAAAAACAAACGTACAGTCAGGACCCGCTGTGGCGGGAGAAAAAAAGACTCCTAAAAAAGACACTAAAAAGGTTAAAGCACCTGCCAAAAAAGAGGTTAGCAAGAAATGATCCTCAAATATCCGCTTAGCACCGAACAAGCCTTGAGCAAGATGGACTCTGAAAATAAGTTGGTTTTCATCGTCGATCGAAAGGCAACGAAGCCTGAAATCAAGGCGGAACTCGAAAAGCTCCTCCAAGTTAAAGTAAAAAAAATCAATACACTCATTAATCAGGATGGCGATAAAAAGGCCTACGTTCGATTTGCACAAACAAGCCGCGCCATTGATGTTGCTACTAAACTAGGATTGATGTAAAAGATGATGTAAAAAGAAAAAAAGGATGAATAATGGGAAAGAATATCACGCAGCAGAAAAGGGGAAAGGGAAGCCCAGTCTATAAGAAACCTAGCTTCCGCTTTGCTGGAAAAATTGAATACAAGCGGGGGAATTCCTATGAAGTCCAAGACATCATCAAATGCCCGATTCATACTGCTCCTTTAGCTCAAGTCAAGTATGACTCAGGTGAAGAAGGCCACTTAATTGCCCCAGAAGGCATGCGTGTTGGCGATCACAAGACCCTTGGACAAGATCAAGTTGAAATCGGAAATGTTCTTGCCCTCAAAGATATTCCTGAAGGAGTAACCATCTTTAACATCGAGAGTAGACCTGGAGATGGCGGAAAATTCGTACGTGCGAGCGGTCTTTCTGCGCGCATTGTAGGAAAAAGTGAAGGTGAAGTACGCGTATTACTCCCCAGTCGCGTTGAAAAAGTATTCAACCCCGATTGCCGAGCCACCATTGGAACCATCGCTGGAAGCGGAAGACCTGAAAAGCCCTTCCTCAAAGCAGGCAATAAATTCCATCTAACTCAAGCTAAACATCAATACTGGCCAAGCGTAAGTGGAACGAGCAAGAACGCCGTTGCACATCCTTATGGAAAAGGCCGAAGCAGCAAGAAGGGTAGACCCACGATTGCTCCAGCCCACGCACCACCTGGACGAAAGGTCGGTAAGATCAGACCTCGACAAACTGGAAGAGGAGGCAAGAAGAGCTAATGGCAAAAAAAATATTCCTCTACCGAGGAAAAACCCTCGAAGAATTGCAGCAGCTCACCGAGAAAGAACTCTCGTTACTTTTGCCCTCCCGACAGCGACGCAACTTACGCCGAGGCTTAACTGACTTAAAGAAAAAACTCTGGAAAAAGATAGAAGCCAAAGACCAAGTCAAAACTCATATTCGTGACATGATCGTTATGCCCAGCATGATTGGAAAAACCATCAAGATCCATAGTGGAAAAGAATGGATCCCTGTTTTCCTTGAAGCTGACATGATCGGCTCTTACTTTGGAGAACTCGTCCTTACTCGTAAAAAAGTAAATCACAGTGCACCTGGAATTGGAGCAACCAAGAGCAGTGCGCACACCGCGGTGAAATAAATGACTCAATACAAATGCGCCTACGAACACTATGCTTTGGATAAGCATGCTAAAGCCATCGGAAGAGATTTACCCATCTCTGTTCGTGCCTCCTCTGAGATTTGCAAGCAACTCCGATTCAAACCTCTTGAAAGGGCCAAGCGCATCTTACAACAAGCCATCGATATGGAAAAACCCATTCCCTTCAACCGTTTCACTCAAGGAGCTGGACACAAGGCCGGCATGAAAGGGGGTAAATACCCCATTAAAGCCTGTACGCATATTTTACGCATCCTTGAAAGCGCTGAAGCCAATGCCCACAGCAAGGGTTTAGCTAAAGACTTAAAAGTCATCCATGTTATCCCTCAAAAGGCAGGCAAGTCTTTCCACTACGGACGTCAAAGCCGACGAAAGTTCAAACGCACTCACATTGAAGTTGTACTGGGCGAATACAAAAAAGAAGAAGCAAAACCCCGACCCCAAAAAAATGAAGCTAAAACAGAGGCCAAGAAATGATCGAACGTAAATTCGTTTCCCAAAATATGAAAGAACACCAAATCAAGGAGTATGTACGTCAGAGCCTGCAAAAGAGTGGACTCTCAGATGTTAAAGTACAACGTACTCCTTTAGGTGAGCGCATCCTTATTTCGGCGAGCAGACCAGGTCTTGTTGTTGGACGAGGTGGAGCCAACATTGCTAATTTAACAAGGGACCTCAAACAAAAGTTCAAACTCGAAAATCCTCAGATTGAAATTGAAGAAATTGGCATCTTAGGACTTGATCCTTTTATCGTAGCTGAAATGATTGCTTCCTCATTGGAGCGCTTTGGACCCTTGCGATTCAAAGGAATTGGACATCGTGCCATGACGGATGTTATGAACGCAGGTGCTATGGGTGTAGAAATCTTCATTTCCGGAAAAATCCCTAGCAGTCGAGCTAAAACGTGGCGGTTTTACAATGGTTACCTCAAAAAGTGCGGCGAGATTGCCACAACCGGCGTTAAAACGGCGTATGCCAGTGCTTTCCTCAAAACAGGTGTTGCTGGTGTTAAAGTGAGCATCATGCCTCCTGATACAAAATTACCTGATCGAATCACCATCCGAGAAATCGGAGCGGGCGTTGAAGAAGTTAAGAATGACGGCTCTGTAAAATCTGAAATTGAAAAAGAAACTGGAGAGGCGGTTATCGATGCAAAAGAAGAAGGCCAGGAAGACAAAGAATCTAAAGAATCCAAGGAAAAGAAAGCAAAACCGAAAAAAGAAGCTAAATCCAAAGCACCTAAAAAAGAAGTTAAAAAGCCTAAGAAAGCCGAGGAAGCCAAATGAAGTACAAAGCGCTTAAGGCCCTAACTAAAGAAGATTTAGAGAAGAAGCACATGGAAGTTCAAATTGAATTGATGAAACTCAATGCTCAAGTCGCAACCGGAGCGAATCCTAAAAATCCCGGCCAGATTCGAGTACTCAAAAAAACCATAGCGAGGATACAAACAGCCCAAAAATGAGTGACGTATGCAATACGTGCGGACTGCCTAAAGAACTTTGCGTATGTGAAACCATCGCAAAGGAAAGCCAAAGGATTGTCATCCGGACGATCAAGAAAAAGTTTGGCAAAGTATACACGATCATTGAAGGCATCAATGTCACAGAGATCAACATCAAAGACCTCACGAAAAAGCTCAAAAGCAAGTTTTCGTGCGGAGGAACCTGCAAAACAGGAGTCATCGAACTTCAGGGCAATCACCTGCGAAGCGCCAAGGAAGAGATGATTCAGCTTGGGTTTAGCCCAGGTGCCATCGAAGTTCAGGGATGAACTTATGAAAGCCCATGCAGAAGAATACATCGGAAGCATGCTTGAAGTTGTGCAGAGTCCCAACTCAAGCCTTACCGGATTACACGGAAAGGTCATCAACGAGACCAAGTACACATTTGTTATTGAAACAGACAAAAAGGAGAAACGAATCATGAAGAAAGGCAACACCTTCCACATCAACGGAAAAGAAGTTCAAGGTAGCTTGATCACTAAACGACCTGAAGAGAGGCTCAAACTATGAAACAAAATATCGGTATTTCGGTCACTGCACCTTCAACTGCGTGTACGGATCGAAACTGTCCCTTCCACGGAGATGTGCGCGTGCACGGTCGTCAATTTGTAGGTAAGGTTATTAGTGATAAGATGACCAAGACCGTTACCGTCCAATGGGAACGACGCAAATACTGGCCTAAATACGAGCGAACAGAAATGCTCCTTAGCAGCGTCAAAGCTCATAATCCCCCCTGTGTAAATGCCAAGACCAATCAGATCGTACGCATCATGGAAACAAGGCCTCTTAGCAAGACCAAGAACTTTGCCGTTGTTCAGATCATCGGCGAACACCAAGCGGTTCACGGAGAAGACATGACTGTAAAAAAGATTGAAGAAAAGAAGGGAAAAGAAACAAAGAAAGAAGTAAAAAAAGAAACAAAGAAGGATTCAGAGGGGTAAATCATGAAAGCCATCAAAGCCAAAGTTAGCCACGGACTTCAAGTCGGAAGCTATGTTGAAACGTGTGACAACTCAGGCGCCAAGCTCATCAAAATCACCAATGTTCGACGCATGAAAACCGTAAAAGGGCGAAGAGCCGGAGCGGGCGTTGGCGATCTACTCATGGGTGCTGTTAAGCGAGGAAAGCCTGACATGCGAAAGCAAGTTGTCTTTGCTGTTCTGGTTCGGCAAAAGAAAGAATACCGCAGACTCGACGGAACACGCATCAAATTCGAAGACAACGCAGTTGTCGTACTCAAAGACGAAGATGGCAACCCCAAAGGCACTATCTTCAAAGGTCCTATTGCTAAAGAATCCTGCGAGCGCTGGCCGGGCGTTGCGAAACTTGCGAGGATGATTGTATGAAACGATGGATCGCTAGTTGGAAACGAAGCGTACAACCTCGTAAACAACGTAAATACCGGTATAATGCGATTAAGCAGGTCAAAGGAAAATTCCTGTCCGGTCATTTAAATAAATCCCTTCAAGAAAAGTACAAGCGGCGCAGTTTGCGTCTACGAAAGGGCGACAAAGTAAAGATCATGCGCGGACACTACAAAGGACAAGAAGGTAAAATTGAACACATCAACCTTCGAGAATCCTTTGTTTATGTTACTAAGATCGAAGTATCCAAAAAAGATGGTAGTAAAGTAAGAGCTCCCATTCATGCCTCCAATATACTCATCCTTGATATTGACACCAGTGATAAATACCGAATGGAAAAATTGAATACAAATGCAAAAGCAAATGCAAAAATAAAAACGGAGTAAAAAAATGCACCTCAAACGAATTACGGCACCAAGAACATGGGACTTACCTAGAAAGAAAACGGTCTGGGTAACAACACCTAACCCTGGAAAACAACGCGACCTATGCTTACCCCTCGACTTTGTTTTGCGCGATGTACTTGGAAAGGCCCGCACCAAAAAAGAAGTCAACTACATTGTCACCTTTGAAGAAGTCCTTGTCAATGGCAAGCGAAGAAAGGACCGAAGATACCCTCTTGGCTTCCTAGACATCTTAACCTTCCCCAAGTTAGATGAACATTACATGCTTTTGATTAACAAGCAAAACAAGCTTTACATACAAAAATTGAATGCCAAAGAAGCGGAGAGTCGCTTGTGCAAACTCACCAACAAAACCATTACAACTAAAGGTATCCAACTCAACTTCCTTGATGGAACAAACCTCCTTGTAAAAAAGGATGGCTATAAGACGGGAGATACCCTTGTTTTAGCTACCAAGGACAACAAAGTGATTGACCATTTGAAACTAGAAAATGGTGCCTCAGTCCTATTGTACAAAGGAAAGCATGCTGGAACCGTTACGCACATTGAAAACATTGAACAAGATAAACTTTACTTCAAAAGTGATAAACAGACTCATCAAACCAACAAGGCCTATGCTGTTGTCATCGGCAAAGATAAACCGGTGATTAAAATATAAGGTGCCTCTATGCAACAAGTAACCCAAACCAAAGTGAATCCGATGAAGGTCATTCGCATAGAGAAACTCACGCTCAATATCGGTGCAGGTACTGACCCGGCTCGATTGACCAAAGGCGTTCAACTCCTCACGAATATTGCTGGAAAACCTCCTGTTAAAACCATCACTCAAAAAAGAATTGCAAACTGGGGCATCCGACCTGGCTTGCCTATTGGATGTAAAATCACCCTTCGTGGAGCTGAAGCTGCCGAATTGCTCCCCCGTTTACTTGCCGCAAAAGACAATGAACTGAATGAGACTTGCTTTGATGGCCATGGTAATGTTGCCTTTGGCATTCATGAATACATCAACATTCCTGGCGTAAAGTATGATCCTAACATTGGAATTACTGGACTTCAAGCCTGTATTACCTTAGAAAGACCTGGTTATCGTATCAAACGAAGAAAGATTTCCAAACGAAAAATTAACCCCGTTCATGGTATTACCCATGAACAAGCTGTCCAATACTTTAAAGAAAACTACAAGGTCCAAGTACGAGGAGAAGAATAATGACAACGAGCCATCACGAAAAAGTCATGAACCAAATCAAGGATAAGCCTGCTAAAGTTAAGAAATACTTGAAACACAATCTTCCTAAAACACGAAGCAATGGACGCAGCTTGCACCGTTGCACACGTTGTGGAAGAACCGGCAATGGCGGAAACATCAACAGCTACGGACTTAACCTATGCAGATGCTGTTTTAGAGATATTGCTTCACATATCGGATTCAAAAAATATAGCTAGAGGAAAACCAACATGAGCCTAAACGACCCACTCGCCAATGTCTTAAGCTTCATACAGCTCTATGAACGAAAGGGCAAACGCGAGGTACTCACCAAAAACAACAACAAACTCATCAAAAAAGTCCTTGTCATCTTACAAGACAAGGGTTATATTGGAAGCTTTGAAGAGATTCAGAATGCTAAAGGAGGCTTGCTCAAAATCCACTTATTGGGTAATGTCAATAAGATCGGTGTCATCAAGCCTCGATTCAAAGTACAACTCACTGACTTTGAAAAATATGAAAAACGATACTTACCTGCGAAAGACTTTGGCATTATCATCCTCACCACAAATAAAGGCCTTATGACTCACATTGAGGCCAAAGAAAAAAAGATTGGAGGCAGGCTCGTTAGTTACTGCTACTAAGACCATGAGTGACAAAATCATTGACGAATTGGACATCCAGCAGGGTATTACCGTTAGCTTTACCAATAACGTATTTATCATCAAAGGCCCTAAGGGAGAGGTTCAGCGTCCCTTTTACAGCACGGAGATTAAGACTACAGTTCAAAACAATAAGGTCCGATTTGAACCCACTCACAAATATACCCAGGACCATAAACGCATGATCAATACCTACAAGGCTCACCTCAAAAACAACTTCAAAGGCGTAACCCAAGGTCATGTCTATCACTTGAAAATCTGTTCAGGTCACTTCCCCATGAATGTTACGATGAAAGGACAAACCCTTGAAGTCAAAAACCTTTTTGGAGAAGCCGTTCCTCGCACGTTAATCATCACTGAAGGGGTTTCAGCTAAAGTTGAAGGTGACAAAATCACTGTTCAAGGCATTGACAAAGAAAAAACAGCACAAGCCGCTGCGAGCATTGAACAACTCACTCGAAGACCTGGCTTTGATAAACGCGTCTTCCAAGATGGTATTTACCTGCTTGATAAAGATGGAAAGGAGTTACTATGAAAAAAACAAACCCATCCAAATCTGCTAGTCTCCAAGAATTGCTTGCCTTGCGCAAACAAATCAAGACCGATAAACCTGATTTCATCCGACAAGACTATCACAAAAAGCTACGACTTGCTAAAAACTGGCGAAAACCCAAAGGACTTCACAGCAAGGTACGAGAAAACCGAAGGGGTTATGTCAGTAGGCTTAAACGGGGCTATGGTTCGCCTGTAGCCGTTAAAGGATTGCATCATAGTGGACTTGAACCCATCCTTGTTACGCACTTGGGCCAACTTAAGAAGATGGATAAAGCAAAGCAAGGCATTGTCTTTTCCGGTAAACTTGGTGCGCATAAGAAAATAACCCTCATCCAAGAAGCTGAAAAAGCCGGCATCAAAGTACTCAACTTAGATCCTGTTAAATACAAAGTTAAGGTTACTGAACGCCTCAAGGAACGGCAACAGTTCCACCAAAAATACGAGGAAAAGAAAGAACAAGCCAAAAAGGTCCTTGATAAAAAAGTAGAAGCTGACAAAAAAGAAGAAAAGATTGTTGACGACAAAGAAAAGAAAGAGAACGAACGAAGAGAAGCTGAAAAAGTGCTAACCCAAAAGAAGTGAAACCATGCAACTAACCGTACAACGTAGACTCGCAAGCCAAGTGCTTAATGTAGGTCCTAAGCGCATTTGCTTTGATTCTGCCCAACTCAATGACATCAAAGAAGCCATCACCAAAGCCGATATTCGAGGCTTGATCAGTCATGGCGCGATTACTCGAATTCCAACCAAAGGCATATCCAAAGGAAGAACTCGACATAATAAAGCCCAGAAAAGAAAGGGTCTACGTAAAGGACCAGGTAGTCGAAAGGGAGGCATGCATGCTCGCTTGCCTAAGAAAGGAGCCTGGATGAATAAGGTACGCATTCAGCGAAGGTTCCTGCAAGAACTCAAAGAGAAAAAGTTCATTAATCCTTCCATTTTCCGAGAGCTTTACTACAAATCCAAAGGTGGATACTTTAGAAGCAAACGACACATTAAATTGTACTTAGATGAACACAACCTTGTAAAGGAGGCCGGCAATGAAAAATAACCAAGCTCCCATTGTGGCCTACCATCGTAAAAAAAGTGGGAAAACCAACTATAAGAAGCGCTTAAAACTCCTCCTGGGTGAGAAACCTAGGTTGGTCATCCGAAAATCCAACAAGAACATGATCGGACAGATCGTTGAATACCATCCGGATGGTGATAAAGTCTTGTTAACCATCACTTCCCAAGAACTTGTTAAACTAGGCTGGAAATATGGACGCAAGAATATCCCTGCTAGCTATTTAACTGGACTACTCCTTGGAAAAAAGGCAAAAGACAAGAAAGTCAAAGAAGCCATCCTTGATATGGGCCTTCAAACCTCGATCAATGGCGGAAGAATTTATGCTTTCCTTAAAGGAGTCGTCGAAGGAGGCATCCAAGTTCCCCACAATGAAAAAATCCTACCCAGCAATGAACGCATTGCAGGCCAACATGTCATTCAATACATGAGCAAAGCCCAAGGAAACCAATTTGCCCAGTACAAGAAGGAGAGTTCCACTTTAGACAAAGCATTTAACGAAATCAAACAAAAAATAATTGGAAAGTGATATCATGGCTGAACGCAAGAATCAAGGAAGAGACCAACGAAACCGTAATGAACCTAAGTTAGAAGACTGGAAACCCAAGACCAGTATTGGAGTTAAAGTTAAGAATAAGGAAATTACGCAAGTTGACCAGATCCTTGACCATGGCTATGTTATCATGGAAGCTAGCATTGTAGACTCCTTACTTCCTACTGAATCTGAACTCCTCCTCATCGGACAAAGCAAAGGAAAATTCGGTGGCGGACAACGACGAATCTTTAGACAAACTCAGAAGAAAACCCGAGAAGGAAATAAACCTAAGTTCTCAACCCTCGCTGCAGTTGGAGATAAAAACGGTCACATCGGCATGGGCATTGGAAAATCAAAAGAGACTGTTCCTGCACGAGAAAAAGCGGTTCGAAATGCCAAATTAGGTCTTTTCAAGATTGCAAGAGGATGCGGAAGTTGGGAATGCCAATGCAAAGAACCTCATAGTATTCCTTTTGCAGTTCTGGGCCGATGCGGTTCGGTTCGCGTAAAACTCATGCCTGCTCCTAAAGGAAAGGGCCTCTGCTGCCATCCTGAAGTTGCTAAAGTACTCAAGCTCGCTGGTATTCAAGATGTCTGGAGCAAAACCTTTGGACAAACCAAAAATCGCGTCAACTTAGTATCTGCCTTGGAAGCTGCTCTTAGAAAACTAACCACTACTAAAGTTTTATCTCAATACGAAAAAACCCTTGGAATAACCCGTGGAAGCAAAGAGGTACCTCATGTCCCCAGTATCTAAACCTAAAGAAGCTGGAAAAAATGCAACTCATAAAGAGCCTACAGAAGGCGGCAGATTGGCTGCTGTTTTGCTTCGAGGGCTCATCAACACTAAGCACGATATTCGTCAAGCCCTTGTTATTTTGCGGCTTCGCAAGAAACATGTTTGCGTAGTCTTGTCAGATACCGCTACCAATCGAGGCATGCTTGAGCATTGTAAAGACTACATCACCTGGGGTGAAGTCGATGATGTTACTGTTAAAGAATTGGATAGCAAACGTGCCAAAAAAGACGGAAAGGTTGTACACTATCACTTAAACTCTCCTCGCGGAGGATTTGAACGCGGGGGCATTAAGAAGACGTACGCCCAAGGCGGCGCTTTAGGATATCGAGCCCATAAAATTGGTGATTTGATCCGGAAGATGGTATAACATGGTACACAACAAACGAGCTAAGGATACTAGACAACGTGGCAACCACACTCACGGCTGGGGTAGCAAGAAAAAGCACCGAGGTTCCGGACATCGAGGTGGAAAAGGAAACGCTGGATCTGGAAAGAAAGCAGACCAGAAAAAACCCAGCTACTGGGCAGATAAAAATTTCCAAGGCAAACACGGCTTTCACAGTCATTCCCAAGCTTTGCTTCAAAACCCCATCAACTTAGATGACTTACAGATTCGACTGAATACCCTTGTAACTCAAGGTAAAGCAAAGAAGCACGGAGATAGCTATGAGATTAACCTCAATGAATTAGGCTATAACAAGCTGCTTGCTTCTGGAAAAGTCGCTCATAAGTTTAAAATTACCGTGGATCATGCCTCTTCAAAAGCTGTTTCCAAAGTTCAAGAAAAGGGCGGAGAAGTTATGGTCTTAAAAGTAAAGGAAGTAAAAGAAGTAAAAAAAGAAGTGAAGAGTGAGAAGGAATGAACCAATTTTTCCAAGAAGAACGCATCTCTATTTGGACAGGAGAGTCCAATCGATATTTTTTTTCTGTGCCTGCCGAAGCTCGGCCTGATTTCAATGCCTTAGGTAGTGCCTTACAAGAAGTTCTTGAAGATAGAGGACCTGGTTATCACACTTCTTTGGAGGTGTCTTATGGCTCTCTTCGCTTAAACAATCTTGATTTTGATGTTCGAATGAGCTATGATTCTAGGTTGTCCGCATTGGAAGTACGAGTTACTGCAAACCCTTCCCTTACAGTCCTAGACTGCTCTTGCCTAATAACTGATATTAATGGAATCATCCCCTTACTCAGAAGTGAACCATGAGCTTTTTTGATGCGATACTTCAAAACCTACCCGAAGTTGCAGGGCCTGAACAGAAGAAGTTAGGCTTTAAAGAAAAATTCAAATGGACCCTTATTACTCTTGTTTTGTTCTATGTGCTCGGCCTTGTTCCCTTATACGGCCTTGGATCTAACGCATTGCAGCAGTTCGAGTTCTTATCCATTATCTTAGGGGCGAGCTTTGGAAGCATTATTAGCCTAGGTATCGGTCCTATTGTCACCGGAAGCATTGTTTTACAATTGCTAAATGGATCCGGTATCTTGAAGTTTGACTTAACTTCGCATGAAGGAAAAGCACGATTCCAAGGCATTCAAAAACTACTTAGCATCTTTTTCATTCTCTTTGAAGCCGGTATTTACGTAGGCATGGGCGGACTTCAACCTGCTGCAGGCATCCCCGCTTTGTTCCTGGTCTTCCAACTCTTCTTAGGAGGCATGATTATCTTATTCATGGATGAAATTGTGAGTAAATGGGGCTTTGGATCAGGTATTAGCTTATTTATTGCAGCTGGCGTGAGTCAAAGTGTGTTAATCCGGGCTTTGAACCCCTTTGCAAGTCCTACTAATCCAACGATTGCAGCAGGAGCGATTCCTGCTATCTTCCAATCCTTAGCCCGTGGAGACCCGATGACTTCTGTTAGACTCCTAGCCAGCATTGCTGCTACCGTTGTTGTCTTTATGATTGTTGTCTATGTTCAAAGCATGAAAGTAGAAATTCCCTTATCTTTTGGAAGGGTACGCGGTCATGGCATCCGATGGCCCTTGAACTTTATGTACACCAGCAACATCCCTGTTATTTTAGTGGCTGCACTGATTGCTAACGTTCAGTTATTAGGCAGCTTGCTGCAAAACTGGGGATATCCCCTCTTTGGACACTTCAGTGGGGGACAAGCCATCTCTGGCTTTGCTTTCTGGCTCAATCCGCCTAATGTACTTGAACAGATTCTTACTGGCAGCATTTCCGTACTCACCTTCCTCCATGCTCTTGTCTATATCTTTGTTTTAATGGGCGGCAGCGTACTCTTTAGTTATTTTTGGGTTCAAACCAGCGGGATGGATGCCCGGAGCCAAGCTGAACAAATGTTGAAATCAGGACTGCAAGTACCTGGCTTTAGAAAAGATGCCCGTGTATTGGAGCGATTGCTAGAACGATACATCGGACCTTTGACGTTTATGGGTGGCTGTGCCGTTGGGCTACTTGCTGCCCTTGCGGATATTTCCGGTGCTCTTACTTCCGGAACAGGTTTATTGTTGACAGTTATGATCGTCTATAAACTGTATGAAGATATTGCAAGACAGCACATGATGGACATGAACCCCATGATGCGGCAGTTCATGGGTGGGTCGTAGGTATCCATGCCTTCCTTTACCTCCCCTAACAAAGAACCTCTGGAAAAACTATTTGTTTCTGTTCGAGCTATTCTGGAAAACAATAAACTCCTTACTCTAAGCACGTACGATAAAAAGCTAAAACAACCCTGTGTTTGTTCTGCATATTATTGCTTTGACAAAGAGCTTAATCTTTACATCTGGACAGATCCGAAGAGTGAACATGGTCGGAATATTGAACAGAATTCAAACGTTGCTGTAAATATAGCTGATACAGCTCAACCCTTGGGAGGGCTTTTGCAAGGCTTGCAGATCACAGCTAAGGCAAAACAAGTTACTGCTAAGGAACTTCTTGTTATCGGTGCACTTTATATGAAACGATTTCCTAAGGTATCTGCATGGGTGAAAAAAGCAATTGATTTTCATACGAAAGGATTTCAAAGTCGGCTTTACAAGATTCAATCCCACAAAATTAAGATCTTTGATGAGAAAACCTTTGGAAAAGAAGAATATCAGGAACTTATCTTTCGATAAAAGAGAGAACCTTTAAATAACGCCTGTCTCATAAACTTTTCATGATCAATCTTTCTTCGTGGAGAACATGGATTGTCTTTGCGGTTACGCTCATGGTTGTGACTTGGGCCTTGTATTTGATCTATGTGGTTGATACCATGGCCTCTAAACAAGCTAGTCTCTCTCAACCAGTGCCTAAGCTGGAAGTGGAGAAGACCGAGCAGCAGTGCTTCCAACGCATCCAAGAACCCATTCCTTCTCTTCTTAATCATCCTACGCTGGTTAAAGGAATACCTACTATGGAATTTCAAGGTCACTTGGTTCCAATCCTTATCACTCCCACCCGATATGCTGCGCTAAACATGGATACGTACCAAAGTCTGGTTCAGGAATCCATCACTAAAGGCTTTCCTTCTTGTGTGAAAGAGGTCGGTGGCTATACAATCGAAAATCTCCAAGTTCAGACTAATTTTGATGCGGAAGGACCCCTAACAATCAACCTGCAATACAAGGTTCGTTGGGAGAACAAGATCCTTAAAGAAGGACGTGCTGCTCTTATGGTTTATTTTAGCCCCAAACACCTCTTTGAGTTTGTTCACTCTTACGTGGAGATCCAACGAACCACTCCAGCCATTCGGCTTTCTGATTTAGAAGCCCTTGCACAGAAACACGGCATTTCCCTTGAACTTTACGGATTTGGTGATACTGTGGTTGCGAAGCTTCAAGATCTTCGAACGGCTTCAACTGCTGGTGAAGGGGTACCTCCTCATTTCATTTACTTGGCCATGCAGTTTCCCTGGCAAGAGCCCATTTCAGGAGCAGAACTACTCTCCTTTGATAAAATCAAGACTTCCAGTCCAATTGCCTTTAGACAAGGATCCTTTTGGATTGTAAAATAAAGAAACATAATCAGGAGCACATATAATTCATATGAAATAGTATGTGTTCCTGTATATAATAAAGTACAACAAATATTAAGAATTATTGCACTTTATTACACAATAAAAGAAAAAAATTATTGCGGAGAAATAATGGTGATGGTGTCCCCGCGGATAAAGACGGTTCCGAGTTTGCGCTTGAGTTCGTTGTCCACTCTTTCTTCTGCATCGTCTAGAACCACATTAATATGAATGTCAAATGCCTTTAACATGCCTGTATATTGGCGGCTGTTCTTTAATTCAACAATGACCCTTTTATTGCGACTCTTATTTAACGCGTCCAATGGACGACTTTCCATATTTTCCATGCTATCACCTAAAAAATAAACTTACTCTTCGTATTCGCCGATGCTTTATAAATGTTTTGATCATTTATCGTCTATGTTCAAGCCCGTAATTGGTTTACAGTTTGCAAATTTTGCTTATTTTGAGGCATTTTTCATTATGGCGTAATGCGCTTTAATACGTGACGTTTAGCCCTTCGTGGGAAAGAAAATCAAGATCGATAACTGTGTTATGATGCAGTTGTCGAGCAAAAACTGTAAACTTATTTCGTGCTTATACGCTTTGTCGACGGTGAATGTCATTCCAGACCCGAAATTCGTTTACAAATACAACCAGCATAGAAAGGGGTATGTCCTTTTTAAACTTTAAAAATGACTTATATACTGCAGAAGTGTAAACGAATTTCGGACTTATACAATCATTTATCGTCTAGAAATGAGCGATTATGCACACCATCTCGCTCCGCTGGAGCTTGTGCCACAGGGAAATTGATAGTCCTCGTTATCCCCGTCATGATCATTCCAACGCCAGGGATGATAATAATAGGAGGGCCTTCCATATCCGTATCCATAGTAACTCGAATAGGGCGATCGGTAGCCTAAACGGGGTCTTGAATAACTGGAATAAGAATAGGGGTGCCACTGCCAGTAACCACTTGATTGATAACGATAGGGGTAATCCCAACTGTTATAGCGGTTGTAATTGTTGTAGTAATTATACGAGTCGCCGTTGTACGAGTACATGGCTGAGGCAAAGGGTAGTAAAGCGAGTAACACTAAAGCCAAAACTATCCCTTGTGAGGTTTTCATAGAATGGGGGAATACGAAGAACTTTTTAAACGTTCTGAATTTCACCTTATTAAAAACCCAATATTGGGTGAAATTCTGACGTGATCAAGAACTGCTTATCATATCTTTTTGGCAGTTCTTGACAGTTTATCCTTAAGGATATCTGAGATGTTTGATATTCATTCTTAAGAATAACCATACGGGTTCCAATACGAACCCCCATACCTGGTTTGAGGGTAGGCATATACCTCCTGATTGGAGTATGTGTCTACGACGTTATGAATATCCTGTACTTGGTACACCTTATGGTGTACGGTTCTTAAAATATGATTGCGCTCATGCGTAAAATAACGGTTGATGGGCTGTACATCGTACACGTCTTTCTGAGATACATCTGTATTTAGCGTGTTAGAAGGTCCATAACTAGGGGAGTTATAGACTCCGTAGTTGAGTTGATTATAAGGCGCATAATAATAGAGAGGTAGGATATCCATATCCTAGAAACTGATAAGCTCCTACGAGGCTTACGGCTAACAGTGCAATGAGACTGAATACAATCAAAGAGATGATTTTCATATCCTGGGGAGGGGTATCTGGTTTTTAAACATTCGCCCCCTATTCTGAGATCTCGACACCCACCTTAGCCTCAGAAACCAGCTTTATATAGTCCTTGGTTGAAATGGCCATGGAGTCGGTAACCAGACCCACGTTGAAGTTGATTTCTTCGTTTTCCAATAGGGATTTATCGATGTATAATGGAAGGCTTAGTAGGTTTCCAAAGGGAGGAACACTGCCTGGCTCGCAGCCTGTTTTTTCTAAAAGTTCTTCTGGGTTTGCAAAACGAACCTTTTTTGCACCTAACAGATTACGGATTTTGTTTGAATCAAGCCTTTTGGCGGCGGATAAGACACACATGATGAACTCTTCATCTACCTTAAGTACCATGGCCTTGGCACCGGTTTTGACATCCACCCCGCGGATCTTAGCTGCTTCTTCTGACGTACGAACGGGAGCATGGTGGAACTCTTTGAAGGGGACGTTATTCTGCTGGAATAAAGAACGGATCTTATCCAGGGTTTCTTGTGACATCTTATTTGGAGAATTACTTCATTTATCAAATTAATGCTTTCTTAAAGCCAAAATACTAAGTATTAAACCGGCCAACGCGATTGCATTAAACCAATATTGATACGAATTTTTTTCAGGGAATACAAATTTCTCTTGATCTTTAGGACAACCAAATGAGCCACTCTTGGATAGGCGCGTGACTCTCTCTGCAATTTTCACTGAGTTATTATCGGAATCGCCATGGTTCATTCCTTCCATATTACATTCAAATGTGACATCAAACGGCACACTTTCAATCGAACCGAAAAGATGGTATGCAATCGGAATGGCTTTGCTGAAGTAAATCGTATTCTTGTAAGAACCTGGACTTCCATACACTGCTTGAATACTCCATTCCTGTCTTTCGTTTCCAGCGATCACTTCCACTTTCAACGACTTCTCCAAGCCTTCCATCGGAATTTCTGATAGGTTTCCACTCTGATTCTTGACTTCCTTCACCCTCAAATCAATTCCTGACTTGTCTTCCACAACCACAGGCTCATTTAGAGAACCGATGACAAAAGAATAGGTTTTATTCCCGATCTTAAAGACTTGATGCTCATGTGCCGTAACGAGAGATACAAACAAAAGAAATAAGATGATCCCTTGAAGCCATTTCATGGAGTTCAGCTCTCTTCCCCTCTTTAAAAAGAATTAGGGACAAAAGACGAACGATTTACTTCTTCCAATGTAGCCCAGCATAGAATGAACGACCTGGTGCCGGCTCATAGTAACGGCCATTGTTTGGATCCACATCCACTTGAGTTGAGCCGCTGAAGCGAGCATCTGTCAGGTTTTTGCCTTCCAAGAATAGACCAAAACCTTTGAATTTAACTTCTCCGCTTACATTCAATGCCGTATGCCCTTTATTGGTTACTGTATTTGGGCTATCTAAGAAATAACTATCTAGTACGGAATCCACACTGGGTGCTATCTCGAACCCACTACTGTCATAGCGTACTTCTGCATGAAGTACCTGGTTGGGTGCGCCGGGAAGCTTGTTGTCCTCAAATATAGAATGATCCACAAAATGGAAATCACTGAGTGTGTATGCTGCGCGCATTCCTAGATGGTCTCCTTCGCGAGCTATGTTTTCTGCGATGCGCACACCTACCCCCAATTCTAATCCACTATGCCGTGATTTAGGAGCATTTACATAACTGGGAATGGTGAATGGAGCGCCTGGGAAGGGCTGAAGATTCACATTTAGGAGTTCATTTGCCCAATCTGATCTGTATACTGCGGCGTCTAATGTTATGTGCTCTCCGATTTGTCCACGTGTACCCAGTTCAAACTGCCAAGCACTTTGCGCTTTCAGCGGTAAAAAACCTTGTTCTGCCCCGAAACTGGTGAGTTCGAGTGTTAACGGAGATTCATAGGAACGACTGGCATTGCCAAATACCTGTGCCTTTTTCGCAACGCGCCACACAAAGCCTACTTTGGGCTGGATGGCTTGATAGGTTCTTGCATCTGAGCTGTCCCCCTCACTTGGAAATCGATCCTCAAACATCCGTCTTGAAGAATCAAACCGTGCGCCGGTTACGAGTGTGAAGTTGCTTGTGAGATCCCATTGATTTTCAGCATATATTCCTAGGTTGGTGGTGTCTGCTCGAAAGTCACCCGTTAGCTCTCCTTTTTTACCCGCGTCATTTACAAAACGATGTTCTGTGTTTCCGCCCAGCTGAGGAGCAAAGCCGATCACGAAGCGATCTTTTTTACCATTGAATTTGTAAGCAAGATCGGCGCCGATTGTATGCTGACTCTGCCTTAAGACCTGAAAGATGGGATGTTCCACTTCTCGATTATGCCCATACAGCGTGACAGCAACGACATTCTGATCATTGATGCGATGATTTACTGTGAAAGCCACGTGGGCGAAATCATAATTGCGCCCCCACTGTTGCTCTACATTCGTTGGATCTGCCATTTGAGGATTTGATTTAAACTCTTGGAGCGTGAGTGCACCTGGAAGTTCTTCGGTGACATGCGCGTAAGCTATATCGAGACGTGTATCTGTTTTTTGAGTTGGTCTCCAAACGAGATTTGAAAAGAGCCTTTGTCTACCTTGTTCACTGTGCTTTCGATATCCACCTAGCTCTGTATCTGAAAGACTTATGTAGTAGCCCATATGTCCGTTGTCGTTTCCTGAAGAAAATTGACCCTTGAACAACCCATTTGAGCCTGCGCCTAAACGAAGCTGTAGCGGGGAAGCCGTAGCACCGGTTTCTGTGACAAAGTTAATGGCACCACCCATGGTGTTTCCCCCAAGGCGCAATGCATTTGCTCCTTTCCATACTTCCACACGATTGGTGGCTGAAGGATCCCAACTTTCAAAGTCACTGAATCCATCTGCATCTCCATACGGAACGCCATTGAATAACACATTTGTTCCACGATGATGGAAGTTATTGCGCCCCCCACTACCACGGATAGAGACCTGACTTTCATCGGCACCTGTTCTGGATGGAGCAAAAACCCCTGGCGTAAATGCAAGGACATCTTCCAAGTTGTGAGCACGTGTTCTTTGAATGTCTTCTGAAGTAACTTCTGTTACACTCCCTGGGACTTGATCTAATTCTGATTTGGAGTGTTCGATTACTGTTACAGTAAGATTTACTGCTGGAATTTTAGAATCTGTACTTTCAGCTGCAACTTGCTGAGGTTCTTCTTTTGGTCCAGTGTAGGCCCCACTTGGACGCACAAGAGATCCAGCAAGCAACGCTGGAAACAAGATGTTTCTTAATTTCATATTTTATTGAATAAAGCAAGTTACTTATATATCCTTAGGGACGAAAAACGAACTATTCTTCCCAAGTGTCCACAAATTTATCCACTAACTTATCCAAGAAGCTTTCTTTATACGCAATGAGGATCTTTACTACTTCATCCTTGTCTTTTAATTCGTATGTTTTTTCCCTTCCTTTCTTGCGGGAAACAATCACGTTTTGTTTTTCAAGTACGTTCAGATAGGTGGTAATTGTGGAAGGAAACTTACCGAGCTCCTTTACGAGCTCTTTATGGTTTACCCCTTTATCTGTTAATAGCTTTAAGACGATTCGTCGATAAGCCCCTTGTTGTAAAACTCCTAATAAATTACGCTCGTAGTCGTTCAACCCCAAAGGGAAAAGGCGCTTATTTCCCCTGCTTTTTTCAACCTTGATCAGGTTTTTCTTTTCCAGGTATCTTAAATGGTATTCTAGATTGCCTGTTCCTCTGTTATATAATCGATATAAAGCCCTGAAATGGATGCCTGGGAACTGCTCGATTAAAGAATAAATCTTCTTTCTGGTCTCTAACAGCAAAGCGTCCTCTTTTTGCTTCATCTTAAAATCCCAAGAGCGAACAACACGAGAATGACTAAGCTAAGGGCATGGGTGAAGACCTCCACGGATGCTGAGCCCCATACGATTATATTCATCGCCAAAACCACTTCCTTGATTGCGAAAATCAAGAACGCTGCGCAGATGAACAAGAACTTCCTGTTTTTATTCCGCTGATAGACCAAAGAGGCCAAGCCGAACAAGGATAGAGACAAGGCTGCTGTTACAAAATGCAAGAGATGATGCCATGAAATTACTTCCATTACGTTAGAAAATCCATTTGGTTTTATAAATTTGACTACATCTCATCCATTCGGATTTGTTGATAAGGCTTTTTATACACTTTTTCAAAGATCACTTTTCTTTCTAAGATCATCACGGCTATGAATAAGACGGACATCAAGCCAAGCTGCACCCAGGCAAACTCCTTTAAGGAACCGTGGAACAAAAGGATAAAGACCAAGTCACACATGAAGGCGAGCCACAATAAGGCAATGTTGTCATACTCTTCTTTTGCTAGCTTATATGAATAGACTAGATTGATGATGGACAATAACGTGAAAGCCAGGGTCCCTGCGAAGAGAATTTCTGAACCTCCAAAACTCGAGCCGAAAACCGCTGTGACAATCCACTTGGGAAACAGAAGAAAAATCAACAGCAGCACCCCAGATGAGATCAAGTGGTAACGTAAGATGGACTTGAAATACGGTGCTGTTTCCGCACTTGTGCTAAATGCTTCTACAACTTTTGGAAAGAATACGCTTGCAAGTGATATGGAAATCATGAAGGGGATCTTAAAAAGCATAGACAATGCAAGATAATTGCCTGCTAGCTCACTTGAAAGGTAGTGTTTTGCAAAAATCACATCTAGATACAACAGAATGGAAAGGGCAAGAGAAACGCAGCATACTGGCCAAGCATACCTCAAGATTTCATGACGCTTTACTTGATATAGCTTGATGCGCTTCCATTTCATAAGTGGCTTTAATGCAATCAGATATGCGCCTACGGTTCCTAGAACGAATGCCGCTATGGCCCCATTTGTCTTAAATCCTATGAAGAACAAACCTACTACTAGCAAAAGCCTAAACAAGGGATCGAAAAACTTGAGTAGACTCAACTGGAAAAACTCTTGCAAGCCTCTCAAGGTGCCGTTCACGACCGGCTCTATTGTCGCTAGGATGATTCCTGCTCCGAGCCAGAACACCGTTCCTTCATTTTTCATATGAAAAAAAGAACTCACCCATCCATTAAATAGAAAGAGGAGCAATGCAATGACTATCCCTACTGAGAAAAATACTTTAAACGCTGAAATGGAAAGATACATGATCATTTCCACCTGGCTTCTTGTTCGGTAATAGGAGATGAATTTGGTAATGACCATTTCACTTACAAGTCCTGCAATGGCTACCGCAAGAATGATTGAGGTTATGACTCCTACTGTTCCGTACTCTTCTGGACCCAATTTCCTTGAAGTAATCACATGAAATACTAAGTTAAAGAGACTTCCAGCTAGAGTCATTAAGCCCAGCATTGCTGTCGTCTTAAACAGGTCTAGGTCCCACTCTTTAGACCGAGACTTCCACCAGAACCAAGACTTAAACGGATCCATCCTTCACCTATCCTGAGCTAAAGAAAGAGGCTTATAAAGCTTTCTTAGTAACCTGTCAAGAACCCCCAATATAGCTCGACGATATGCCGTTTTGCGGCATGTTACTTATTTATAAGCGGTTCTTGATCACGTCAGAATTCTATCTAATTTACTTATTTTAGATAGATGGAATTCAGAACGTTTAAATAAGGTGTTTCTATTATATGTTTCATGAGCGAACTCGATAAAATCCGCAAGAAACTCGAGAAAGAGTTTGAAGAGAAGATTGAGGTCGATGAAGAAAGCGACCATCCCATTCATGAAAAGTACACGAAACCCAAAAAAGCGAAGTGGACGAAAGAATAAGTTGGTTCCTAAGCGAACTTCGCCTACTGTTCTTCAAGCCTTAGAGCTCATTCCTAACCAGATCACTTTTTTACGACTGTTGCTCTTATTCCCACTATGGTACACGGCGCTCTTTAACTATAGAACTTCCTTTGTCTTTTTTTTCCTTCTTGCCGGGGCCACGGATATTTTGGATGGTTATTTAGCGCGTAAGCTCAACCAAGTCACACATTTTGGTGCGGCATTTGACAGCTTGGTGGATAACTTGATTGGGCTATCCATGGTCTTTTGGGCGTATCTATGGCTGCCTGAGCTGATCCAAGACCACCTCGTACTCATCATCTGGATTTTCATCCTGCTTGCCGTCAACCTGAGTTTACAGCTGTGGACCTATCACCGATTCCTTCCTTTGCATCTTTACTCTGGAAAGTTGGAATTGATTTTGATTTACTTGTTCTTTGCCCATGCTGTCCTCTATGGGTATTCTAACTTATTCCTATCTATTTGCGTGATTGTCGGAGTCGTTACACTCATTGAAGAAATCATCATCACGTTGCAACGCAGAACCATGCATGAAGGAACTAAGACTGTGTTTCATTGAACTTTATCGTTTAGAGGGTATTTGGCTTACTTGATTCAAACGTATGGCTTGAATTTTTAATCTTTCTCGTTTGTCTAAAAACTTATCTTTGAACATATCCACCGTACCTTTAATCTCTTCCAAGACAAAAACAGGTTTACCCATCTGATAAGCAAAAGTCACTTCCATTAAGGTTCCACTTCCGCCACCTAGCACCAAAAGCGCATCTGTATTCTTTACAAAAACGAGTTCTCTAGACATGCGCGGAAGATTCGTATTAAGGGCTTGGAAACCTAATTTTTTTGCTTCCTTTTCTTCTCTTTTGTCACAGACGAAACATGTCGGCTTCTTTACCTTAGCTATTTCTTTACACATTTCCATAGGCAATGATTCTGGATCAAAACAGATCAACACGTCGAGTTCGTTTTTCAATAATTCTTTCCCTACTTCATGAGCTATCTCGATCTCTTCCTTTGTTAATTGGAATGCGGATCCGACAACGCCGAGTTTTATCATTTTATGCTCTTCCTTTTCCTTTGTACATGGACTCCAACTCCTTAACTAATTCAACCACTCTTGGCAATTTATCTCCAGCGTGCGGGCTAAAGTAATCTCTCATGTCTACATTTAAGCTTCTCCCTAAGTATGAATTAGGACGGGCCATCTCTAAAAACAGGTTTGGTGAAGTTTGTTCTGTTTTTATGCCTTGCCTTTTGAATCCTCCTAAAAATTCATCCATATCTCTGTTGTACAGCGATCGGTACATCGTCTCTAGAAATTCAGATGCCGATACATCTCTATTGTTTGCACGAATCGGCTGGACAAAATCGTCTAGGTGCCAGACAGCATCAAAGCCAGATACATCCCTTGCGCTTCTGGATCGAAGGCCTAATTTACCCAATTTTTTTGGAGCATGCCTCCCCATGAGCTCTAAAACAGCAACATCGAGACCGTATGCGCTCTTTACTTCTTCTATTGACCTTCCTGTGAAAGCAACGCTATCTAAGAATATCTTGTAAGCCTCTTGCTGTTTCGAACTTAACAGTGGGAAATGCTTTCGATGACCTTTTGTTTTCCACTCTATCACATTTGCCACTCTGGAAATGTCTACTGGAACTACTTCTTCGCCTTTTAAGATATCTTGGTACAACTCTTGCTCAGGTGTTATGAACAGAACAGGACAACCCGCTCTTTCTTTTTCCTCTTGAACGATTTTTGCTACTCTCTTGAGATCTACTCTAGCATCTTGAAATTCATGCGAAACGTCAACATAAGGGCAAAGGGTACTAATAAGCTCTTTAGACAAATCCAAGAATCGATTCGTGTTTTGAACTCTTGGAATGATCTCAGAAGTCACCCAGAAAACGTTAGAGCTCGGACTGCTTGAAGTAAAGGCCCTCAGCGCGTGGTTGCGCAGTTTCAGTTGTCATGTTGAATCCTCCTTGTGGTTTCTGTACACCTATGTATTGAGTGAGAGCTCAACCTTAATATATATTATTGTATAATATTCAAATAATATGCATTAAATATATAAATAACCGTAGATTATACCATATTATGAAGGATATTACCCCTAAAATTGTTGAGCTGTTTCATCAAGGTTATGCGACGCCGCAGATCGCTCGCATTGCGAAAAAACTAGGCCAACCGGCGACGACCATTCATTATAACATTAAGAAACTTGAGAAAGAAGCCATCAAAGCCTACAAGGCTGTCTTTGACTACAAAAAAATCGGACAAGGATTTTGCACCTGCTGTGTTGCATAATTACTTCCTTTTTAAGATTTTGATTTCTAAGACTTTAAG
>JBBSWA010000032.1:0-16349 GCA_038046485.1 Nanobdellota archaeon
CAGTGTCAGATGAAGGAGATCAATAAGCCCATTACAGATCCCAAGTTTAAGGCCTTGTTTGACATTGCGCCTGAGTTATACGAGCAGTCCAGCTTCTTAAGAAATATTAAAGATGCGTATCTAAGATATGGTGGGCTTTCCGATAAGCAAGAAGAAGTCTTCAAGAAAGTAGTGGATGACTTGTCAGCCGGCCGTAAGTTCAAAAAGGCCGAAAGTCCCAAGAAAGAAGAAAAGCCTAAGGAAAAAGTAGAAAAAGCAAAAGAAGTAAATAAAGTCAAAGAAGCAAAGAAAGTAAAAAAAGTAAAGAAACCAGAAGAAGCAAAAAAAGTTAAAAGTCCTAAGAAATCCAAGAGTTCTAAAAAATAAACCTTATCGAATGCCTAGGCTTGTACAATTGCCTTCTCTCCAGCCACAGTCGGCGTATCGATCGCACAGGTCTGCATTGCTAAAGGCGGCGCAGTTCGTAATGCAAATGCTGTTGTTTCTTCGATCGCTCTTGACCAGGCAGTTTCCGGCATTCGCACATTCAGTGAGGGGGTAAACCTTGCAGCGTTGTCGGCAGTACCGTTTCCCTGTATTTTCATCAACAGTATATTCGCACTCATCTTTCTGGTTACATAATACCTTAGGAAGGCTGGCACAGTCATTACCAACACGAGTAGGAACAAAGGTGAGCGTTTCATGTTTTAGAGGCTCAACAGTAATATTCGGGGTAGGGGTATCATTTTGTACAGGTGGGGGTAAGCTTTTGATGTCTTGAAGGGTAGGTTTAAGGCTTTCTTCGTGATCCTCTTGTTTTTGAGGTAAAGGAGGTTCTTCAGCAGAAGGAGGTAGTACATGCGCCTGTAAAGTCTGATTTCCAGTGGTGTTGATCTTCTCTACCTTTTTTTGCATGTCTTCAATGCTCTCGCAGCCAAGGAGTAAGGCAAAGAGTAAGCCCATCAAGAAGACCTTCTTCATGCAAGGGGGTTGATGAGGGGGTTTTTATCTTTTCCGTTTCATTTCTGTTTAGTTCCCGTTTCATTTTGGAGGGAGGAAACATTTATATACCTTCTTTGCCTCTTAAAAGAGAGGTTCTCACTCGATGGAGCAGCTAATTACAGATATTGGTATCATCATCATCTTTGCAGCGGTAGCTGGTTTCATCATCAAGGCCTTAAAGCAGCCCATCATTTTAGCGTACATTCTAGCAGGTCTTCTCATAGGTCCTTTTGGCCTTCAGTTGATTAAGGAGGCTAAAACCATCGAGATCATTGCCGAGTTGGGCATTACCTTTTTGCTCTTCGTAGTTGGGCTGGAGATGAATTTCTCCAAGATCAAAGAGGTAGGTAAGGTCGTGCTAATCGGTGGTGTTTTGCAGGTTGTTTTGACGTTTTTAGTGGCCTTTTTAGTCGCAAAAGTGCTGCAATTCAAGGGTTTAGAGTCTATTTACATTGGAATCGTGGTGGCCTTTAGCAGTACCTTACTCGTGGTTTCTTGGCTGGCGGACAAGAAAGTATTGGACACCTTATCCGGCAGAATTACTGTAGGAATACTCGTCCTTCAAGATGTCTTAGTCATTTTGGCGCTATCGTTCCTGTTCAACGCAGATCATTTCTCCTTTACTTTATTTGGGCTTTCTTTAGTGAAAGGGTTGTTGTTGCTTGCCTGTGGCTTTGTATTAAGTAAGTATGCCTTGCCGGGTTTGTTTCATTTTGCCGCAAGATACCCAGAGTTGCTCTTCATTTCGAGTCTGGCCTTGTGTTTTGGCTTCGCCTTCCTAGCGATGAAGTTAGGTTTTTCGATCAGCATCGGTGCCTTCGTGGCAGGGGTCATGATTGCAAACATTCCCTATTCAGCCGATCTCATCACCCGAATTAAAGCATTAGCGAATTTTTTCAACACCTTATTTTTCGTAGCGTTAGGGATGCAAATTGCAGTTCCTTCGCTAGGTAAGTTAGTTGTTCCGACGGTGATTTTGCTTGGTGTAATCTTATTGGTTAAGCCCATCATCATATTGTTCTTGGCCTTATTTTTCCATTATGATAAGAAAACTGCATTCTTTTCAGGTATTTACCTGGGTCAGGCAAGCGAGTTCGGTTTGATTGTAGTGGCTCAAGGAATGGTGCTGGGTCATGTGGGAGCGGACATGCTCTCCTTAACCATTTTGCTCATCATTTTGTCCATGACCTTATCCTCCTATCTGATCAAGTACGACGATCGGATCTATTATGCTTTAGAGAAGTACATGCGCTGGTTGGATCAGATATTCAAGAAACCAAAAGACTTGAAGGCCATAGTGAAGGTTCAGCCTTCAGTTGTTTTATATGGGTATGAATCAATGGATTCAAGCTTATTGGATCGCTTTAAGGCCGTGCAGCGCTCTGTCTTAGTGGTGGATAAAAATCCAGACTTAATCCGTCACCTGCGCGCAAAAGGAGTGACATGCGTATATGGGGATCTCAGTGATTCAGAGTTATTGGAAGGCTTGGATGCAAAAAAAGTGGAGGTGTTAATATCCACTTCAACTGAGTTGCGCGAGAGTCTTTCAGTCATTAAGCATTTCCGGGAGTTGGAAAGTAAGGTCGTAATTATTGTAGCAGCGAACCGGGTGAAGGATTCATTGAGGCTTTATGATGAAGGGGCGGATTATGTGGTATTGCCGCATTACCTGGGAGAAAAGCAGATCGGCGTTGTGATAGAAGACCTAAGTAAGGACTTAAACTCGGTAATCAAGGCCAAGGTAGAGCACATCGCTGATTTAAAGAAAAAAGAAGAGCATTGGAGTCACATTCAGAAGACAGAGATGATTCCCATCGACGCCTTTTTGAAGGACATTGATCGATATGCAAAAAAGATTTCAAGCAAGGGAAAGTCTCTAGCAAAGCTTGGAAGAAAAGGAAAAAATGAAACGCTGTGATTGGTGCTTGGGAAGCGAGTTAATGATGAGGTATCATGATACAGAATGGGGTGTTCCCTTGCACAATGACCGAAAGCTCTTCGAGTTCATGGTCCTTGATGCCTTTCAAGCAGGTCTCAGCTGGTCTACCATTCTAAACAAGCGAAAGAACTTTGAAAAAGCATTTGATAACTTCAATGCGGTAAAGATCGCTAAGTATAGTGATAAAAAAATAAAGGTGCTTCTGCAGGACGCAGGCATCATCCGAAACCGTCTGAAAATCCTTGCTACAGTCGAAAATGCCAAGCAGTTCTTAAGGATTCAGAAGGAATCCAGATCTTTCGACCAATTCATCTGGCAGTTCGTAAAGCACAAGCCCATCCAGAACAAGTGGAAGGTGATAAAACAGGTGCCGGCCAAGACGATAGAATCAGATGCAATGAGCAAGGCCTTGAAAGAAGAAGGATTCAAGTTTGTCGGCTCCACCATCTGTTATGCCTTCATGCAAGCCGCAGGCATGGTGAATGATCATCTAGTGGGCTGCTTTCGATATAAAGAAGTTAAAAAATAAGATTAAAACGGATCACTACAGTCCTTCCTATATCCACAGTTGAAGCACAGTTCCTTGCATTTGTTTGGAACCAGTTCTGTTTGGCACAAGGGACAGTGGTCGGGCATGTGTTTTTTAGAAAAATCTTGTATTTATACTTATTGTTGGTGATTTCCACAACATTAAAAAACAGTCAAGCTTAAGGAGGAGCTATGGGGGAGAAGCCTTTTTGGAGTGTGTCCGGGGAGCAAGTGCTAAAGAAACTAGACTCTCAAAGTTCAGGTCTAGCTTCAAAGGAAGCCAAAGCGCGGATTTCTTCAGGTACGGTTCTAAAACCCAAGAAGCAAGGAGTTTGGGGTCTTCTCTTGCAGCAGTTTACAAGTCCGATTATTTTGATCTTGTTCATCGCTGCAGTGTTGTCATTTTTTCTAAGTGATACCTCAGATGCCTTAATCATTTTGGGAATTGTCATCGTAAGCGGTCTGCTTGGTTTTTGGCAGGAGAAAGGAGCTTCGGATGCTGTAGAAAAACTGCTCAGTTTAGTTCAGGTGAAGACCTTGGTATTGCGAGAGGGAAAGCAGGTCAGCATTCCCATTGAAGAAGTCGTTGCAGGAGACATCGTGATGTTGTCAGCCGGGCAGGGAATTCCAGGCGATTGTCGAATCTTGGAGTCAAGAGATTTATTCATGGATGAAGCGACCTTAACAGGTGAGACCTACCCGGTAGAAAAGGAAGCAGGTGTTTTGCCGGTAAAAACAGCATTAGCTCGTCGTTCAAACGTGTTGTTTATGGGTACACATGTGGTGAGTGGAAGTGCTAAGGCCTTGGTGGTAAATGTAGGTAAGGATACAGAACTAGGCAAGGTTTCAGAGCGCCTGGGTAAGGAGGAGCCTCCAACTGAATTTGAAACAGGAATTAAGAAGTTCGGGTATTTCTTAATGGAAGTAACTTTGGTGCTGGTGATGGGAATTTTTGCCATTAACGTATTTTTAGGTCGTCATGTACTCAATTCATTCCTCTTCTCATTGGCGTTAGCCGTGGGGCTAACACCCCAGCTCTTACCGGCAATTATCAGTATCAATCTCTCGCAAGGCGCAAAGCGCATGGCCCTTCAAAACGTAATTGTTCGAAAGCTCTCTTCAATTGAGAACTTCGGGAGCATGAATGTGCTCTGTTCGGATAAAACAGGGACCTTAACAGAAGGGAAAGTGCATGTGCATTCAGCCTTGGATGTAAATGGGGTAGAAAGTAAAAAGGTACGTCTGTATGCCTATCTAAATGCGATCTATGAATCAGGCTTCCGCAATCCAATTGATGATGCCATTCGCAGGCATCATGTGGATATTTCAGATTGTGAAAAATTGGATGAGGTTCCGTATGATTTTGTCCGTAAGCGCTTAAGTGTTCTGGTTAAGATGGAAGGAAAGCATGTCATGGTGACAAAGGGTTCTTTGCATAGTGTGTTAAGCGTTTGTTCCTCAGCAGAAGGAGGAAGATCGCCAGTAGCAATCGCCCAGGTGAAAAAAAAATTGGAAAGGGAGTATAAGGATCTAAGTAGCAAAGGGTATCGATTATTAGGTGTAGCGTATCAGGATATGAAAAAAAAGGTTAGGATTGCAAAGGAAGATGAAAAAAAGATGACCTTCTTGGGTTTCTTAGTATTGGAAGATCCGATTAAGAAAGGCGTTGTAGATACAGTGCAGCGCTTGCGGAAGTTAGGGGTTTCATTGAAGGTGATTACAGGAGATAATTATTTTGTGGCAAGGCACCTAAGTGAACAAGTTGGGCTGTTTAAGTCAAAAATTATGACAGGTAAGGAGTTGGAGGAGATGAGTGAGGAAGCCTTGCTCAAACGGGTAAATGAAGTGGATGTATTCGCAGAGGTAGAGCCTAACCATAAGGAGCGCATTATTTTGGCTCTTCGTAAAGCAGGAAATGTAGTGGGATACATGGGGGATGGGGTGAACGATGCTTCGGCACTTCACGCAGCGGATGTGGGAATTTCAGTCGATGATGCAGTCGATGTGGCCAAAGGTGCAGCAGACATTGTATTGTTAAAGAAGGACTTGGAAGTTTTAGTGGAGGGAGTAAAAGAGGGTCGTAAGACCTTTGCAAACACGATGAAATATGTATTCATTGCGACAAGTGCTAACTTCGGGAACATGTTTAGTATGGCGGGCGCTTCTTTACTGCTGCCCTTTCTTCCATTGTTGCCAAAACAAATCTTGCTTACCAATTTATTCACAGATCTTCCAGAGATGACATTAGCCTCGGACGAGGTGGATGCAGAGCTCATAAGTCAGCCTAAGCGTTGGAACATTCATTTCATTCGTAAGTTCATGATTGTTTTTGGTTTGGTAAGCTCCATTTTTGATTTTCTAACGTTTGGGACTTTGGTATGGTACTTGGGTGCCAATCAGTACTTGTTTAGAACAGGTTGGTTTGTGGAGTCTGTGATCTCAGCTTCAGTGGTGGTGTTAGTGATTCGTACGCGTAAGCCTTTCTTTAAGAGTCGGCCAGGAAAGTACTTGTCATGGGCAACCTTGTTAATAGCAATCGTGACACTCGTTCTTCCATTTACTTCATTAGGCTTGTTATTCGGTTTTATGCCCTTGCCGCTATCCTTTATTTGGATTTTGGCCCTTATTCTATTCGGGTATATGGTGGTTGCAGAGCTGGCAAAGAAGCTCTTCTACCGTATGGTCCCTTTTTAGGAAGAGGTTTGTTTAGCACAAAGGAACAACGTTCCTTGTGCCAGAAATTCTGGATTTCTGTGCATCTTCAGGGTGAAATCCACGCAGATAAACAAGTAAGCGCGTTACGGGGGACGGCCCAATGGACTCAAAGTCCATGTGCCAGAAACGGAACGTTTCTGAGCACCTTCGGGGGAGTAGCGCTGAGTATTAGACTTCAAGGATTTCATAGATGTTAAACAAATACGAAAAAAGAAATAACAAGGTTGTTTCTTTCCCCTCTTGCGAAGGAAAAGAATACAACCATGGCAATTTCAGGTAGTCTTTTGGGCTTGATAAATTTATCGTTTTAATCGTAAACAGGGTTTTCCAGGGCTATAAGGGAGGAATTGTCTATAAACGATCTTTACCACTTGTCAGAAAATTAATAAAAGGGCAGATATTCAACAGAGGGTGAAAAACAGCCTTCTTAAGGAAAGTCAGCAGTTGCATAGAGCAGCACAAAAGATTCTTACAGCCTCAAGGCTTCTTAGTATTCTAAAAGAATTCGGTACGGTCAAGTGTACAGGCTCTTATGCAGCAGATCTGATGATGAAACCGGATGTGGACATCTATGTGATGGCCTCTTCATTCACAAAGAAAAGAGTTCTTCAGGCTTATAATAAGATCCTCAAAATTCCTAATTTTTATATGTGTGCTTTTTTCGACTATGTAAGGCATCGACATCCAGATCTGGCTATTCCTCGAGCGTATTACATGAAACTGAATGCGGTTGGAAAGAAAAGGGAGCGGTGGAAGATAGATCTCTGGTTCCTTACGCCCAAAGATCTAAAGAAGGTAAAGCACTTCGACCTGTTGACACAGGAGATCGCTCCTGTCCAAAAGCAAGCCATCTTGCAATTCAAGAAAATCAGAGAAAAATATGTATATTCAATCCACAGCCATCTAATATACGATGCCGTGTTAGAGCACAATATCTTGACCTTGCCTGCGTTAAAGAGGTTTCTGAAAAAGAAATAAGTGGGATTGCCCGGATTCGAACCGGTAGCCTTGTTATCTACGCAACCAAATGTAGTTGGCTTCTCACGGCGCGCCCATCAGAAACAGGCCTTTGATTGGGATAAAGCTCTACGAAACGCGGTTGATATAATTTCCCTCTAGATGGTGTAAGGCGAAGCATGGCATAGTCCTGCGCACGCTGAAGCTCTGGCCAATGTTCATCAACATTGACCCTGTTTTCAAGTTCACCAATCCAAGCCTGCCATTCTGCCTCTGACAAAAGATTAAAGCCATAGAAATGATAAGAATTGCCTGAGTTTACAATCATGCCCTCTGCACTGAGAGAGGTTAACGTGTCACGAACCGCAGCTACCTGGCCACAACCAAAATCAATCATAGGAATGTGCTTTACACCATTTTGGGTTTTTACTCTCGAAGTTAGGCCTACTGCGCGGGCCAAAGCAAGGCCTTTAACTAATCCCTCTAAGGAGTTATTCGCCCACGAACGATGAACATCTACTAATTTTTTTACTCTCTTTACAACCAGCTCTCCTTCACGAACATCATCATATTCAATTTCTATTGGCCTTTTCCGCCATTTGGGTGTAAAGATTCCGAAGGTGTAAGATTCTGCCTCTTCTGGTAGGTGATCTGAGAGAATGGTTAAGATTTCTGTGGCTCTAAAATCGGCAGCTTTAAGATTCGTGAGAGCAGGGTTTCTGAGAGTGGCTAAGACTTCAAGCTTTATCTTACGTGTCCAATGTAAATGACCTCCTTCTTGACTTTCAACAACCGTATAGCCTTGCGCAGTTAGCGCTTTGAGCGCATCTGGATAGTGTTGTTTGAAAAAGACATTGTCAGACAAAACTAAACAATGCTCAGGAAAGATTAGAGCGGTAGTGCAGTATAAAGGTGAATTCCACGTGCGCCTGTCTCTAAGGGTAGGATTATCTATAAAATCCACAATGTTTCCTTTCAGCACTTCTTCTACAATAAGATAGGGCATAACAAAAGACCCAAATCCCGGTTCAAAATCATAACCAAGCTTTAGATGCACCTCATATTTAGTGGGCTTGTTGTTACAGAAACCATCCACTTCAGTAGGGAATATAGGTGTGAGATTAGTCCTAACCTGCTCTATTTCTTGTTTAGAAAAAGTACCGGAGATATCTGTTGACATAGAAAGACGGAAAAGAACTTTCTTTAAAAAGACATGGGATTGCCCGGATTTGAACCGGGATTACAAGGCCCCGAACCTTGTGTGATACCAAGTTACACTACAACCCCGACTGAGTGTTAACGAAGGAGGGGGTGTATGTGTTCCAAAAAGCTTTGCTTTTTGATTACACTACAACCCCGAACGTAATAGAAAAAAGTAAAGAAGGGGTTTCTTTATATGGGTTTTGTTAAGGAACAAGCAGAAATGAGGATTTAGGAAGTTAGAAGATCTGAAATGTCGCTTTTATGTGGATTCTGCCGGATTGTAACAGGAGTCGTACTGACTACAATGCCAGATAATCGGAGTGCATTAGCAGCTTCTTCTTTTAGTTCTCTAGCTCTCGGGCTATCTACAGGCCTTACAAAAATTCCATCACCTGGTTTGGGATCAGGATTTCTTTCTGCAATGGGGATAGCTTCATCAAGAGAATGATCATTCGCATAGGTAATCTTTGCTTCTTCTGCAGGTGTAATCCCTCCATAAAGATGCCATCTCCCTAGGGCGTTCCCCCCATCCCCTTCTTTCCTATAGAGGTCGCTACCAATTTGTAAAGCTCTATAACTGCTACCGTCATCTTTCCTAACTTCAAGGAGTCGAGCATCCATGAAAAAAGGAAGCAGAACGACATTTAAATAGGTTAGGATTTCTTTTCCTCTACTATATCGTCAGAACCATCCTATACCGTACTTTATTCTCTCGTACTTTAAGAATCGCTTCATTCACACTAGACAAAGGCAGGGCTTCCGTCACCGTTTCAATCTTATGTTTAGCCGCAAACTGCAACATTTCTTGAATGCCCTTTCGGCTGCCAATTACGCTGCCGCACACGATCTTGTTGTGCAAGACATCATTGGCGCGAAGGTTATAAGGTGTGCTCATAGCTCCAACTTGGCAAAACACACCACTATTCTTGATGATTTTCATATAATTGGATAAGTCAATCGATCCAGGGGATGTGTTAAGGATAAAATCATAGGAACCTGCACTCTCTTTTTCAGGATGAGTCACAAATTGATGGGCTCCCATCTGCTTCGCTTCTTTCTCTTTTTCAGGTGTATGGCTGAAAACAGTTACTTCGCAGCCCATGGCTTTGGCAAACAATACTCCAAGGTGTCCAAGGCCTCCAAGTCCAATCACGCCGATTTTCATAGAGGGTTTCACCCACCTCTTCAAAGGGGAGTAAACAGTTATTCCGCCGCACAAAAGCGGCGCTACTTTCTCACTATCTAAATTTGCAGGGATCAAGAAGGCAAAACGATAATCCAATTGAATGCGCTCAGCATAGCCGCCGTATTGATTTACACACGTTGCTTTATTCTCAGGGCATAGGTTTTCTTCGCCTTTTAAGCAATATTCACATTTCATGCAGCTTTCTGATTGCCAACCCACACCGACCCGGTCGCCTTTCTTCAATCCCTTAACTTCACTACCAATTTCCGTAACTATTCCAACAATTTCATGTCCTGGAACTAAAGGATATTGGCTGATCTTCCAATCATTGTCAATTAAGTGTACATCGCTGTGACAAATCCCACAATGCGTAATTTTAATTTCCACATCTTGCGCTCGTAAAGGTTTAGCTTCGTAAGAAAACGCTTCGAGTTGTTTTCCAGCCGCAGGAGCCGCATAGGCATTGACTTTCATAAAACAGCAAAACAGCCAGTGTTATTTAAACTTTCCGTGCTCAAGAAGATGATTTGATCTAAAGCAGAGGAGTAATTTTTGCAGATCTGCTTGAAGCAGGTGTGGATAAGACTCTTCGAATTTCATCTAAAGATACACTTTCAGAGGCTACTGTAACTCTTCCCAATTGACGATCATCAAATCTAACTTCAATTATATATGGCAGCCCATACATCGTGTGGCCTTGGCTACCTTTCCAAGCATCTTTGAATGGAGTCGCAATATCATCTAATCTTGAAGCTATTCCATAATCACGAGATAAACCCTGCGCATTAGGGACTAATTCAGCTAACAGCCTATTTACTCTAATTGCTTCTAAGCTAGGTTGTTTTGATCGATCAAAAAAATATTCGTACTCACTCATTTTATCCACCTTATTGCAACGAGAATAAAAAGGTATTTTAAAGCCTTTCCTTTTTTATAAGCATTTTCAATCCCGCGCTCCAAGCGCGTCCGTACATATTAAAGTTGGTACCGGTCTACTTGATTAACAAGAAGTTTGGACAATACAGGGTTTTCTACACCAACCATAACTTGTTTCACGCTGCAATCAGGTACAACTCCAAGAAGAAAAGTTTCCAGATCAGAGACATTCTCTCCTGTAGGGACGGCAAATCGTACTTGGTTCTCCTGATCTTGAGTATTCTCAGCCAAGATGTTTCTTTGGTGATCAATGCCAAATTTTCGGATCCTACCTCTAAGTTTGACTCCATGTAAGGAAGAGGTTTGAGCGCTGATCTCGTAGATGTCCCATTTTAGGAGGGATTGGTACATTATAGGGAAGATATAGGTGAAATATAAAAGGTTTTCTGTATTCTATAGAATATGCAAGAGGATTACGAGCGAAGACAGCGTGTTCTAGAAGTTAAAGATCTTTCGTTGGACTTGGGTGGAAAGCTTATATTGGAAGGAGTGAATGCAGAGGTAAAGAAACTTTATAGAAGTGGGGAACCGTATGGTCAGGTAGTTGGGATCATTGGGCCTTCAGGAGTTGGAAAGACAAGATTGATCCGTTGTATTGCAGGCTCCATGGCAGCTTTTCAGCAGCCAACAAGTGGAAGCGTGCATTTTTATGAAGTCATTGGAGAATACAGTCGCCCCATTCCGTATGACAAAGTAGCGGTAGGTTATGTTCCTCAAGATTACGCACTGGAACCAACGCTGCACGATCTGGAGGGAAATATACAAACACTGGAAGGCCTGATACGTTTAGGTAAACGTCAAGGAACGTCAAGAGAAGATGCAGAGAAAAAAGCTTTTGAGCTGCTTGAGCAAGTAGGATTAAAAGAGCACACGTACGCAAGGGCTCATCAGCTTTCGGGTGGGCAGAAACAACGGTTGGCCATCGCTCAAAGGTTGGTGTACACAGATAGGTTTTTAGTCATGGACGAGCCGTTTAGCAATCTCGATATTTTGATGATCGAGGATATAAGAAATCTGATGCGAAATCTTGTCAAAAGCCATCCGTTCATGACGATTTTGATTTCTACACATGACGTGCAAACCATTTCCCAGTTAGCCGATACGCTTTGGCTGCTCGGAAGAAACAGAGACGAAACGTCAGGTAACCCTATAGGTGGTGCCTTCATCAAGTATGAGTACGATATGGCTAAGGAGGGTTTGGCTTGGAAGGAGAATATAGAGGATACGTCTGAGTTCAGATCCATCTTGAAAGAGATCAAGGCAAGATTTAGGGAGCTCTAAGAAAAGGGTCAGGAGGGTATGGCGTACGGTTCAAATCGTTCTCCTTTGACTACAAAAACTTGGAAGTCAGCTTGGATGTCACCATTTTTGTCAAAAGAGATCTTTCCGATTGCGCCAGGGTAGTCACGAGTCGCGAGTAATTGGTCTTTAATACAAAGAGTATCTTTAGGATCTTCACATATTTTCATGGCAGAGGCAAGAACCTTGAGGCCATCGTAGGCCCAGACACTGTAAATGTTAGGATCTGTTCCATATTTTGATTTGTAGAGCTTGGTAAAGGTTTGTGTAGTTGGGTTGGGATCGCTTGGATCAAATTTTTGCCGGCTGGCAAGAAGTCCTTCGGCTGAGTTTCCAGCGACATCGAAGAATCCTTTTCCTCCTAGGATGGCGGTGGAGGCGATAAAGGGCAGTTTTAAACCAAGTTCTTTGGCTTGCGTAACGATGATGGCCCCTTCTAGGGGGTAGGTGGTAAGGAACAAAGCTTGAGGTTGTGTGGATTGGATGTTGGTAAGTTCAGTTCGTACGTCCGTCGTCCCTTTGTCAAAAGCTTCTTCCGCTACGATGGTTCCGCCCAGTTCACTGTATTTTTTAGAAAATGCTTTTTTCATCCCTAATCCATAGTCGTTATTGATGTAGAGGATGGCTATCTTGGAATAATGAAGTTGATTAAAAACAAGGTCGGCAAGAAAAGCCCCTTCGGATACTGAGCTAGGATAATCGCGAAATGTATAATCGTTTGGAGTGGAGTAGGCAGGGCTGGCCGTGGCGATTCCCATCTGGATGACATGATCTTGGTTGCTGAAGTTAGTGAGTGCAATACCAACCCCTGATCCCCAGGTGAGTAAAGCAGTTAAGGGTTGGAAGGCAGTTAGTTTTTGGTAGGCGGAAAGGGCTTCTTTTGGATCGCCTCCTTTGCTATCTTCATAAATGAGTTCAACAGGGAGGCCGTGTAAACCGCCAGCATTGTTAATCTCTTCTTTTGCAAGCTCGATCCCTTGTCGTTGCCATTCGGCTTGATCTGCTCCACTGCCGGTTTGAGGCAGAATTACACCCATTCGAATGGACTTTTGCTGGGTACAGCCAAGGGTCAAACATAGAAGGACAAGGATAGGAACAAGATATAATTTCACTTTTTATCAACTCTGTTGTTTCGGCGGGTAGAAATGCTGCGTAACTTTATAGCTGAGGAATCCCCCTAAAATCAAGCATAAAAGGCACAGGATGAGAACGGCAATGGTGCTAATGCCTTGGCTGGGGCTGGGTTGATCTCTAATAGATTCTTCTTGTTCTTTGCTGTTCATGGCAGCCCGGCACAAGTTAAGTTGGGCAAGGCAGTTGCTTTGTTCCGACCAGATGCCTTGGAAGCTTCCTTGTCCTTTTTCAATATGAGAGCCTGTGCGGGTATCATACGTGAGTTTGTAGCTGACATTGACTTCAGAAGTAACTCCATCATACTGGTCGTCAAGATACACGGTAAAGGTGTCAGCTTGGGTTTTGGTAATTGCGTTGTGGTGGATCGTCGTTTTCTTTCCTTTAGGAGCAAAATAGCCTGGTCCTTGGAGGGTGAGTTCCATGTCCACATCGCTCATGTCAAATAAGGTCTTTGTAAGGGTCACCGTCACCGTCTGGGGGGTGCCTTGGATGAGGGTTTTCTGTTCAAAACCAATGGATGCAACGTCAGCAAGAACAAGGGTGGACAAAAGGAAGAACAGTAAAAGCCAGGGAATCAGTAGTCGCATATCTTCTTTTGCGAGCGTGTTTTTATAAATCTTTCTTTTCAAATTTTAAGATCATATAAACAGGTTTGTTTCTTTCCTTTTCAAAGATCCTTTTAGGGTAAAACATCCTCTGTTTGTTGCTAAGACGTAATATAATCGCTTTCGTTTGCACTAAGAAGTTCTTGCAGACCAATTGTTTAATTTCTTCAAAGGAATGTGGATATTCTTCCAAAAGGTATTGAGTATTATTTTTTGTGAATTGGGCGGCATGGAGCCATACGTCTGCATTAGGATGGAGTCCAGAGTAGAGCAAGACACCTTTCTTTTTAAGGACGCGCTCGAATTCCTTAAACACAGGTTTGAGGTTCTTTATATGGTCTAGAACAGAACTGGCAATAATGATATCAAACGTTTCGTTTGGAAATTGTAATTTTGTAAGATTTCCAACAAAGAGTGGGGCATCTATTTTTTTCTTATGCAATTTTTGCTGAGCTTCAAAAATAATCTTAGGAGAAATATCGATTCCTGTAACTTTGGCTCCTTTGTGGACGAGTTTAATAATGTTTCTTCCTGCACCACACCCAGCATCAAGGGCGGTTTTTCCTTTTATATTGCCTAACATTTCAATGAGATGGTTTTGTTCGAAACTCTCTACCCAGATGCCAGTATATTTATCTGCCCATAAATCATAGCCTTTTTTTGATTTGACGAAGACCATTTTTATTTCTTCACCACAATATTCCCTCGTCCCTTCTTAATGCGTTGAATAACTCCCTTGGCTTCCAATTCATCCAACATCAAGGAGATCTTGGCTTCAGAATGATTAAATTGCTTACGAATGTCTTTTTGGGTGGTTCTTCCACCACTTTTTTCAATAAACCTTAAGAGTGGGTGGAGATCATTGGAAAGAGTCCCCACAGGCGTATGTTTAAGTGATTTTTTTAGTAAATAAAGGCCGAATAAAACCACAACGATTCCGCCCATCCAATAAGGCCAAGTCGCATGAGGGTTTTCCAAGGCTAGGTTTTCAAGTTCTTCTAGTTCTGGATTTTGCAATTCCAAGTCTTCATCTAGTTTGGGGAATAGGATTAAATCAAGAGTATACCGACCTTCACGTTGGGCAGTGATTTCTTCAGAGGTTTCAGCAGGGATCTGGGTGTGCCTCGCTTTGAGGAGGTATTCGCCCGAAGGTACTTGAAAGGTATATGTGCCATCTTTAGTGACCATCAATTGTTGAGGGCTTGTATTGATCTCAACAATGGCCGGAGCTGGGTTGAGGTTAAAGTCATAAACAGTGCCTTGAATGGTAAGGGCGCTGGCAAAAGGCAGTAGGAGAAGTAAAAGAAGCATTTTTTGCATGGAGGGAGGTGCTGAAGTAAATATATAAAGATATGTGTGCTTTTAAGAACTTACACGAGTAAATAGGTCATTTTGGCCGATTTAAAGAAAAAGAAGAATAAATGAACTTTTATAAAGCTTTAAAGAGATAAAAAAATCTTTTAATCTCCTTTTTTGAAAGTATATTTATAAGTAAAAAATAGATAGTTAAACCAAGATAGGATGCTTAACGAGGTGGAAACATGAAAACAATAGCATGGCTAGCCATATTATTGATTAGCCTAGTACCGTTGGTCTTAGCCGTAGAAGGCTCAGCAGATGCCAGCGCAAATGTCGATACCAGTACTTCAACAGAAAGTAGTGCGAATACTGCTGTGACAACGTCTTCGCAAGACAACACAGCAGCTTCAGGTAAGCTTAGGCCACGAAAAATGGCTTTGGCAAACATGAAAGAACGTCATGAAGAAAGAAAAGAAAATCGTGAAGAGATGAAAGAAGCTCGTTACGTTGTTCGGGATGTTCGTAAATTACGAAATTCTACTCGAGTAGAATTAAAGAAGACTCGGGAAGAGTTCCGTGCAAACCTGAAAGTCATGAAAGAAGATTTGAAATCATGTAAAGGCCAAGCTTCAGATGAGTGCAAGCAAATGCGCTCAGAAGCAAAGCTCTCGGTAAAGACCCAATTGGGTGTTGCTGCAGAGGAAGCCTTGAAGTTCTTGGAAAGTGCAAAGACTCGAATCAGCGACTCTAAGTTGGAAAACACAGCCGATTTGATCGTTGAAATCAATGCCCGTATTGAAGCCATCAATGCAGCTAAAGTAAAAGTGGATGCCTTAACAGAGGCAAGTTCCAAAGAAGAAATCCAATTGGCAACCAAGGAATTGCGAAAGGCAATTCAGGAAGCTCGAAAAGGTTTGCAGTTAAAGATGCACCTAGTTGTAGCGAATAAGCTAGGTAATGTGTTGAAAAACGCAGACAGCTTAGTGGCTCGATTGGACAAGGCTTTAGCAAAGTTGAAGGAAAAAGGTGTAGACACCTCTCGGGTAGATTCATCTATCTTCAAAGCTAAGGTAGAAGTAGCTAAAGGTCTTCATAAAGAAGCAGTAAGCTTGTTTGAGCAGGCAAAAGCAGCAGAGTCTGGAAAAAAGGATGAGCTGATGAAACAAGCCACCGCTAAGTTGCAAGACAGCCAAAAAGCTTTAAAAGAAGCCCATGCTTTGTTGAAGAAAATCCTTCAGGATCTAAAAGCCTTGAAGGGTGGTGATGAAGCATTGACTTCAGCAGTTGCAGAGACGCAGATTTCTGCTGAAGCTTCGTCTTGAGGAGGGATCGTATGAATAGCAAAACCCTATATTTAACTTTGTGCCTGTTGGTGTTGTTGGTAGCATGTGCTAAAAAGGAAATGACTCCATCTACACCTTCAGTAAAAGAAAAGGCTCCTGAACCTATAGTGAGCGCTTCCATGCCTGTATCGGCGGATACTGATGCGAGCAGGATGGAGAGTTCCATTGCAGAAGCAGACAGCTTAGGTCAGGACTTAGGCACAGAGGATTTGTCAGCATTAGAC